>CAYRJW010000027.1:9501-19299 GCA_964424715.1 uncultured Rickettsiales bacterium | reverse complement strand
TGGTGAGTATATGTTTTTTATATTTTTTATTTATCTCGTTTATTATTGCGGCAAGGGTGGTGGATTTACCGGAACCGGTCGGACCGGTGACCAGAACAAGGCCCTTATGCAGATCAGCGAGTTTATAAAGTATCTTCGGCATATTGAGTTGCTCAAGCGACAGAACTTTTGAAGGAATGCTACGAAAAGCAGCTGCAGGGCCGTTCACGGTGGTATAGGCGTTAACGCGGAACCGCATATCATCGCCGAACTGTATGGCAAAATCCAGCTCCATCTCACGCTCGAATATCGATCGTTGCGCATCGGTGAAGATGGAATATAACATGCTTTGAATATCATTGCTGAAGATCCGGAAAACCTGAAATTAATCCCCCAAACCATGCAGCCTGATGCTTGGATTATGGTTGGGCGTAAGATGAAGGTCGGATGCCTTATATCTTTTTGCATAATTCAGTAGATCTATTATTTCCATATATAATACTAGTTGTTTGCAAGAAGGTGATCGTATCTTTCCTTGATAATTACAGGATTTTCAGGGAGTTTCTGGCCTTTGGCCGCATCATCCAGCAGTGACCTGTATAATTGTGCGGCTTCATTATTCCTGCCGGACTTCTCAAGTATCACCGCAAGATTATATCTGTATTCAATGTTCTTCGGCTCCAGCTTTATAGCGGCTACATAATAATCAACCGATCTTTCTATGTTGTTGCTTTTGTAATAGAGATTTCCAAGCTGAGCCGGTATGGCGGCAAATGAAGGGTTCCTGGAATAAAGCTCCTCCAGTCGCGGGATGGATTTTGCAGGGTCTTCTTCGGTGACAAGGATGATATAATTATTGACCGCCGGCCAGTAATCAGGGTCTATCTTGATTATCTTCAGGTAAGCTTCCTTGGCCTTCTCGTAGTCCTTGCTCATGTGATAGGCGGTGGCTATGCCGAACAGGGCCTTTCTGTTATTTGGTGCTATTGCAAGAACATCGTCATAATATTTTATGGCGCTTTCATACTGGCCTACCTGCAGCGCTTCATAAGCATTTTTCATTATGCCGATAGTATCAGTCGGGGCATCTTTCACCTCAACCTTTAAGCTGGTATCCTCAAGATAGAAATTTTCCGGGGCAGGTGCGTTCTTGGGAGAAACTTCGCTGACCGCTAAAGCTTCAGCGAGATCCTGCTGATTATCAGAGGCAAGATCATCTATAGGTGCCGGATCTTCCTGATCCTGGCCAGATGGCTGGTTTGAATTGACAGCGGCGAACGGATCAATGAAGCTGCCTTTATCAATATTCACATCATTCTTAACTTTGAGAAGTTTTTTTTTACTTGGGAGATCTTGTATATCATCCAACTCACTCTTCTCTGAGGAAACCTGCTGCTGCGGGATAGGTAGATATTCGCTGTTATCTGTGGCAGGTGCGATAATAGCCGGTGCTGTTACAGGCGTTGGGGTAGGAAGCCTGTTCTCATCGATAGGCCTTGTGTTTTCCGGTAATCCTTCATTGGAAGGGGCGGGAACTGTAACGGGGGTTATAACTGGAGTTGTAATGGGGGCAGGGGCGCCGCTATAGCCATCAAAACCAGGTTGCAGGTAATCTTCCCTTAAGCTCTTAGGGGTCTGGCGAGGGAAGTTGATCTTTTTGACCTGTTTTGCTTTTGCAGGCGCTTTTTTGGCAACAACTTTCTCCGGCGCAACAGGCATTTTCTCAGCCTTTGCAGGAGTTTCAGCCTTAACAGGCTCAGCCTCGGCCTCTGTGGCCGCAGGGGTTGCAGGAACCTCAGCTTTTTCTTCGGCCTTAGGTTCAGCTTTAGGCTCAGGCTTTGCTTCAGCTTTTGTTTCGACAGGGGCTTCAGCCTTGATCTCAGGATTGGTCTCGACAACTGCGGCTTCCGGTGCTTTTACCGGCTCTTCATGCAGTGCGACCGGCTCGGCTGATTCATCAATCTCAGGCGCTTCGGCAGGCGCTTCGGCAATATCATCAAGTTTTGAGGAATCTATCTCGATAGTGGTCTTGGTCTCGGCGTTTTTCTGCTCTTCAGGTTCCTTCGGTTCCTGGAACACTTCGTTTATGGCCTTGTCTAATATCTCTTTATCCTCTGCCGGTTTTTCAGCTTCAGCCTTTGTTTCCGCCGGATATACTTCAAGCAGCGGGTCAAGGCTTTCCTCTGATACATCAGGGCTTTGCACCGTAGGGTTGGCATTGCCGGTGGTTGCGTATAATGCAAGAGCAAGGCTTAATATGGCGTATTTGATATTTTTCAAGACAATAACCTTATTAAATTAATCAGTTTTTCTAAAAAGATGATATATTACAAATAACAGTAGTTAACGGATGTATCAAATATTTTTATTGATTTTGGCAAAATGAAAGAAAAAAAACTTACAGTGCTTGCACTTGGGTCGAATCTGGGTGACAGGCAGGCTAACCTTTCTCGCGGGCTGGCGTTGCTTGGGGGGGTGATGGATATAAAAGAATGTTCCTGTATCTATGAATCTGGCCCTATATTGCCTGAAACTGTATCAGCCGGGGACGGTCTGGATTATTATAATTGCGTCCTTTTCGGCGAAACGGAGCTGGATCCCCGCGAATTGCTTGAATATTGCAACCGTACGGAAAATGAGATAACCGGCCAGCAAAGGCAAAAAGGTCTGAATCTGCCGAGATTTCTGGATATTGATATAATATCCTATGGTGATGAGGTGATAAACCAGGATGATCTGCATATTCCGCACTTGAAAATGGCGGAAAGATATTTTGTGTTAATGCCGCTTGCCGATATAATGCCGCAGTGGCGCCACCCGGTAAGCCGGAAAACGGCAGGGATGTTGTTGAATGAGATAGCGGAAACACAAAAGATAAAGAAACTTGATATAAAACCTGTATGACCAGAATAGTCGGTATCCTTAACATAACGCCGGATTCATTTTCCGACGGCGGTAGATTCACTGATATAAAACGTGCTATAGATCATTTTGAAAAAATGATATCTGATGGTGCTGATGTTATCGATATCGGCGCGCAGTCTACCCGTCCCGGGGCAAATATCATTTCCTCCGATGAAGAATGGCAAAGGCTGGAACCTTTGTTGAATGAGATAGAAAATAATAACTATAAGGTGGAAATAAGTATAGATAGTTTTAACCACGCAACTATCAGCCGCGCGCTGGACTATAATATTTCTTACATAAACGATGTTTCAGGATGTTCTTCGGACGAAATGAAAGATATTGCCGCACGTTCTGGCAAGAAGATAATTTTCATGCATAATCTGGGTATCCCTGCGGATAAGGCACAAATCCTGCCGGACAGCACGGATATAATATCTTTCCTTTCACACTGGCTTGAAGATAAAATCATGGAGCTGGAAAATTCCGGAATAAAAAAAGAGAAAATGATATTCGATCCTGGCATCGGTTTTGGCAAGACCCATCAGCAGAATCTGGAAATAATAATGGGTGCGGAGAAATTTAAAAGATATGGTGTTGAGGTAATGGTCGGACATTCGGAAAAATCTTTTTTGTCCCTGTTCACCAGTGAGCCGGCCGGTAAGCGCGGCGATGAAACAAAAAGATTTTCAAGGATGCTGGCAGAAAAAAATATAGATTATATCCGCGTGCATGATGTAAGTGGGAATAAAGAAATCATAAACTCAATAAAATAAAAAGAGGCAGAATCTTGAGATTTAACGGATACAAAGAAATGGAGATGGCGCTGGAACAGGCAAGAACAGCCGCTTCCCGCGGTGAGGTGCCTATTGGCGCGGTGATAATTGATGCGGGTGGAAATGTCATCGCGGCGGCGCATAATCAGGTGGAGGAATTATTTGACCCAACCACTCATGCGGAAATGCTGGTGATAAGTCAGGCATCGAAATTATTAAAAAATAAAAATAACCGTCTTGAGGGCTGCACATTATTTGTAACACTTGAACCTTGCGCCATGTGCGCGGCGGCAATCTCACATTCGCGCATATCAAAACTTGTTTATGGTGCAGCAGATGAGAAAGGCGGCGGTGTTGAGAATGGCGCAAAGATATTTTTACACAAGACCACCATGTATAAACCCGAAGTGGTCTCCGGAATAATGGAAGATGAATCCAGAAAATTATTGCAGGATTTTTTTAGAGGCCTGAGAGAGAAAAATTAATTATAATTCTTTATCTTTCTATTCATATAATTGATGAAGTCAGGATCCTCACCGGAAAGAAGTTCCGGCAGAACTTTGCGGAAATCGGGGCGTTTGAGCCAGAAATCTATGTAATCTTCCCAGGTCTGCCACATGCGCATTTCCATTTTATCCATATTATCTTCATAGATAAGAATGAATGCGCGCTCGAAGAAACCGACCAGAAGATCATAGATCACGAATTTCTTTTCTTCCTGTTCGGGAGTTAGATTTTCTATTTTCTTATTACCGGTGAGCAGGCCGAGATCGGCGTTATCTATGAGTATCTTGGCAAGTTCATTATATTCATCGAGGAGTTTTACGAATAATTCTTCCTGTTCATTGCTGCGCTCTTTCCTCTGTTCAAGCCAGAATACTATAATGGCAAAGGGCAGGGCGACCACTGTTACCACGTAGCTTAAAAGTTCCCATGTTTCCAGATCGAAAAATGCCATATTATTTCCTGCCGCCGAATCTTCTTTCACGGTTATTATAATCACCTATGGCCTTAACAAGCTCGTCTTTATTGAAATCTGGCCATAGAGTTTCGGTAAAATAAAATTCAGTGTATGCGCATTGCCATAGTAAGAAATTACTGAGGCGCAGATCGCCCCCGGTCCTTATCAGCAGATCAGGGTCGGGAGTTTTGTTCGTGTATAGCAAGGCAGAGAATTCATCTGTGGATAATTCTTTTTTATTTTTTACTGCGATGTTAACGGCGTTAACTATCTCCTGCCTGCCGCCATAATTAAGGGCGATACTTACTGTTAATCTGTCATTGGAGGAGCTTTTATTCTCCAGCTCGCGGCAGCGATGTTGTATATCATCCGAGAAGGCCGATATATCGCCGATGAATTTTAATTTTACGCCTTTCTTCGCAAGTTTTTCTGCTTCCTCGCCAAGATAATATTTTAAAAGTTTTAAAATATTTTCAACCTCTGACTCCGGGCGGTTCCAGTTCTCGGATGAGAAAGTATATAATGTTAAATGCTCAATGCCGAGTTCAACGCAGGCTTTGGTTATTTCCTTGGCGGCTTCCGCGCCCTGCTTGTGACCGGCGGAAACAGGCAGTTTCTTCTTCTCGGCCCATCTGCCGTTGCCATCCATTATTATGGCGAGGTGTTTTATGTTATGTTCAAGAGTCACTGAAAAGATAGGTTTAAACCGTCAAGATTTCTTTCTCTTTATCGGCAAGGGCTTTGTCGATAATTTCTATCTGCGCATCAGTGAGTTTTTGTATCTTGTCGGAAACGCCGGCAAGTGCATCTTTGGAAAGTGAGCCGTCTTTTTCCTCGCGCTTTGCAAGGTCCATACCATCGCGGCGAACGTTGCGGACAGCCACACGGCCCTGTTCAGCATTGCCGGAGGCAACTTTTACAAGTTCTTTGCGGCGTTCTTCAGTAAGCGGTGGGAGGTTAAGCCTTATAACCGTGCCTTCAGTATTAGGGTTAATGCCGAGGTTAGAGGTTTGTATCGCTTTTTCAACAGCCTGAACATTCGCTTTGTCCCATACAGAGATAGATATCATGCGGGATTCCGGCACGTTCACCGATGCAAGCTGGTTAAGCGGCATTTGCGAACCATATACCTCAACGCGGATATTATCCACCAGTGCAGCAGATGCACGGCCGGTTCTGAGGCCAGCAAGATTGTGCTTGAAATTATCCACCGCGCCTTTCATTCTTTTTTCTATATCTGTGATGTCGACCATTTTTATTCTCCGTTTATTTTTTTAATAGGTTACAGGTGAGGGGTTACAGGTGACAAGAAATTCTTAAGAACCTTACCTATCACCTGTAACCTGTTACCTCTCACCCCACTTTAGTAAATTTACCCTTGCCCAAGATCGTTTTTTTGAAATTTCCATCTTCATGGATATCAAATACGATGATAGGAAGTTTGTTTTCTCTGGCGATGGCAATGGCCGCGCCATCCATAACTTTCAGGTCTTTATCGAGAACCTGTTTGTAAGAAACTTTCTCAAAATGTTTAGCGGTCTTGAATTTTTTCGGGTCCTTATCATATATGCCATCAACCTGTGTGCCTTTGAACAGGGCATCGCAGTTAAGTTCCATCGCGCGGAGTGCTGCTGCGGTATCGGTTGTGAAATACGGGTTGCCAGTACCTGCGGCACATATCACCACGCGGTTCTTTTCCATATGGCGTATAGCGCGCCTGCGGATGAATGATTCGCATACAGTTTCCATTTCGATAGCTGAGCAAACGCGTGTGTCAACACCGATAGATTCAAGCATGTTCTGTAACGCAAGCGCGTTCATCACGGTTGCAAGCATGCCCATATAATCTGCCGCCGAACGTTCCATTCCTGCTTCCGCTGCCTGCATGCCGCGGAAAATATTCCCGCCGCCTACAACTACAGATATCTGGATACCAAGTTTACTGACATCGGCGATCTCCTCGCATATCCTGCGCACGGTGACCAGGTCCTGACCATAACCCTGCTTCCCCATAAGGGCCTCACCGGAAAGTTTCAGAAGGATTCTTTTATATTTGCTCATAATGATCTTTGTTTTTGCCAAAAAAAAAGGGCTGTATTATTTAATACAACCCTTAAATTTTCCTTGCAAGTGGATTTAACTATTTAGAGCCACCAGCCACAGCTTTAACTTCAGCTGCGAAATCGGTTTCTTCTTTTTGGATGCCTTCACCAAGGGTGAACTGGACATAACCGGTTATTTTAGCACCGGCATCAGCAAGCACCTGTTTAACCGTTTTGTCAGGGTTCATAACGAAAGCCTGTTCGGTAAGAACAACCTGTTCGTAGAATTTGCGCATACGGCCTTCGATCATCTTTTCGATAACATTATCAGGCTTGCCGCTGGAGCGGGCCTGTTCAACGAATATCTGTTTCTCACGCGCGATAAGCTCAGGGCTTAAAGATTCAACGTTAAGAGATTCCGGCTTGTTAGCGGCGATATGCATGCATACCTGTTTGCCAACTTCAGCATTGCCGCCTTCAAGGGCAACAACAACACCTATTTTACCAAGGCCATCAGCGATAGCGCTGTGAAGGTAAGTATAAATTGTACCATTGCCGGCATCAAGAACTGTTGTTCTGCGCAGGTTAAGATTCTCACCGATTTTAGCAACTGCTTCGGTAACGGATTCATCAACTGTTTTGCCGGTCTCAAGTTTTGCGGCTTTTACAGTTTCAAGTTCGCCATTTGTATTGGCAGCAACTTTAGCGATAGAGCGTGCAAGATTCTGGAATTCTTCGTTCTTAGCAACGAAATCAGTTTCAGAGTTAAGTTCGATGATAACGGCTTTTTTGCCTGCATTAAGAACCGCCACCACACCTTCCGATGCAACGCGTGAAGCTTTTTTAGCGGCTTTAGCGATACCTTTTGCGCGCAGCCAGTCTTTGGCAGCTTCAAGATCGCCTTTTGTTTCTTCAAGGGCTTTTTTACAGTCCAGCATACCGGCGCCGGTTTGTTCCCTTAGGTCTTTTATTGTGTTTGCTGATATTGCAGTCATGATTGGTTCTCCTTGGATTAGACAAAAAAGTTAAAAGGCCGGGAAAAATATATTCTCCCGGCCTTTAACCTTTAACTATTTCTTAGCTGATTTTTTCTTTTCCGCTGTAGCAGCAGGAGCAGCTTTTTTCTGAGGTTTAGCAGCTTTTGCAGCAGCTTCGATCTCAGCATCTTTATCTTCTATCACCATTTCAGCTGCCTGAGGTTTAGTTTCAGTTTTAGCTGCTGGTTTGTTGATAGAATGTTTCTTAGCTTTATCCTGTGGAGCTTCTTCTTTATCTTTCTGGTTACGGGCAGCCATAGATTTAGAAAGCCCTGAAAGAACTGAATCAGCCATTAGGTTACAGAATAACCTGATGGATTTGATAGAGTCATCATTACCCGGGATCATGTGATCGATGCCATCCGGATCGCAGTTAGTATCAACGATAGCGATAACCGGTATGCCAAGCTTTCTAGCTTCAAGGATAGCGATGTTCTCGCGGTTAGTATCGATAACGAAAAGAAGATCAGGCTTGCCACCCATAGAGCGGATACCACCAAGAGCCATCTGCAGTTTATTTATCTGCCTCTGGTTCTGTAATCTTTCTTTTTTGCTGATAGTGATCTCAGGATCAACCAGGCGTTTTTCAAGTGTATTAAGGGTTTTGATGGATTTAGAAACCGTGTTCCAGTTCGTAAGAGTACCACCCATCCAGCGATAGTTAACGAAATACTGACCGCATTTCTCAGCAGCTTCAGCAACTATTGTAGAAGCCTGTCTTTTCGTAGCAACGAAAAGGATACGACCATTTTTCTGTGCAACTTCTTTAGCAACGTTAAGCGCTTTATTTAAAAGCGGTGCTGTTTTTTGCAGATCGATGATGTGAATATTATTGCGGGAACCATAGATGTATGGCTGCATTTTAGCATTCCATCTCATTGTACGGTGGCCGAAGTGAACGCCAGCATCCATTAGTTGCTGGATAGTGAAATTATTATTGTTAGACATTTTAGATCCTTTTATTTATCGGTTAAACCTCCACAGACCAGAACCGGAAATCAATCCAGACCGAAACGAATAAAAAACCCCGAAGGATGATCAAACGAAAGCCCGTGTGTGAAATACCGCTTTAGGCAAAAAACCCAAGCGGGACCTGCTTTATACATAACAAACCCCCGTTTGCAAGCGAAAAAAGCACACATTAAAACAAATATATTGACAAGGATTAAGGACAAATTTATAGAGAAGGTCCCAATTTAGCCAATAAGCAATTATGGGCTAAGCAATATCACTATACTAAGTAATCTCTTGTGGGGGATTAGCTCAGCTGGGAGAGCGCCTGATTTGCATTCAGGAGGTCAGCGGTTCGATCCCGCTATCCTCCACCATCTAAACCGCCAGTTACAGCAGATTCATAAGTTCTAAGAAATAGCCCGGGGATACCTCCGGGATACTTTGAGTATTACCCATACAGTGATCAAGGCATAAGTCATCATAAGGCTCCCTCCTTAATTTAAATATTATTCTTACCTTTGACAAATACCCCCTATGGGTATACTGTGATTGGACAATTAATCAGGATTTTATGAAGAAAAATAAGAAGATGGATTATTGCTCAGTAAATAATCATCCTGATCATTCAAATGTGTTGCCTAATCTGAATCGTATCAGCGGTCAGATAGAAGGCGTTAAGCGCATGATTGAAGAAAGGCGTTATTGTCCAGATATTATGGTTCAGCTTCGTGCTATCCGTTCTGCTATTGGATCTATTGAAGCAAATATGCTGGAAACGCATTTAGGCGCATGCGTCATAGATGCTTTCAATTCAGATAACGAAAAGGAGATAACCAAGAAAATTGCCGAACTTAAAGATTTATTCAAAAGATTTAATGATTAGGATTATGCGCTCAATATTTTTAACATTAGCTATTATTGCCTATTTTATTAACCTACCAGCTTTTGCTGGAACCTACGATCTTGAGATCAATCGTGAAATGGTTAATAAAACAGGAAAACCTATAAGTAAAATTACAGTTAATCATGATATTCCAGGTCCTACTCTCCGTTTTAAAGAGGGTGAAGAAGTAACTATCAATGTTACTAATCACATGGCTGAGCCAACTTCTATTCACTGGCATGGCTTTTTATTGCCTGGCAAT
>CAYRJW010000027.1:0-9491 GCA_964424715.1 uncultured Rickettsiales bacterium | reverse complement strand
GATTCGTCAGTCAGGCACATATTGGTATCATGCACATTCTAACTCACAGGAGCAGGATGGCAATTATGGCTCTATTGTTGTTACTCCAAAAGGTAACGATCCTGTAAAGGCAGATAGGGATTATGTAATACTGCTTTCAGATTTTAGCGAAGAACAGGCAAGAGATATTTTTCAGAATCTGAAAATGGACTCAGATTATTACGCAAATGCAAGGCGTACAGTACGTGATTTTATCAGGGATGTTAAGACAAAGGGTTTAAAATCTGCGTGGCAGAATCGTAAGGAGTGGGGTCAAATGCGTATGCTGCCAACTGACCTTGCTGATGTCACTGGTTACACTTTTCTCGTTAACGGTAAAAACTCTGACCAGAACTGGACTGGATTATTTAAGCCTGGTGAGAAACTGCGTCTTAGATTTATCAACGCTTCTGCAATGTCTATCTACGATGTTTACATACCAGGTTTAAAAATGAAAGTAGTAGCGGCTGATGGGCAAAATATAGAGCCTATGACTGTTGATGAGTTCCGTTTTGGTGTTGCGGAAACCTATGATGTGATAGTAGAGCCGAAAGAAGATAAAGCCTACACAATCGCCGCTGAACCTATTGACCGTAGCGGCTTTGCACTAGCAACATTAGCTCCAAAAGAAGGGATGCGAGGTGAGATACCAAAACAGCGACCACGTGCATTACTTACAATGGTTGATATGAATATGGAAAAGATGATGCAGGAAATGCCTGACATGGATATGTCCACACCTGAATCAATGGAAAGTGGATGGGCAAAGGCTGGTACGCCAGAAGGCAATAAGGCATTAGATTATTCCGACCTTCGTTATCTTGGTACTCAGAAAGATACTCGCAAACCAGAAAGAGAGATTGCTGTTGTTCTTGGTGGCAGTATGGAACGCTACATTTGGACAATAAATGGCAAGAAAATGGATGAGGCTCAACCTATCCAATTAAAATATAATGAGCGTGTACGTTTGAATTTTACTAACGATACCATGATGGCGCATCCATTACATCTTCATGGAATGTTTGTACAGCTGGAAAATGGGCAGCCAGCAAATAAAATGCCTAACAAACACACTTTGATAGTTCCTCCCGGTCAATCTATATCTGCAATTCTTACGGCAGATGAATCGGGTGAATGGGCTTTCCATTGCCACCTACTTTATCACATGCTTGGCGGAATGATGACAACCGTGATTGTTGCTAAACCAGGTGAGGATATTAACACCAGTGTTGAGCCAATGAATTTGGAGAAACATAATGCACATCATTAAAACATTGTTAATCACTATCTTATTTATCCCATCCCTTGCTAAAGCTATGGATATGGATGAAATGACGGAAGGTGAGCAAACCATATTCCATGCATTTACGCTTGAAACGGATATTGGCGATAGCCGTGAAGGTACGCTAGCTACCTGGGATTTTGATGGCTGGGTAGGCGGAGATATAAACAAGCTGCATCTAAAAAGTGAAGGCGAAAGAGTAGAAAATGAAACCCATCAAGCTGAGTTCTGGGCAATGTATAGTCGCAATGTTACTGAGTTCTGGGATGTTCAGGCTGGCGTTAGATATGATATTAAACCGGAGCATACAGCTTATTTAACCCTCGGTGTTGAAGGAATGGCTAAATATTTCTTTGAAACAGAAGCTCATTTATTTGTTAGTGATGAAGGTGATGTCAGTGCCCGCATCAGGCAGGAAAGAGATTTCCTTATTACCCAGAAATTAATCTTAGAACCTTACGTAGAGATTGAATTATACAGCCAGGATGTTTCTGATCAAGAAGTTGGTGCTGGGCTAGCTAATGGTGAAGTAGGCTTGCAAACGCGATATGAGATCACCCGTAAATTCGCACCCTATATTGATTTAAGATACGAAAGCAAGTTTGGTGAGACCGCCAATATTGCGCGGTCAGCAGGTGAAACACGTGATGATGCGAGAATAAGCGTTGGGTTAAGATTGCGTTTTAACTAACAGAGAGAAAGGCTATGAATAAGAAATTTTTAGCTGCCATAATATTAACTACAACCGCATTTCAAGCAGAGCAGGCTTCTGCTCACATGGACGCAAAAGATGGTCAGGAAAAATGTTATGGTGTATCAAAGGCGCATAAGAATAGCTGCGCCAGCAAAGTTAACAAACACTCATGTATGGGTATGGCAAAAATAGATAACGACCCAAATGAGTGGACAATTGTTGTCAAAGGCGAATGTGCAAAAATGAAAGGTTCGTTAGAGCCAAAAGATAAAAATAATTAATTAGGAAAATTACTTACCTTGTTTAAAAGGTTTTATCCTCTACCGTCACTTTGTCATTCTAAATCAATGTATTGATTGATTTTTGTTAGTGGCGCCGATTGCGCCTCTGACGGTATATAGGTTTTTCTGGCCATATATCACCACCCCTGAAACCCTTGTTTTTTCCAGACTACTAATGATATCAGACTCACGATTAACTGCTTTCAGATAAATATCTAATAATCTATATGCTTGGTTGATTTATATCAAGGTGGATAAGGATAGTCGTTATCATATACATCATGGAATATTTTTATGTAGATGGTGGTAAGATTATCGGGCTGTTTGTAACCATTGTAGCAATGTGGCATGTGCTGGGCTTTGCATTTGGTTTGGTGTATATTAATTTTTCCTTAAGGAGCCTTTTCAATCTTATACCTTATGACAGACAGTGGTCGAAAGTCATAAGGTCGGCTGATCTTCACTTGTGGATATCTGGCAGTATCCTGATAGCTCTGGGTTCGCTCCAAAAAGGAACTGAGGAATATTTATCTAATCCAAAATTATGGTGTAAAGTTACTGTTGTAGTTATTTGGTTTTTATCTACTCAACTGATGCGGCGCGTTGGCATACCAAATCTTAAAAAAGGTGATACTGGACCGATGATGAAATTATCTGCCATCAATATTGGTTGCTGGATATACGGTGCGTTTCTTGGTTGTGCTAAGCCGCTGTCAGATGGAGTTGTATCTTATTCGGAATTTATTTTAGGTTTTATTTGCACAATAATTCTTTCGTTTCTTAGTCTATATTATATTAAAAAACATGGATGCGTATCTCGGAGTTAAATTATTCTGCGCGCTTAGAAGAAGGCTGCCTGGCCGTACAGTCGCGCCGTGCCATTGCGGCCTAACTAATTAGTAGCTGTAAATGACCTTGTTCTCTGATGTGTATCTATGTTCTGCATAAGAAACATTTGCAGTTTCGCTACTAAGGCATTTTTCTATCAGGGACATCATTTCTTTTATGGCCTGAGCCTCACTTATTTTTTTCCTTTTTCCATTTCCTTCCGGCTCAACCTTATAGAACTTTGATGGTATCATCCCATCGCTGTCATGATTTGTCTCCGGGGCGATGGCCCTTTCTTCTATGTAAGTGAGAGTTTCCTTAGAGTCATTTTTTGTAAAAACAATTTCAATTATTTTGCTGTGACTTTTAGAATTGCTGCGATTTTTTTCTCTAAGGGTTTGACTGGAGGCCAGGCTAACTATAGATTCTTTCATCACTATCCTTTTTTGTTAGATATACTACCCATGGTAACATATCTTAACCTGTTTTTCAAACAATAAAATAAATATTCAATACTTGTAATTAATTGATAATTAGGCATTTTCTGCTTGTATCATTATGCTCCATGTAATTATTTTTATATATAAAACAGATCAAATTCGTAATAAATTTGCAATTCAAGGTTTAGTGAGGGGTTCTTGGAGTAACAAAAACATCCTTAAGATCATCTGATGTTCTAAAGAGTTTCAAAAATGATTCTTATTTAGAGAATTATCTCAGGGCAAAGAAAACATATAAATACTTAACAAGCTGATTTTGCGGCGTAATTTAAGATAAAAAAATTGGCATGCTACCCGCTTTTATATAATCATAATAAATTTTAAAGAGTTTATGTCAGATCAGGAAAGCACGATCATATATAAGTTACCATCATCTATCACGATCAGTGAAGTTGACAGAGTATTTTCTGAAGTCTCCAAGCTTACCGGAGACGTAGCGGTTGATGCATCTTCCTCTGAGGTCATCACAACGCCGGGTGTACAGCTTATAGTTTCTCTCAGCAAAAAAATCGAGAATGAGAGCGGAAAATTTGCACTCACCAATCCTAGCAAAGCATTCATACAGGCTTTTGAGGCCTCTGGCCCTTGTAGGGTTAGGTCTGGAGTTATTCAATTACTTCAGCTTCCTCAGAATCAAAATAATCCAGGGTTTGATTTCCGAAATATGTCCATCCATATGATTGCATCCACCAATTATGTAAAATTATACCAGAAACCAAAATGGCTGATAAAGCCGCGATCCTGATATTATTTTTAGCATGCTTCATTCTATGCTTTAGTTTTTTCATTACCCAATTAGGATATGTCAGGCACATAAAGCCTCTTACCAGAAATATTATGCCGATTATGGTGACCAAGGTACTCATACCATACCATATCCAGTGGAATCCTAATATTGCACTGCCTGCTATAGTATTGAGAGTGCCGAAAGTCAGCATTGCACGGCTGCCCTTACTTTCCATATGTTCAATAAATATTGTCCATTCGTTCTGGCGAAAGACAAGCGATATTCCTATGAACAAAAAAGTTACTCCCACTATCAACTCGATTGCTTCCATTTAGATCTCCTGTTTATTATTAATTTGCCCGTTAATAAAAACATAGAATGCCGGAGCCTTATTGATAATAATCAAGAAACAGGGTGTTTCTGATCAACTATAAAATATATATTACAACCGCTTAGTGAGAAGTTATTGATTTAAGGCATTTTTCTTGATTTTTATTGTAAACTATATAGATTCAGACGCTTGCCAAAGAAAGGAATTTATGTCGTTACAAGCACAGCAAAAAAATACTGCCAAGGAATCTGGCAATACTTCACTTTTAAAGAACATATCCCTATTCTCAAAACTTTCCGATGAGACGATCGAGGAGTTCTTGAAATCTGCCCAGGTGATCGAATATAAAAAAGGTCATATGCTTTATCTCGAAGATGAGGCCGCGAAATCTTTTTATATAATCAAATATGGCTGGGTAAAACTTTTTCATACCACACTTGATGGTTTTGAGGCGGTAGTAGATATACTTACAACCGGGCATGTGTTCGGTAAGAATGCCATTTTTGAACAGGATACATATTCTTGCACGGCACAGGCTGTGGAAGATACAAAGCTTGTGGTGATACCTATTTCTGTGCTTAAGGAACAAATTCAGAAAAATAGCCAGATGGCGATCAGCATGCTTTCTGCCATGTCCCGCAAGACCAAAAAGCGTGAGATGGATGTAGAGCATCTCAGCATCCAAAGCGCACCTCAGCGTATCGGTTGTTTCCTGTTAAGATTATGCCCGCTTGGGAAGCAGAGAGATATAACACTGCATTTGCCTTACGATAAGGTTCTTATCGCATCCAGATTAGGTATGAAACCAGAAACATTTTCCAGGGCCTTGAACACATTAAAAGAAAGCACCGGCATTAAAATAAACGGTGCCAGGATAGATATAGATAATATAAATAAGTTAACGGGATATTGCTGCGGAGCATGTTCCTCACATTACCCATGCGAAGATACTAAATACTGATCTTAGTTTTTAAGCCAGCTCCAGTCCAGAAGCGCAGGATTCTTAACATATTTATCGGCATTTTCGGTTACATTTCTTAGATAATCATAACTTAATGTACAGAAATTCTCCGATGTTTTTTTATTTTTATCAATGATCTCAAGACTGCCATCTACCAGACGCAGGCTAAACGAGCCTTTTGGTCTGTGGTCATATATTACATAATGCAGGTCGCCTACGCTTTCCGGCAGCTTTAAAGCAGCGCTCAGCATATTCTGATAGGGTAGTTTATCTTTATTTTCCTTAACGGCGCGGTTGAACACTTCGATATACCTCTTCAGGAGCTCTTCATATTCATCAGAAGATGTATGTTGGTCTATGTCGTTTTGCATTTTCATATACATCATACAAACATGGTTGCCTTTACCGGTAATTGATATTTATCAATTTTTTAAATGAAAGTTTTCGCCAGGAATTCGCCCTCAGAACAGCAGGTTTAGCTTCAGAGGACCGAGCAAAGTGTAGATATACAAGTGCGCTTATAGACGATGCGAAGAAACACCACACGGAAGCATAGCTATATTTATAAAAATAATAAGCAATGAGAAGCGCGCCAAGATTCAATATTCCGATCCTGAAAATATTCCGGTGACGGGAATATAAAAGTGGGCCACATGTTGCCATCACATAAAGCAGGGTTACATAATAACTGCGATTTAAAGGTGAGTCATAGCGAATACATGAATTGATGATCTCTGAGCTTACGCCGAAATCTGTTATAGCCTTAAATGTTATTAGGGCAATCGCCAGGCCGCTTAGGAAAAATATTCCAATGATTATTTTCCTATGAGCGTTGATCTCCATGACAAACATGCTGAGTGGAACCAGTAAGGGCAATACAATGCCTGCAAATGATATAAAAACTATCGTAAGCCAGTGTTGTTCAGTGGGGAATTCCCCGTGTAATAAGCTAAGCCAAAGGAAACCTTCAGTAAACTGCTGCATCGCGAAAAGAAATGGCAGGGATGCAAATAAAACCTCTTTCCGTGTCTTAACTTTTTTGAGAGTGGCTACGCCTATCACCATTAATAATGTAGCTGCAACGAAGCTGGTCTGTGGGGAAAAACACATTACACTCCCTGTACAGCGTGGCTGTAGAACATTAAGATCAACAATAAAATCAATATTAATACTACTCCGAGATAGTGATGTTTCCTAAATATTTTCATGAGGGTCTTTTTATTCTTTTATTTATTAAGTAACCCGTCCTTAAATGCTTCAATGATTTTCCCCAGGTCGGATTTTGGTTTTGTCTTTAATCTCAATAGGTTTCGCAGATTATTTACTGATATTAAGGTCAGGGTCACGAATATTATCATGAATAACAGAACTATGCCGCTCATTGTATAGAGCGCTGCAGGGGCATCTATACCAGATTGCAGCATGCCAGTGTAAATCAAATATAATGTAAATACCAGCAGAGAGCCCATGATCGTGCCGCTGATGATAATGAGTATGATCAGGCCGGTGGCTTTAGATAAAATTCTTCCCAGAGCGGCTTCCTTGCAGAAAGATTTGCCGACAAGAAGAATGTTAAAAAGGCTTTCTATATTTTTCATATATAACCCTCAACGGCGCCAAAGTGCACCAAGTACAAAACCTGCAGCAGTTGCGATCAAGCCGGACTGTATAGGTTTGCTGCGGATCTGTTTCATTAGAGCTGCAGTAGTTCTGGTTACTTCACCTTCGGCGAGATCAAACTCTTCACGAAGTTTTTTACCAGCTTTATTAGCCAGGGTACTGCATGTATCAATCTCTTTTTTGATATCTTCTATCGCAGCTTCTTTGGTATTATTAAACACATTATTCTCCTTATTATTTAAGGTGGATAGTGCTTAAATGAAATAAAGGGGATTAATTCTTAGACAAGCCCTATCCACCCTGAGCAGTAAAGCATAAAGGGAGATACCCGTGATTGATATATATCAAGGGAGTCTGTATTTATTCACCAAGACATTAATCATAGTGGAATAGGCCAGAGAAGTTATATTTGTTATTGCTCTAACAGCCCTAGTTCAGCATAACGCTTAAGGACCTCCGGAATGAAATTGCTGAGTTTTTCTCTAAGCTCTTTCTCCTCGGTGATCTTTTTATTATCTGAATTTATAGATAACTCACCGCTTATGAATTTCGGCATAAGGCTTTCCAATAACGATTCCACGGTGTTGGAGCCATCCAGATGCGGCATGATGGCCTTATCAAAGATATTTGTCGGAATAGCTTCATGGCGCATATTAGCTACCCAGCTCTGGTTGGCGACCTGATACCTTGCAAGACTGAATAATTTTGGTTTTTTGGAAACCTCGATCTTGAAAGGGCCTTCACTCATATGAATGGTTATTCCACCGGTAAAGATGCAGCGCAGGAAATTTGCTGCAAGGGCCTGGGTTATCATCTGGTCATCAAATCTTTCAATCAGTTTCAGTTTCTTTATCTTTTCAGATACGATCTTGCTGATCTTGCTCAGATTCATTGGTTTGTTCTTATTTTCCGAAAGGGTCTCAATACCAAGGATAAGTGCGATATTATTTGTGCTGGTTGACATATTGTTCGGGGCTACGAATGATATCTGTTTACCGGATCCATATTCATAGGTTTTAAGTTCTTCCGGTAATTTAAAGCTACTGGTGAAGAACTGGTTCATCATATGTTCGTTCTGGATGTTCCTTCTGAGGATACGATCCTTATGGCAGAGCAGGGTAGAACGGAAACGGCGGTTGGAGATAAAATCCATATATTGTTCGATGCGGACGATATCTTCTGCGCCGGCAAGCACCTGCGCGGTCTCAGCCGGAAGGTTGCCGCTGAACATGGATGCCAGGTTGGTCTCGGCCAGATATTGCAGGCCGGATTTAGCTGCCATGGCGATAAATTCGTGGAAATAATATTGTGAGTTATTTTCCTCAAGGTGATCATGTAGCAGATACCAGTCTGACTGGTTCTGCAGAAGGTTCATCTCGGCCTCGATTATATCGGAATAGTAATTCTTACCGTAATTCTTAAGGCTGTCCTTGATGAATTTAAGCAGCAGGCGGGATTGGTCTGCCTTGGTCTTAGGTTCGGTGAAATTAGCGGTGTGATATTGCATCATCTCGCGGATGGCCCTTACGCCGCTCCAGCCAGGCATGGTGTTATAGCTTACATAAGCGACGCCATCAGGGGTAAGGTTATTGCCGCATATCTCTAATATCTTTGCCTGAACTTCTTTCGGTACCCAGGAAATAACGCCGTGGCAGATTATATAATCGAACTTACCGAAGGATTCATCGATATCCATGATGGATTTTGTTTCAAGGCGTAAATTCTTGATGCCGAGGTCCGATATTCTTTTTTTACCTTCATCGATCTGTTTAGGTGAAAGATCTATCCCGACACATTCGCTTTTAGGGTAAGCGGCCGCGAAGGCCAGTATGTTGTTACCGCTGGCGCAGCCTAGTTCCAGAACTTTTGCGGTGGTGTGGTCGGGTGAGTTCAGGCCGAATACATAAGCGCATGACCTTGTATAGGCCGGACTTGTCTGGGCGAAGGTAAAGCTTGAATAAGGCACTTCATCATAGGCGTTCTTGCTGATCTCTTTGGTTTCCTGCTGCATGGCTTTTTTCATGATTTTATGTTTTTGAATGTTTGTTAAATATTAATGAAAGCTAATGGCGTTCCAGTCAACAGAATTTCTTATGAATATGCAGATTTTTTTGTGTGGGGGAATTAATGCGCAGGAAGGGTTCATACCCACAAAACAAAACCGCCCCCGGAATTCCGGGGGCGGCTGAAGTCTTAGGCTATGATACGGCTTACTAGAAATCGTATCTTACGCGTAACATACCATTATG
>CAYRJW010000026.1:10092-20671 GCA_964424715.1 uncultured Rickettsiales bacterium | reverse complement strand
ATCGTGATGATACCGTTTCGGTAGAGGCGCTGAAAGCCGGCCAGTATGATATTCGTCAGGAAAATATCGCCCGCATCTGGGCCACCGCCTATGACATTCCTGCGGTGAAGGAAGGTAAACTCATAAAGCAGGAAATATCCCACCAGATGCCAACAGGCATGCAGGCATTCGTGCTTAACCTGCGCCGCGAGAAATTCCAGGATGTAAGGGTTCGTCAGGCACTGGCTCTGGCCTTCGATTTCGAGTGGGAGAATAAAACCCTGTTCTATTCATCTTACACCCGCACCCGCAGTTATTTTTCCAACTCTATATATGAGGCCAAGGGTTTACCTGAAGGTCAGGAGCTGGAGATACTGAATGAATATAAAGATAAATTGCCTGAAGAGGTTTTTACAAAAGAATATAACCCGCCAATATCCGATGGCTCCGGAACCGACAGAAGAAATTTAATGGCAGCGCAGAAATTACTGCGCGAGTCCGGCTGGGAGATCAAAAATGGAAAACTCACCAACGCCAAAGGCGATATATTTGAAATGGAATTCCTGCTTAATTCCCCAACCTTTGAACGCGTGATATCTCCATATATCACCAACCTTAACAAACTTGGTATGCAGGTCACACAGCGCACCATAGATCCCACCCAATATGTAAAACGTACCGAGGAATTCGATTTTGATGCGATAGCATCCTCCTTCGGTGCCGGTTCTGTTCCCGGTAATGAATTGCTGGATATGTACAGCTCAAAAATGGCCGATATACCGGGTTCCGGTAATTCCAGCGGTATCAGGAATGAGGTGGTCGATGAACTGGTTGAAAAGGTCCTGAAGGCCGATTCCAAGGAAACTCTTATAGCTTCTACAAAAGCGTTGGATCGGGTTCTGCAACATAATTATTACGTCATCCCCCACTGGAACATCACCAAATTCCGCCTAATCCACTGGAACAAATTCGGCAAACCGAAAGTATCACCGAAATATTCGCTGGGAGTGGGGACTTGGTGGAGTCTGGATGCTGAAGAGGAAGCTAAGAAGAAAAAGTAAAAAAGATAATTCAGAATTGCTCCGCAGTATATTCTATCCTTTGGATTCTGATGTACATCGGAATCTAAAGGATATAAAATTATTTTGCTGAAAGCAAAATTCATTGATTACTTCTTATCAAACAGGAACAGATACTCAATATATCCCTCATCGATCAGCCTATCCTTCGGAATGAAGCGCAAGGCCGAGGAATTAATACAAAACCTCCGCCCTCCGGTTTCAACCGGGCCATCATCGAAAACATGGCCTAGGTGGGAATCGGCGTTTCTGGAGCGCACCTCGGTGCGGTTCATGCTTTGGGTTGTATCGCTTTTTTCGAGGATGAAATTATCTTTTATCGGTTTTGAGAAGCTGGGCCAGCCGTGGTCGGCTTTTATTTTGTCAGTGGAAGAAAATAGCGGCTCCCCCGAAACCACATCGACATAAATGCCTTCCTCCCAGAAATTCCAGTATTCGTTATGAAAGGGTGTCTCGGTGCCGTTATGTTGGGTTACATATTCCTGCATTTTATCAAGTTTGCGGATCCCCTCACTGGTTTTTTTATATTCTTTCGTTTCCGCAGAAATTGCTGCCGAACTGAGCAAAATTAGCGAAATTCCGATAATGTGGAAAGGTTTTTGCATAATAATCAGTATATATAGCTTTAAGTTAATTGACATGTAAAATTTAATATTTTATAGCATTCCCATCACTTATGGTCGGCTAGCTCAGCTGGTAGAGCAACGGATTGAAAATCCGTGTGTCGCTGGTTCAATCCCAGTGCCGACCACCACCAGCCTTCGCCTTGATGAGTTTGACTTGAAACGAATCTATAAGAAGGCTGCCACGTCGAAGATTCAGCGTAGACGGGCTGGCTACGGCTCGGCAGGCCACTTGAACAATCTCCCCCACTTGACCCTTGCAATATTCCAACTTCCCACCTAAAACATACAAACCAATAATTAACTAATATAATGTCATCCAAACTTACATTATCCAGTGAGCGTATCCTTGAGATATCGCCTTATGTTCCCGGGGCTTATGCTAAGTCTGCGAAGAGGCTGATAAAGCTTTCTTCCAACGAGAACCCTATGGGTTGCAGCCCGAAAGTGAAAGAGGCCATAAGCTACGAGATAGCAAAACTTAACCGCTACCCCGATGGCAGCTCGCAGGCGATACGCGATAAGATCGGTGAGGTCTATAATATAAATTCAGAACGCATAATCTGCGGCGCAGGTTCCGATGAACTCATCACCCTTATATGCATAGCCTTCGGCGGCGTGGATGCGGAAGTTGTTTATACAAAACACGGGTTCTTGATGTATCCGATATCAGCTCTTTCAGTAGGTTCCAAACCGGTTGTGGCGGAAGAGAAAAATCTGAAGGCCGATGTTGATGAAATATTGAATAAGGTCACCGATAAAACCAGCATCGTATTCCTTGCTAACCCTAACAACCCTACAGGCAGTTACCTGAACGATAAGGAAATATGGCGTCTTGCGAAAGGTTTGCCAAAACATGTTCTGCTGGTGCTGGATATGGCCTATGCCGAATATGTCACCGTTGCTGATTACCCGGATGCGGTAAAACTGGTCGATGAGTTTGATAATATAATAATGCTGCGTACCTTCTCCAAGGCTTATGGTATACCAAGCCTGCGTTTAGGCTGGGCTTATTCCAGTGATTATATAATCGATATTTTAAACCGTGTACGCGGCCCGTTCAATGTTTCCTCACTGGCGCAAGCCGCAGGAATTGCCGCGCTTTCGGATAAAGAATTCGTGGCTAAGTCTATCGAGCACAATACAAAATGGCTTGCCGTTGTGAAGGAAGCGCTGGAAGATATGGGGCTTATAGTTTGCCCATCAGTAGCTAACTTCATACTGGTGGATTTTTCCACCCCGGAAAAAGCGATAAGGGCAGATGAACACCTCCGCAATGAAGGCATCTCCGGCCGTATGATGGGCGCCTATGGCCTGCCATCCTGCATGAGATTCACCATTGGCCTGGAAGATGAGAACAAGATACTTCTTGAGACACTTAGTAAATTCATGCAGACAATATAAAGGAAAGATATGAGCGATATAATAAACGAGATACAACACGATATAGCTGACGAAAAATATACCCGCATCTTCACCGAACATGGCAAAAAGCTTATAGTAGCAGCGGTGGCGGTTATCCTGCTTACGGCAGGGCTTACTGCATATAAAAAGAATTCCGAAAAAAGATCGCGCGAATCGGGAACTTTATTCGTTAACGCTTTCGATAATGCCAACCCGGCCGAGTATGATGCTATAATATCCAAAGGCCAGAAAGGTTACGCGCCTATGGCGGCAATAATAAAGGCAAGCCTGCAGAATTCCGCCGGCAAACCGCAGGATGCGATAAAAACTCTTGATAAGGTCATCAATAACATCTCGCACGATGCTGCATTCCGCGAAAAAGCGCAGCTTGATAAAGCTTTTATCATGATAGACCAGAAGGCTGACAAGACCGCGACGCTTTCATTATTAAATGATCTTATCACCGAAAAGTCCATATTCCGCACCACCGCGCTGGAACTGAAAGCCTCATACCTGCTGCAGACCGGCGATAAGAAACAAGCGCTTGCCATTTTTGAGGAACTGGCCAGGAACGAGCAGATACCCGCAACCGCGCAGGAACGTGCGAAACATATATTAGCAACGATCAACGAATAGGATTCTCAGTGAATAAGAATTTAGTTTACAAGTCTACAAGTTTACAAGTTTACAAGTTAAGTAAAAAACTCGAAAACTTGAAAACTCAAAAACTTGTCAACTTACTGACCCTTACACTATTACTCACACTTATTTCATGCTCCGATGATAAGGAAGGCCCGGTCGCAGGCAAATCCTTCTTCAAGACCGAGATACAGAAAGTTGATTCCAAAGAGGCCGCCGCACTGCTAAGCGGTTTTGCCGCGAAGATACCTCCCGCGGTAAAAAGCAGCTACTGGCCGCGCAACGGTTTTATCCCGGCTGAGAACCTGGCTTTCTCTGAGGGGTTTTCTTACGATGAATCATCCGCAGGCAGCGAACCTAAAAAGGGTCTGGGCATAACCTCTATACCGGTTATCGCGGAAGATAAGATATTCACCCTGGGCGGTGATGGTGAGCTGGAAGCCAGAACCCTCGGCGATATATCCAATATATTATGGTCCACAAAAGTTGAATCTTTAACCCCCGACAAAAAAGAGAAAGGCAAACTCGGCAAATATATTTCTGATGCAAAGAATCTGTTCGCCAGTAAAACTCAGTTCATCGGCGGCAATATCTGCTACAGCCTTGGTAATATTTATGTTACCACAAAGCGCGGTAACCTGTTTGCCGTAAGCGCTAAAGATGGCAAAATATTATGGAGCAAGAATTATAATACCATAATCCGCTCCGCTCCGCTCGTGCGTGAGGATAAGATATTATTCATCTCCTCCGATAACCGCGCAACTGTGGCCAGCACCAAAGATGGCGCGCTGATATGGCAGCATCAGGGTTTTGTGGGTACATCAAAAGTGATGTCCAGCCCGGCACCATTGCTTATCGGAAATAAAGTTATCCTCACCTATTCATCCGGCGAGGTCTTCGCGATGGACTTCAATAGCGGCACTGAACTCTGGAACACTGAACTATCTAAATCATCCTACGGCTCGTTCACGTCTTTCATGAATGATATAAGCTATAACGCAGTATTCCACCGCGGTGTGATATACATAGTTTCAAGCGATGGCACCCTTAACGCCATTGATGAAAGCGGCCATTCGGTCTGGAACTTTGAAGGCGAGGCGATAAACTCATCGGTCTGGCCGGTGGCGGATATGATCTTTGCCACTACGCGTTTCGGAGATATCATCGCCGTTTCAGCCCAGAGCGGCAAACTGGTCTGGAAAAATAAAATGGCCGAAAGCGAAGCTATTGATGAAGACGAATTACAGTTCACCGGTGTAATAATGGCTAACAGCAAACTATACGCTGCCGATAATAACGGCACATTATACAGCTACTCCCCACAGAGCGGCGACATCATCGCAAAGAACAAGATACCTTCTGATGTAGCCCTGACCCCGGTGATCGCTGACGGGAAAATGTTCCTCATCACAAAAATATCAAAGCTGATCGAAGTTAAATAATGCTCCTGGCGGTTGACATAGGTAATACTAATATAGTTTTCGGATTGTTCGAAGACTCGGGGAAGTGCACAAAAACCCTGCGCCTTGAAACTAAGCGTGATGCGGTTGCTAAATATTATACCTCATTTTTCAGCAAAAACAAAATTACAAAAAACCAGATAGATTCAATAATAATATCATCCGTAGTTCCGCAAACGAAAAAGGAATTTAAAAAATCCTGCAACGAATATTTCGGCATAAAACCATTCGATGTTTCAGAAAATATTGAAAAGCTCGGTATCAAAATAAAGATAGATAACCCAAAAGAAGTTGGCGCAGATAGAATTGTGAATGCCATAGCTTTCTACAAAAAATACAAAAAAGCCGGCATAATAATAGATTTTGGCACCGCAACCACTTTTGATGTAGTAGGCCCGAAAGGCGAATATCTTGGCGGAATGATATCTCCCGGCATCAACCTTGCCCTGGCTGCCCTTACAAAAGCCGCCGCAAAGCTGCCGCAGATAAAAATAGCAAAACCCGCTAAAGCCATAGGAAAATCCACTGTTTCAGCGATGCAATCTGGCATATATTATGGTTATTTAGGGCTTATTGAAAGATCTGTTACAGAAATAGCTTCCGAATTAGGAAAAACTAGTTTAAGAGGTGGGCCTTATACGGTCGCCACCGGCGGACTCGCAAAATTTTTTGGATCATGCAAAGCCATTGATTCAATAGAAGAGAATTTAACCTTAGAAGGGTTATTTATTATTAATAATTTAAAAAATAAACAATGAAACCAAATCACAACGACCTAGTATTTCTGCCACTTGGCGGGAGTAATGAAATTGGAATGAACATCAACCTATACCATTATAAAGGTAAATGGCTGATGATAGACTTAGGCGCAGGCTTTGCCGGCGATGAGATGCCCGGCGTGGACATGATGGCGCCTGATCTTTCCTTCGTATACGAGAACAAAAAAGATTTCCTCGGCATAGTGCTTACCCACGGCCATGAGGATCACCTTGGTTCAATAGGCTACCTGTTCGACCAGCTGCAATTACCGATATACGCAACCCCGTTCACCGCGCAAATTGTGATGAACAAGCTTGAGCAGGTGAAAGCGAAAGACCGCGCAAAAATTCATATAATAAAACCCGGCTCCAACTTAAAGCTTGGTGATTTTGATCTGCAATTCATCCAGATAACCCACTCCATCCCGGAAATGAACGGCGTTATGATACGCACCGATGTCGGTAATGTGTTCCATACCGGCGACTGGAAGTTCGATCCTAACCCGGTTGTAATGCCTAACACCGATTTCGATGCGCTTACAAAAATAGGCGAGGAAGGCGTGCTTGCAATGGTGTGCGATTCCACCAACGTATTCAATGATCGCTATTCCGGCTCTGAAGGTGATCTTCTGCCAAGCCTTACGCAGCTTATCAGCGAACAGCGCGGCACGGTATATGTTACCACTTTCGCATCCAACGTTGCGCGCATAGATACTATCTGCCGCGCGGCAGAGGCCAATGGCCGTAAGGTTGCGCTTTCCGGTCTTTCACTCCATAAAATAACCGATTTCGCAAAAAATACCGGCTACCTGAAAGATATTCAGCCATTCATCTCCGACAAGGAAGTTTCCCAGATGCCGCGTGATCGCGTACTGGTGATATGCACAGGCTGTCAGGGTGAGGAAAGGGCGGCGATGAATAAGATCGCCAACAACCAGCATCAATATTTAAAAGTTACTCCGCGTGATACTATCATATTCTCCTCTAAGATTATTCCGGGTAATGAGAAAAAACTATTCAGGCTGTTCAACACATTCGTTCGCTTGCGCTGCGAAGTATTCACTGAAAAAGACCACCGCGTACACGTTTCCGGCCACCCATCGGCGCAGGAACTTACAAAAATGTACCAGCTAGTGAAGCCACAGATCGCTATCCCGGTTCATGGTGAACCTACCCACCTGCACGAACATTGCCGCCTTGCTAAATCTCTTGGCATTCCAAAAACTATCGAGATCCAGAACGGCGAAATGGTAAAACTAGGGCCTGATGAGCCTAAATCCCTTGCCCATGTCAAATTCGGCTATCTCGGCGTTGATGGCTACATGCTGCAACCGAAAGATGGCGTGGTACTTTCCCAGCGCCGTAAACTCCGCTCTGATGGTATAGTAATAGTTTCCCTGACCCTCGACAAAGAAAGCCGCCTTCTGGTAGATCCTCTGGTTCGCACCCCAGGCGTAATAGACGAGGATGAGAACCCGGCCTTCATAACCTACATGGAAGAAGAGATAGGGGACCTGCTAGAACACCAGAAAAAACAACCGAACGACATAATAATCAAAAAGGTCCGCAAACAAGTAAAAGGAATGGTAGACGCCGAGATCGGCAAATTCCCGCTGGTTGAGGTTCTTATTTCTAGGGTTCACTAATAACTAATTCCCTCTCCCGCAAGGGGAGAGGGAAGAAATCTGGATAATATTTAACTTGAAAACTCGTAGACTCGAAAACTTGAAAACTATTCCTTAGAAGGATCAAAATACAATTCCGAAACATATCTGCGGCCTTTTTCGCCCTTCTTCAACTGCACCACTATCTCAACCACTTGCATCACATAGTTTTTGATCTCGGCGCGGGTCATGCCCATTCCGGCTTGCATTACCATTAAGCATAATTGTTCGATGGCAAGGCGTGGGTTGTCGGCGTGTAACGTAGCGATGGAGCCGGGGTGGCCGGTGTTAACGGCGCGGATGTAACTGAATGCCTCGGCACCGCGTAACTCGCCCACGATTATACGGCTTGGCGCTAAACGCAGGCAGGCTTCGATAAGGTCCTGCGTAGTAACTTTTGCTAAACCTTGCCCGCCTTTGGAGGCAACAAGATGCAGGCGGTTAGGCTGGTCCAGCCTTATTTCGCGCGCATCTTCAATGGTTATCAGGCGTTCTTCGTGTGGTATCTCGCGATATAACGCGCTGGCGAAGGTTGTTTTACCGGTTGATGTACCACCGCTTATAACAATATTCTTTTTGGCCTTGACCGCCACGCGCAGGAAATTTTTAATATCGCGCTTCTCGTAAAGTTCGCGCAGTTCATCGTCATAAGGATTTTCCTTCTTGGCGAAGGTAGCATCGGAGAAAGCTCCCATTTTTTCGTACGCATCAAGATCGAAATTAAGCGTACTTGGTTTCCTTACCGAGAAAGCAATAGAGCCATGTTCAATGGCAGGAGGAAATACTAATTGCACCCTGTAGCCATTCGGCAGGGTGGCTGAAAGTATAGGTGTTTCAGAACTGATTACCTGATTGGTGGATTGCGCGATAAGCCTGCCCATCGTAAGCAGATAGCTGAGATCGAATGTAGGAAGTTCCTTGTAACTGTGTTCGCCACGGCGTTCTATCCAGCAGCCGCGCGGTTCGTTGATGCTGACCTCATTGACATTCTCGTCCTGAAGTATCTCGTATATCGGTTCCAGAAATGTATCTAACGCTGCAACACTCATAAATTTACAAATAAATTAATTTAAAAACTGTGTTCCTGTTTTAGGAGCACCGGAGGAAAAATATGAAGGCGGGAATATGATATCCTTGTTAACGAATATCTTAATTTTTGTACCCTGATCGATAGTTATTCTTGGTGCGGTCTTGAAGTATTGTTTTGCTATATTACTGACATCACTGCCGACATTTGCCACCGCTTCAGATATACCCTGAGAGACCACATTGCCAGATGTTGTGCTGCTTCCTGGTATCCCTGTTCCGCCTGCCGGGGTTGTTGTGGTGGTCGTATCATCGCCGCCAGCTGCGGCATCTGCGGCAACGGCGAAGGCAACGGTAAGCGAACTTAATAATATAGAGCTGCCAAATACTTCAAAGAACCTGTTATCCAGATCGCCATAAACACCGCTTCTGCCCAGTGAATCTATCGCGACAAGATCATCATTGCCATCCAGCACGGCATCAACGCCATCAGGGCGGATAACGCGGGTCCAGATAACATATACTCTTGCCTGGCCGAATTTTACATCGGTGGCGTAAGAGCCGATAAGCCTTGAGCCTTTAGGTATAACAACCCTTTTGCCTGATTCCGAATATACATCGCGGCTTACTATCCCGCGTAGCTTGCCGGGAAGATCGGTGTTTATGGCGGTTTCCAGCACTGCATCAAGCACTTTGCCCTGTAATATCACGCTTTCAAGGTCCCTGCGGATAGTGACATCGGTTTTGCTGGCGGAGGTTTCGCCAAGCACGAATCCATCTTCAGAGCCGTCTGCTGCATCTGCATTCTCGGCATCGTCATTTCCGGATAACCCACCGCCGCTGCCACCTACGAACATACTTACTTCTATGCGTTTCTGCCTTTCTTGGCTAAGGTCTTTCTGCAATTCCGGATCAAGTTCTGCAAGTGCTGGGTCGCCAAGGTCGGCGGCGGTTTCAGGCAGGCGTGAGCGTGATTTTGTGTATCTGTTGCCAAAGGCCGAAACAGCCGAAGGCGAGCCGCCTAACGCACTACCGGTATCGGAGCTTGAAACATAGATACTGGCCGGATCGAACACTGGCGGAAGTGTAGGAGGTGGAGGCAATGTTTCCTGATATGAATATTGCTGTGATTTCTGCTCAAGTGCGGGCAGGGCAGGAACGCCATCAGCGTTGGCACCTGGAGTTGCAGCGCTTGCGGATACAAGATCATCGCTTTCTACGCTACCGCCGGGAACATCAGATTTCTGGCGGTTCGCATCTATCATCTGCTGAGCCTCGGTCTTTGGGGTATTTGCAGGTGGGCCTGAATCCAGCGTGGAATAAACAAGGAACATCAGCACGCCAAAGCCTGCGATGAATATGACTGCGTTCTTTTTCTTGGTGATGGAAACTGCCGGCATCTCATCGGCGACATCATGATCCTGCTCAGGATCGAACGGCGGAAAATTCTTATCATTCCTGCCGGATGGAATATCCGAATCCCCGGAGGCCGGGTCGTTATTCTCAAGATCTTTATCGTTCCTGTCTGACATTTTTAATTTGCTGGGTTAGATTGCATGGAAACTGGGATGTCCGCCTCATTCCCACCATAGGTTGGGCCGCCTACGGCTTGCGATACGGAAGGCATCTGTGGTATCATCGGTGCAGCCTGCGTGGCGGAATTACTGCCAAGCGATATCGGGCTGTATATGCTCATTGGTTTGCTGGTAGTGCCTTTTGTTTCGGCAACCTCGATATATTCTGGGTATAGGAACCTTACCACATACATCATGCCATCCGGGCTATCGATGTAGGAGCTTAGCTCGAACTGGTAGGTACGCAGGTCTGTCACCAGTGTCATGTTGGTTATCTGGCCGTTTATCAGTGCTTTTATGTAAAGCCTGTTGCCGGACGGGATCATTTTGAATATGCTCGGGTTGCCGACGGAAATGGTTTGTATCTTTTCGT
>CAYRJW010000026.1:4275-10082 GCA_964424715.1 uncultured Rickettsiales bacterium | reverse complement strand
AGATATCATTCTTGCCATAGACCATGCTTTTTATCCGCGGGTCGGAGCCAAGTGCCTCAAGTGCTTTAGAGGCCAGTGGTGAAAATAGCAAAACTGCTATTGCCATAAATCTGCAGGCATATTTAGAAGCTTTTTGCATTGATCTCTTCGTTTATGCTATATGCAATTACTTGCAGTCCTAGCGGGTTAATATATCTTTCGGTCTCGGAAAGGTCCAGGTCTTTGTAGTCATAGCGTAGTGTGATGATATAACTTTTTTTGTTCTGTTTGAAATTCTCCTCAGAGGTTGCTGTGCCGGAGGCCAGCGTAGCTTTTTCTATCCTTACCTGCACCAGGTTCTGCGATTCATCAAGATCGATAAGGGATTTTATCCTCACATCTATCCTTTTTTCAAACCCAAGGCTGACCGGGCTTTCAGGGTTGTTAGGGTCTGTCACCGAAGAAAAGCCTGAATATACCTTGCTATCTGACATCAGCCTGACGATCTGGTAGAAATTGAAGGAATAATCAGCGTAGTTATAACCTTCGCGCGCAAGTATATATCTTACCAGCGAGGCGTTCCTTACCGCTTTTTCGTTAGGCAGTGTTCTTATGGATTCATTGTTGACCTTGGTGATTATCCCGGTGGTTTCTTCTATCTGCACAACGAAAGGTTCGTAAACTTTTTTGGAATTAAGCTCAATGACGCTTAAGATGGTAAGCGCGAATATCCCGATAAAAGCAATAACACAAAGGAAAAGCAGATTGCGCTGGATAAGCACGGATTCATACCTGTCCTGATACCAGTTCTTTATTTTGGTAAGGTTCTTTTCGCTGCCGTCTTTCTTTTTTAGTAAATTCTTCACTGGTTGCTGCTACCCCGATTCTATGACTATGAAAGCAATTATAGCATAAAAATCTAAATAATATTAGTTAAAAATCAATATATTTGCAGGCACGGCTAACTAAAGATATATATAACCCGCCGCGTCATTCCTGCGGAAGCAGGAATCTGAACGTTTCAATCGCTTGTCAGATCCCAGCTTTCGCTGGGATGACGCAATTGAGGGGAATCTACCCTTGGTTAGCAGTGCCTTGTTCTTAAATATCAGTATTGGCGGGGCATTTCATTTTAAAGGGTGAAAATGCGGTCAAGTTTTTTGGAAATAGTTTCGCTGTGTGTCGCAATTACAAGGGTGGTTCTGCGCTCCCGTGCCAGTTGCAGGAACAGGTCAAGGATAAGGGCTGCATTGTCAGAATCAAGGTTGCCGGTAGGTTCATCGGCGATTATTATTTTAGGGTTGTTTATAAGCGCCCGCGCTATCGCTACACGCTGCTGCTGCCCGCCGGAAAGCTGCGCCGGCCTGTGGTTAAGCCTTTCGCCAAGACCAAGCCTTTGCAATAATGTGGTAGCCTCATCCTCATTTTTCCGGCCGGAGATAAGCCCCGGCATCATGACATTCTCAAGCGCCGTGAAATCCGAAAGCAGGTGGTGATACTGATATACGAACCCGATATTCTTAAGTCTGAACTCCGATCTTTTATTATCGGAAAGTTTTGTTATGTCACTCCCAAGCAGATCTATGCTACCAGAATCAAACCCCATCAGCCCGCCCGCTATCTGAAGTAGGGTAGATTTTCCACTGCCACTTTCCCCCATCAGAGCCAGCAATTCACCTTCGCCCACTTCAAGGTTTATATTTTTCAGCACCTGAATTTTTTCCTTCCCCTGCGAGAAGGATTTGTTCAGGTTTTTTATGTTTATTACGTTCATAACTCTATTTTTAGTTTTCGAGTTTTCAAGTTTGCAGGTTTTCGAGTTAAGGATTTTCTTACTTGAAAACTTGAAAACTCGAAAACCTGTAAACTCGTCTTACTCATATTTCAGCGCCTCCGCCGGGTCGATGCGAGATGCCTTCCATGCCGGATATATCGTGGAAACGAACGAAAGCCCAAGCGAAAGGGTGATGATATTTATTATATCACCGCTTCTCACTTCCGCCGGTAATTTTGAAAGGAAATATATTTCTGCCGAGAAAAGATTTTTGTTAGTGATAGCCTCCAGCCATAATTTTATTTCCTCGATGTGGGATGCGAACGCAAGCCCTAAACCAACTCCGAATAATGTTCCAAGAAAACCTATCGCTGAACCGCATATAATAAAAATAGTGATAACGCTGCGGCGCTTCATACCGATGGTTCTTAAAATGGCGACCTCTTTGTTCTTGTCATTCACCAGCATCACCATGCCGGAAATTATATTGAACGCCGCCACCAGAATTATCAGCCCCAATATTAAAAACAACACATTGGATTGCACATCGATAGATTCAAGGAACCCGGAATTAGCCTCGCGCCAGTCGGTTATATAATAAGGTGAATTCTGTATAACTTTAAATATATCATCCTTTATTTTGCCAAGGTTCTTCGGTTCATTCACCAGTATCTCAATAGTAGAAACATCATCCACAAGCGAAAAGAAATTCTGCGCTGACTCAAGTGGAATAAATATAACTCCGGAATCATATTCATACATCCCCACATCAAAAACGCCGCTCACCTTATATTCTTTCAGCCGCGGAATGGCGCCGAACAAGGTCTGGTTAAAGGTCGGTGATATAAGCGATATCTTGGAATCCGTATGAAGCCCAAGCTTCTTTGCCAGTTCGATTCCTACAATAGTTTCAAATTTATTATCATTATATATCTTCCCGCTGATATTCTTTTTCACCAGCTCTTTCTCAAGCAGGTCGATCGAATCAACCCCGCGTACCACCACGCCGATATTCTGCCCGCCAACGCTCATTAGTGATTGCCCGTAAACCGCAGGTGTAGCCTGTATCACGCCTTCCACCTTTTTTATTTTTTCGGTTATCATCCGGAAATTCTGTATCTTCCCGGTGGCCGAATTAACTGAGATATGCGCGTTAATGCCGATTATCCGGTTTATCAATTCACTCTTCACGCCGTTCATGACCGCCATTGTAACAACAAGCGTCGCCACGCCAAGCATGATGCCGATGAACGAGAACACGGCAACCAGCGAGGCAAAGCCTTCCTTCCGTTTTGCGCGGAGGTATCTGAATGCGATAGAAACTTCTAATTTGCCAAACATTTTTTTGTGCTGGTTTTTGGTGTTAGTGATAGTATATATAATTAGATTTTATAAAACACCAGCACTTAGCACTTTTATGAATTTAGAAGAATTGAGAAAAAATATCGATGATATCGATGACCGTTTATTTGATCTGCTGCAACAGCGCCTGAAGATAGTAGATCAGGTAGGCAGGTTCAAAAGGACCAATGCATCAAGCCAGTATATAATCCGCCCGGGCCGTGAGGCCCTGAAGGTAAAGAAGGCTCACCAGCAGGCGGTAGAGGCGGGGCTTGATGAAACCATATCAAAAGCGATAGCCTCGATATGGCGTGAGATAATCTCCCTCTCCATAAATTTCGAGGACCCGGCTAAGATCGCTTATAACTCCGGCAAATCCAAGGATACATACTGGCTGCTGCGCGAATATTTCGGTGCTTACTCTGAAATGGTTCCATATAAACTGGATAAGGAAGTGATAAAATCACTGCTGACAAAAACAAACAATATCGCCGCTTTCGTGGTGGAAAATAACGCCGGCTTCTCCCCGTGGTGGCTGGAACTTACCAAACACCCGAACCTTTCAGTATTCGCCGCCGCCTCGATCTTCGCCCCGCGCCACGGAGAGGATGAACCCCTGACATTACTGGTAAGCAATGTAACTCCCGAACCTACCGGCGAGGATAAATTCGTATATGTTATAACAAAACCTTTGCCTGATGAGGAAAAAGATAATTTTGAGGTGATATCCCACTACAAAGAAAATTTCCTGATCACATCAGATGAATTCTATAATAATTACCAGGATAAACTAGGCGCAAAATATATAGGCTGTTTTGCTAAGTTTGATTTCTAACATTGTCTCACTAACATAACAATTGTGTCATTCCCGCGAATGCGGGAATCCATAACTAACTCTTAATGCTGAGTTTTTACTTTGTAAAAACGAATCTTTTTTATTATAGATTCCCGCATTCGCGGGAATAACACAGGGTGGGAAGGGGACTAGCGGTAAACCCGCTCATACCTGTTACCAAGGCTCGTAAGTATCTCATACCCAATGGTCCCGGCATTATTGGCAACATCGTCAACTGTATAATTCTCTCCGATAAGTTCCAGTTCATCACCCACGCGGAATTCGTTGGTGGGAACTTTGCTTATATCAAATATCGTAAGGTCCATTGAAACCCTTCCCACCAGCGGTAATTTATATTTTCCGAAATACGCATAGGAATTATTTGAAAGGCTGCGCAGATAGCCATCAGCATAGCCAAGCGGGCAGACGGCTATTCTTGCGCCTTTTTTTATTTCTTTGGTTGCACCGTAGCCGACAAAACCATTTTCGGTTATATCACGAACCTGAATGACCTTCGCTTTCGCGGTTATCACATTTTTAATATCAATTTTACTTTCACCTTTCACGCCGTAAAGCGCGCAGCCGGGGCGTACCATGTCGTAATGGAACTCATCACCGGCGATGATCCCCCAGCTATTTGCAAGGCTTACAGGAATTTTCGGAAAGTGTTTTTTTATCTGTTCAACTTTCCCTATCTGCTGTTTATTCATGGAATGGCTTTTATCCTCCGCCGCGACCAGATGGCTCATTATATATTTTATATCCAGATATCTGATGCTCGTATGTTTCGCCACCGTTTCACCATCCTGCCAGTTAAAACCCAAACGGTTCATGCCAGTATCAAAATGCAATATCGCCGGTAATTTCAGGTCCTGATCGCGTGCGCGGGTTGCCCATGTCTCAAGCTGGTAGAAATCGTTTATAACGGGTATCAGACCGTTCTTTTCAAAATAATCTTCCTCACCGGGTTTAACGCCATGGAATACATAAATTTTGGAATCCGGCCCTAATATTCCGGCAAGTTCCAGAGCTTCATCCAGCGTTGCAACGAAATAATTCCTGCATCCGGCGGAATAAAGTATATTGGCCACCTTATCAACCCCAAGACCATAGGCATTGGCCTTCGCAACGGCGCTGCAGACACTGTTCTTAGCCATTTTGGCCAGCAGGCTGTAATTATGTTTTATGGCGCCAAGATCTATCTGAAGGGTTATGTCGGAGTGAAATTTAATCATTTACATATGTATTTTTTATATCTCCGAATATATATGGGTGCTAACGATACTTGTAAAGTGGCAAAGCCATATATAGTAAGGATAAGGCTTTTAAGGCTAATTTTTCTAAAAATATGAATTGAATATTGATATTCTCTAATATATTAGTGTTCTCATATATTTAATAATTATTTGATGGTTTGATATTATGAATAAAAAATTGTTCTTCCTTGTTTCTACGGCAGTTACTTTTACCTCGCTGGGTGCTTACGCACAGGTGCCTACCACTGCGGAATCTGAAAGATTCTCCAACCGTTTCCAGAGGGAAAATGTCCTGCCAAGATCATACGATGAAGTGCTGATTCAGGATGAGGGCATCCAGGAGCTTAATGTTAAGAACGCCGAACAGGTAAAGATAAAACTCAATTCTATAACCATTCAGGGCAATACCGTATTACCGGCTGCAAAGCTTGAATCCATATATAAGGATAAATACGGCAAAGTTATTACCCTCGCAGAGTTATACGCTATCCGTGATTCCATCACCAAGGCCTACCGCGAGGCCGGTTACATAATTTCCCGCGCCGCCATACCTCAGCAGAATTTTGATAAGAAAGGTGCGAATGTAAGGATAATCATCATCGAAGGTTACATAAATAATGTC
>CAYRJW010000026.1:704-4265 GCA_964424715.1 uncultured Rickettsiales bacterium | reverse complement strand
ACAGGGTGAAGATGGCCTGCCGCTTGCTCCCATCATGACCAAAGGCAACAGAAGCCTCATAGATAATTATATTGAAAAGATCAGGCAGAAAGGCCCGTTGAATTCCGCCAAGCTTGAAAGATACTTGCTGTTGATGAACGATCTTGCCGGGACAAAAGCAACCGCGACACTGAAACAGTCTGATAACGGCTTCGGCGCTTCCGACCTTGTTATCACTATGGAACATGATGATGTTAACGGCGTATTATCTGCGGATAATTCCGGCACGAAATTCGTAGGGCCGGGGCTGATAACATCTTACACTTCACTAAATTCCGCATTCAAAAATTCGGAAAGGATTGAGGCTACCATAATCTCTGATGCCGCATTCGATGAACTCAGATACGGCCAGATATCATACAAGCAGCCTATCGGCACAGAAGGCACTCACTTCAAGCTCAGCCTTGGTAACACAGTTTCCAAGCCTGGCTCTACCATTGAAACGCTTGATGTAAAGGGCGATACAAGCACCTTCAGCGCGGAACTTACCTATCCTATTATAAGAAGCCGTAGGGAAAATCTTTCAACCAGGGCAGTGTTTGATCTTAAGAATACCGATACTGAAATAGGCTCTGCCGAATTATATCGTGATAAGGTCCGCAGCTTCACATTCGGAGCAACTTATGATAAGGCCGATGGCTGGATGGGCGGCGGTGTTAATCTTGCGGATGTTTCATTCACTGCAGGTGTATCGGCTCTTGGTGCTACCAAAGCCGTTGATCTAAAATCACGTGCCAACGCAGATGGGCATTTCGGAAAAGTTAATTTTGAAGCTTCAAGAACGCAGAACCTTATAGATACCACCAAACTCTACATCGCAGCAGCGGGCCAGTCTTCCAACGAGGCATTACTTGCGTCTGAAGAATTCGGCTTCGGCGGCAGGGAATTTGGCCGTGGCTATGAATTCTCGGAAATTACTGGTGATGCAGGCCTTGCGGGTAAGATAGAGCTTCAGCACGGTTTCACTACAGGCCAGCAATATGTTAACGATATGCAGGCATATGTATTCTACGATATCGGCAAGATATGGCAGCGTGAAAGCGCACTGATCGCCGGTGAGGATGCGTCTGAAACAGCTGCTTCCACTGGTGTGGGCCTAAAATTCAACGTAACAAAATCTGTCGTCGGTTATACGGAGCTTGCAAAGCCGCTTACAAAGGAACGCACTTCCTCCGGTAACAAGGATGCCAGATTTAACTTTGGATTAAGCTATTTATACTAATTTTTATTTAGTTAGAGTAAATAGAAAATATCCATATTTATCAGGTGATTATAGTTACACAATGTTATTGCTTAGTACCTGATTCTGTGTTACAATGATCAAAATTAGTTAAAATTTTAACTAATTTTGTACTACTGAGTACGGGGGTTTAGTAAAAGTTAAAAAAACGGGTGAACTAATGAAAGCTAGAAACGAGCAGCAATCTCTATCATTTAAACGACTTTATTCAACATCGGCGCTTGCCGCAGTTGCCATCATCCTGGCTCCGGCGTTTGCAAATGCGCAGGTGGTATCCGGTACATTCGTACAGGGCAGCGGTACATTTACCCAGACTGCCAATAACACGAAAGTTACCGTGAATAGTGCCAACACTATCGCGAACTTCGCTGATTATAATGTTGGTGTCGGCCAGTCTGTTAATTATGTAAAAGGCTATTCCAGCAGCACTAACGCAAACCACCTTTCCCGCGTTACAGGCGGCAATCCTTCAAATATTCTTGGTTCAATCAATTCCACAGGTGTTAACCTTTGGTTAGTGAACCCTAATGGCGTATTATTCGGCAATGCCGCTACAGTTAACGTTCCGAACCTTATCGCTACATCTTCAAACATCGCCAACGCTGATTTCGCGGCTGGTAATTATAATTTCAACATAGCCGGCAATCCTAATGCCACTATCGAAAATAAAGGCAGTATCGCAGTTTATGATGGTGGCTTTGCCCCTGATAATGGCGGTTTAGCGGCACTTGTTGCTCCTAACGTAAAAAACAGCGGTGTGATAGTTGCCAATGCCGGCAAGATCCGTTTAGGCGCAGGTGAAGTTTTCAATATAGATTTCTACGGCGATGGTCTGGTGAATTTTGCTACCGGCGCTAACAGCGTTTCAAGGTCTGTTGATAATACCGGCGAATTGCATGCTCTTAACGGTCGCGTTGCCGTAACTGCCCAGAATGCCAATGTTATATTAGATAACGTAGTTAATGTTAATGGTTTCGTTGAAGCTTCCTATGTCGATATCAAAGGCGATACCGTTACTCTTGGTAACGCTGCTGATATCAATGTTACAAAATCAGCTAATGTTCAGGGTACAAAACAGGTTACCCTTGATACTACAATTCACACTCCATTCCTTTTAACACCAATAGTTTCCGGTTCTTCGCCGAAAGTAATTGTTCCGACCAATAAAGGTAACATCGCGCAGGCTGTACTTATAGCTAATGCCGGCGGCACGCTGCAACTTGGCACCGACACTTTCGACCAGACCATAAATATCGGCAAGAATTTAAACCTTAAAGGTAACGGCGCAGGCAACACTATAATAAAGCCGATCCAGGACAACATGCCGAATCAGGATGCTCGTATAGCAACCAATTCAAACGGTGATCCGGGTGATTTTGCTGCAACCCCTATAATTAACGCACACGATGCGATAGTTTCCATTGATGGCATAACCGTAGATGGCAGCCTGGTTGGTTATCCTGGCCGTGAAGTTGTCGGTATATCACTTTTAAATGCTGATGGTTCTTCAGTTTCTAATTCAGTTTCCACAAATAACTATGGCGTGGGCCTTAGTGTCTGGAGTTCTGATAACGTAATAATCACCAATTCAAAATTCAACAACAACCGTTATGATGGTGTTGATTTTGGTTATTCTAACAATGGTCTATTCTCTTTCAGCGAAGCAAACAACAACAAGAGAGATGGTATCCTTGCTGATAATTCCGCCATGTTAAGGATCGAGAGTTCCACCATGAGTGATAACGAATGGCACGGTGTGTTCCTTGCAAGGTCTAAAGGCGCTTCGATCGAAGATTCAATAATAGACCATAACGGCTTCATATCAGTTAACGCTCACAACTCTAACACCAACTTCGCCGGCATGAAGGTAATAAGAGGTTCCGGCGATCTTTCGATCACCAACAGCAGCATAACCAACAGCGGTTCAACCGGTATATGGCTTTCGCCTGCGGGAAGCATCCTGCCAAGCAGCTTCGATGTTAACGATGTTACCATCACCGGCACTACCATAAGCGGTAGCAGGGATGAAGGTATAAGAGCACATAATACTAACGGGCTTATTATCGATAGCTCTGAAATATTCAACAACGGATATATGGGGGTATTTCTTGATGGGGCCAAGGATACTACCTTCCGCAATAACACCTATATTCACGATAACATCCACGACGGTGTGTTTGCGCATAATGCAGACAATCTGATATTCCAGGATTCAAGATCCAACGATAACGGTTCCTCTACACAGATATCTCTTGGTAATGGTATCTGGTTAGGTGGCGGGT
>CAYRJW010000026.1:0-694 GCA_964424715.1 uncultured Rickettsiales bacterium | reverse complement strand
TACAGCTACATATAGCGCCAGCGGTTTATTCGTAACGGATTCTCACAACATATTAGTTGATAATACTGACATAAAAAACAATGCTTATAACGGTATAGACCTTCGCAACTCTGATGGTTTTACGGTTCGGAATGGCAGCAATCTGAGCAATAACGGTAACGCAGTAAATAGCGTTGGCTATGGAATTATCGCGGCGGACTCTGATAGTTTAACCGTCGATAGCTCTACTGTAAGCTCTAATATCCTTGGTGGTATCATTATCAGCACTTCTGATAATGCAAAGATCCTGAACAGCACGTTTACCGGTAATGATGCTAACGGTACAAAAGGTTTCTATGCCTATGAATCCGATAACGCCCTTATCAATAACACCAGTATCACTGATTTCTGGGCTGGTGTATTACTTATCAATTCTCACGATGCCACTGTAAGCAACTCTACCGTTCAAAACGGTGAAATAGGTATATTCTCATCTACTTCAAACGGTCTTGATGTTACAAATTCCATTGTCCGTAATAACGCTGATACTAACATAGAACTTCAATCTTCTGATAATGTTACAGTTACAGGCGGCGAGATATATAACAGCGCTAACGGTCTGCGTATAAGGGCTGGTTCTGATGACATGACGGTGGATGGTACTAACATACACAACAATACCCAGGTCGGTATCGATATGTATGATTCCAACAAT
>CAYRJW010000025.1:8824-21836 GCA_964424715.1 uncultured Rickettsiales bacterium | reverse complement strand
CGACATCAACCTTGGCAAGGTTGCACTCTACCCCTGAGCTACTCCCGCATATAATGAGTATTGAGATAGGAAACCTTAATTAATTGCTAAACTGCTATTTTGCAAGAAAAATTTAATTTATTGCAGCTTAAGGCCTCCGGAGCCGCTAATTCCGCTAAATAATTGTTATTGTTTTGTATAGTTGTGTTTGTCAGAGCCATGGGGGTAAAAATTCTGAGTTGTTAATTTTTTACCCCCAGATGTCAATAGCCTTATTCAGACTGTGAAATACTTTAATTCTTTTGTAACCCTTGATCTACCTTATTTGTTTAGACTTTTACAGACTTGTGCAGACTTAAGGATGGGGCGAATGACGGGGCTCGAACCCGCGACGACCGGTACCACAAACCGGTGCTCTACCAGCTGAGCTACATCCGCCATAATATCAGGTAGAACTGGTTTAATACTTGGTTTTAAACTATTTTCAAGGCTTTTTAAGTTATACATCTTTTGGGGCACACCAAAAAATTAAACTTGAACAGTATGAAAATTTCAAATAAACCTGAGTCAACCAAATAAAACTTTGAAAAAACAATGAATTTATTTAAAAAAGACAGACCGGAACTGGATTTCGTGGCTACATATGAACGGCTTAAAGGCGTGGTTACGCATACTCCGCTGATGCTGAACCGCAATCTTTCCGAGAAATACCAGTGTAATGTGTACCTGAAACGGGAAGATCTGCAGGTGGTACGCTCTTACAAGCTGCGCGGCGCTTATAACATGATGGCAAGCCTTGAGCCTGGAACGCTCAAAAAAGGCGTGGTCTGCGCCAGTGCCGGTAATCATGCACAGGGCTTTGCCCATAGCTGCAAGCTGCTCGGAGTGAAGGGTTTTGTGTTCATGCCTATCATAACGCCTAAGCAAAAAGTGAGCCAGACCAAGATGTTCGGCGGTGATTTCATCGAGGTGAAACTGGTCGGCGATAATTTTGATGAATGCGCCACCGCGGCAAAAGAATTCACAAAACAGAATGGTATGAATTTCATCCCGCCTTTTGATGATCTTAAGATAATCGAAGGTCAGGGAACTGTTGGCGTTGAGATACTGGAAGACCTGAAAGATGTTGATTACCTGTTCATGCCGGTCGGTGGTGGCGGACTTTGCGCTGGTGTTGGCAGTTATTTCAAAAAAGTTTCACCGAAAACAAAATTGATCGCGCTGGAACCTGAGGGCGCACCTGCTATGTACACGGCGCTGAAACTCGGCAAACCGGTTACGCTTGATAAGATAGATACTTTTGTTGATGGCGCAGCAGTGAAAAAAGTTGGCGATGTCACCTTCCCTATCTGCAAAGATGTGATCGATGAAATGCACTTAGTTCCGGAAGGAAAAGTATGTTCAACCGTGCTAAGCCTTTACAGCAAAGATGCCATAGTGGCCGAACCCGCGGGTGCTCTAAGCGTTGCGGCGCTCGATGATTTTGCCGATAAGATTAAAGGCAAGAATGTCGTATGCATATTAAGCGGCGGCAATAACGACATAGACCGTATGCAGGAAATAAAAGAACGCGCCCTGCAATATGAGGGTTTGAAACATTATTTCCTGATACGCTTCGCACAAAGACCAGGTGCATTGAAAGAATTCGTGAACCATGTACTGGGGCAGGATGATGATATAACCCGCTTCGAATACATGCAGAAACACAATAAAGAAGCAGGCCCTGCGCTTGTTGGCATAGAACTGAAGAACCGTGAAGATTACAACCCGTTCCTGGAAAGAATGAAAAAATACAACATCAATTTCATCGAACTGAATAAGGACGATAAATTGTTTGAGTATATGGTTTAAGAGAGTTACTGGAATCTGGTAACTAGTAACTGGGTTAAACGAGTTTTAGTTTCAGCGCCGCGGCGCGGGCTTCTTTTGTAACATTCTCACCAGAAAGCATACGGGCGATCTCTTCATTGGATTCTTTAGCATTTAGTTTTTTAACGGATATTCTGGTGGAAATCCTGCCGGATTCTTTTTCTACCACAAAATGATCTTGCGCCTTAGAGGCTACTTGTGGCTGGTGGGTGATTGATATTACCTGCACCTTGCTACCGAGTTCGGCGAGGCTTTTGCCGACGGCTTCAGCGGTGGCGCCGCCGATACCGGTATCTATTTCATCGAATATCACGCAGGAGGATGAGCGGGTTTGTGAGAGGGCGACCTTTATCGCGAGCATAAGGCGGGAAAGTTCGCCGCCGGATGCGACCTTTCCTATCTCGGAGAATGCGAGGCCCTTGTTGGTGCTGGCGGTAAATATCATTTTATCAATGCCGGATGCGTTCCAGCTTTCTTTTTCTTTGGCAGAGAATTCCAGTTTGAATTTTGCGCCTTCCATTTTTAATTCCGGAAGTTTCGAGTTCACTTCTTTCTCAAGTTTCTCAGCAGCTTTTTTGCGTTTGTTTGAAAGTCTGTTTGCCGTCCCCAGATAATTTTCTTCGGAGTTTTTAAAGTCTTCCTCAAGCTGTTTTAAAATGGAATCGAAGGATTCTATCAGCTCTATCTTATCTTTCAGCTCGGCCAGGTAATCTACCAGATCATCAGGATTCTTGCGGTATTTGCGGGCTATTTCTTTTATGGCGAAGAAGCGGTCATCTATCTTATCGATATTGCCGGCATCAAATTCGTTCGATGAATTTATCTCATCAAGGCGGTTGGTTCCCTCTTCCAGTTCAATTGCGGAGCGTTCAAGGATGTTATGTATATCCTGCAACCGGGTTTTTAAGTCTTCGGAATTTATGGTAGCTGATGTTTTAGAAATTATTTTCTGCGCGGCATAGATATTCTGTAATACCTGATTGCTGGATATCTGTTCATAGGCCGATGACAGGGCATCTTTTATCTTTGATGATTGCTGCAGGATTATTCTTTTATCAGCAAGTTCCTGTTCTTCACCTTTGCGGAGGTTCAGTGCTTCAAGTTCTTTTGTAACGAATTTTATGAATTCTTCCTCGCGCGCGGCCTCATCTGCTTTGGTTCTTATTTCCAGTAATTTCTGCTGAGCAGTTTTCAGTTCCAGATATTTTTGTTTAACTTCTTCCAGAGAATCTTCATACCCGCCGAACTCATCAAGTATGCTGATATGCGCAGCTTTATCGAGTAGTGATGAATAATCATGCTGACCGTATATCTCTATTATTGAGTTTGATATTTTCTTTAAGAAGCCGACGCTGACAGGTTCATCATTAACATAGGCCTGAGTTTTGCCGGAAGTGTTCACCGTTCTTCTTATCACCAGTTCATCGGAGTTTTCAGCATTTATTTCTTTTAATATCTCTTTGATGCCGTTGTTATATGATATATCGAACTGTGCAGTAACAGAGCCTTTCTCGGCGCCTTTTTTAACTTCCACATTATTATTCTTTTCTCCCAGGCACAGCGAAAGACAATCCAGCAATATGGATTTACCGGCACCTGTCTCACCGGTGATAACGTTAAAATTACTGCCGAAATCTATCTCGGCGGAATCTATCAGTATAAGGTTTTTTATGTGAAGGGAATTCAGCATAAATTAATGTATCTCCTGAGAGAGATATTTGAGAACAACCTCAGCATCCCATGTAACATGGCCGTAATTCTGCAGTATCACAAGCTTCATATCAAGTCCTCTTTTCCGCCCCTCACCCAGCAATATCTCGCTATGGTAATTACCGGTGGTTTTATCCTGCTGCGGGTGAAGAATTAAAATTCTACCTTTGAAATTTGTTTCTGAAATTATCTTTTTATTGTCAAACCCGTATCTCAAATATTTTTTTGCATCAAATCTTCTGAATTCAGGGTGAGTTTCATAGGCTTTTTCTTCAAGGTTTGAAAACGGAGCTATAAGCACGACTCCAAGGGGTTTATCCTCAGAATATTCCATTTGCTGCATTAAGGTAAGCGCAGAAAAAGCGCCCAGCGATTCCCCGGAAATAATTATTTTCAGGTTCCTTTCCTTTATTAATTCTGCGACTGCTTTTATATCTTTAACAAATCCTTCTTCTGAAGGTTTGCCGGTACTTTTACCATAACCTCGGTGAGAAACTGCGATAAAGCCATAACCGTGCTTTTCCATGGTTTTCAGAAAATTTATCCTGTAGCTGCGATCTATCTTTTCCTCATCCCATTTAGGTTTTCCGACATCGCCAAGGTGGCCGGTATTGCCGTGGAAGAAAACTATGTAGGGCTTTGACGGGTTGGAAGGTTTTTCTACCCAGCAATGTATCTGCTCACCATCTTCGGTGGTGATAATTTCTTCACTGGCATCTTTGAAACCATATTCTGAGGCGGTCTTAATAGCCTGTATACCGCTTGGGCGCGGCTTGAATATTACCGAATCCTGCACCAGAGATAATGCTAATAATTTTATATAGACGAGCATAAGCATATATTATCTTGCATAATTTATTTGTCTGTAAGAAAGCGCTTCGGAGATATGTTTTTTGGCTATTATTTCGCTGTTATCCATATCGGCGATGGTGCGGGCAACCCGCAATACTCTTGCATGGCCGCGCATGGAAAGCCTTAGCATCTCAACGCCTTTTTCAAATATCTCGCGGGCGCTTTCTTCCATTATACAGAATTTCTCAAGCGCTTCACCTTCTATTTCGGAATTGGATTTTGTCTCGGAATTTTTGAACCTTTCGCGCTGTATCTCGCAAGCCATTAACACTCTTCTTCTGATGGAGGCAGAGGATTCGCTATCCTTTTTATTGTAGGCTTCCATCGGGTTCTGGGCGGGTACTTCAACATGGATATCTATTCTATCAAGCAACGGGCCGGAAAGTTTCATCTGATATTCAGAGGCACATTTTGGCGCTTTGGAACAGCAACGTGACGGGTCGCTTAAATAGCCGCATTTGCATGGGTTCATGGCGCCTACGAGCTGAAAATTGGCGGGATAGGTAACATGGGCCTTTACACGGGAAACGGTGACATCACCGGTTTCAATGGGCTGGCGCAGAGAATCTATCACCTGGCGGGTGAATTCGGGAAGTTCATCGAGGAATAATATGCCGTTATGAGCAAGAGATATCTCTCCGGGTTTTGCTTTTGTGCCGCCGCCTATCATCGCAGGCATAGAGGCATTATGGTGCGGCGAGCGATATGGTCTTGTGGTGATAAGCTTGCCACCGCGCAGATTACCGGCGACGGAATATATCATGCTGGTTTCCAGAATATCTTTTGAGGAGAGATCTGGCATGATGCCGGGGATTCTTGATGCTATCATGGATTTACCGGAACCGGGCGGGCCGACCATTAACATATTATGGCCACCGCTTGCGGATATCTCGGCGGCGCGCTTGGCTATCTCCTGACCTTTAACATCTTTGAAATCGGGATAATTTATCTGTTCCGGCTTTGTTTCAAGAACGGGGCGGGATAATATCTGCCGCTCTTTAAAATGATTCAAAATATCGAGCACATGTTTTGCAGGTAATATCTCCAGATCGCTGGAGGCCCATAGGGCTTCCTGCGCATTCTCATCAGGACAGATAAAACCTTTGCCGGAAGCTGCGGCTGCAATTGCGGCAGGCAGTACACCGCTTACGCCTATTATGGAACCATCAAGCGATATCTCGCCCATGCAGTAATATTCCGATATTCTTTCCTGTGGCAGAATTTTCATCGCGGTTAAAAGAGAAAGGATTATCGGCAGATCGAAATGGCTGCCCTCTTTATTGATATCGGCAGGAGATAGATTCACCACCACCCTTTGATAAGGAAATGAAAGGCCAAGTGATGCGAACGCAGCCCTTATCCTTTCGCGAGATTCAGCAACGGTCTTATCCGGCAGGCCAACCACGAAGAAATTCGGCATTCCGGCGGCTATCTGACATTGAACATCGATATCGATCGCCTCGATGCCGTTAAACGCAAATGTTCCAACCCTTGCTACCATCAGCTAAAATGTTTTATCAGATCATCGGGAAGTTTCGTAGATCTTATCTTGTTACCATCATTGGTGACGCAGACTATCTGAATGAAAACATCGGCAAGCTTTATACCATTCTGGTTATAGCAATCCTGCTTCATGTCGATGCTGCTGCGGCCTATTTTCACTATTTCTGTCTTAACCTCGATCATGTCATCAAGCCGGCCGGGGAACAGATATTCCACCTCTGCCTTCCTAACCACGAAGAAGGAGTTGGTCTTTTCTGCCAATATCGTATGGTCGGTGCCGCTATCGCGCAGGAAATCGGTGCGGGCGCGTTCAACAAATTTAAGGTAATTACCATAGTAAACTACCCCTCCGGCATCAGTATCCTCGTAATAAACGCGGTATTTTGCTGAATGTTGCTTCATTTTGTCCTTTACATTATGGGTATAGTAATGTTATAAGCACCTGCAATCATAAGCCAAGAGCGAAATTAGGAAATATATCAATGGTTGCAAACTCAAAAAACACCTCCCAAAACATAATTGAAGCCATCACATTCGATGATGTGCTTTTAAAACCCGCTTACAGCGAGGTATTACCGGCAAAGGTGGAGACCAGAACATTCCTCACCCCGAAGATACAACTAGGCGTTCCGCTTATCTCCGCAGCAATGGATACTGTTACCGAAGCCAGGCTTGCAATAGCAATGGCACAGACCGGCGGCATAGGCTGCCTGCACAAGAACATGACAATTGATGAGCAAGCCAATGAGGTGCGTAAAATAAAGAAATATGAATCTGGAATGGTGGTTAACCCTATAACCATTTACCCTGATGCGAACCTGAAAGATGCACTATATATAATGGAATATAATAATATCTCCGGTATCCCCGTGGTTGATAAAAAAGGAAAACTGGTTGGCATAATAACCAACAGGGATGTGCGCTTTGCATCCAACCCATTCCAGAAGGTCAAAGAATTAATGACCAGCACCAGACTTGTAACCGTGAAAGAAGGCTGCTCCCGCGAGGAGGCGAAAACACTACTTCATAAGCACAGGATAGAAAAGCTTATCGTGGTGGATGGCGATTATAAATGTGTTGGGCTTATCACCGTTAAGGATATAGAAAAATCCCATAAATTCCCTAATGCCACTAAAGATAGATATGAACGCCTGAGAGTTGCCGCAGCGGTTGGCGGTGGTGAGGATGGCTTTAAACGTGCAAAGGCACTTATTGAAGCTGATGTTGATGCGATAATAGTTGATACTGCGCACGGACATTCCAAGAATGTTCTGGATTCCGTCGCCAGAATAAAAAGCAAATATCCTAATGTACAGGTGATAGGCGGAAATGTAGCCACCAGAGAAGGCGCGAAAGCCCTTATTGAAGCCGGTGCAGATGCGGTGAAAGTTGGTATCGGACCGGGCTCTATATGTACAACAAGGATAGTCGCAGGCGTAGGCGTGCCCCAGCTCACCGCAATATTTGATGTTGTTGATATCGCCAAAAAGAACAAAGTTTGCGTGATAGCCGATGGCGGAATAAAATTCTCCGGCGATCTGGCAAAAGCAATCGCCGCCGGCGCAGATTGTGCGATGATAGGTTCATTATTCGCAGGCACGACAGAAAGCCCGGGCGAAATTATTCTATATCAGGGCAGAAGCTACAAAACATATCGCGGCATGGGTTCCATCGGCGCAATGGCCCGCGGCTCTGCCGACAGATATTTCCAGCAGGATATTACCGATGAACTGAAACTGGTTCCCGAAGGCGTTGAAGGCAGGGTTCCATATAAAGGTGATGTCTCCGCTGTTATACACCAGCTTATCGGGGGACTGCGCGCTGCAATGGGCTACACCGGCAACCGTGACATCAAGAACATGCAGAATAATTGCGAATTCGTTAAAATAACCAACGCCGGCCTGAAAGAAAGCCACGCGCATGATGTTACGATAACGCATGAATCGCCGAATTACAGAACAAGTTCTTAGATTCTGAACTTTACCAGACGAAATCTTACTACAAATAAAAAGGGCCGGTAAAAACCGACCCTTGATATTCGTGTATTTGATATATTATCAAACGCGCATTGGCATGATTATGAAAGTTACAGATTGGTCTGTAGGGTCTTTTATAAGTGCCGGGGAATTAGGGTTATCAAGGGCGATGGTAAGTTTATCGCTTTTGATCTGGCCCATCATCTCAAGTACATAGCGGGAGTTGAAACCAACTTCCAGAGCTTCAGCGCTGTATTCGCAGGCGATAACTTCCTTCGCGGAAGAACCTTCAATGCCTTGTGAGTTAAGCGTGATGTTATCTTTTTCGAACTTCACTTTTACTGCACGCGTTTTATCGGCAGCGATAGTGGAAACCCTGTCAACAGCTTCATTGAAAAGAGTTGCAGAAACAGTTACCATTTTAGTGTTATTCTCAGGGATAACGCGGGTGTAATCAGGGAATGTACCATCAACAACTTTGGAAAGAAGTTCGATACGACCAGCGTTAATTTTGATTTTAGTTTCGGAAAGAGATACCGCAACTTCGCTCTGGCTTTCAAGAAGTTTGCCGAATTCGTTAACGGCTTTTCTCGGGATTATTATGCCAGGCATGCCACTTGAACCTTCCGGCGCTTCGATCTCTACAGATGAAAGTCTATGGCCGTCAGTTGCTACAGCACGAAGTTTGCCGTTGCTTAAATGGAAGTAAACACCATTTAAATAATAACGGGTCTCCTCGTTGCTCATCGCGAATTTTGTTTTGTCGATAAGTTTCAGGAAATCTTTTGAAGCAAGGGTGAATTTATGAGTAAGCTCACCTTCGGACATAACAGGGAAATCTTCCGCAGGGAGATATGAAAGTGTGAAATTGGCAGTACCGGCATTCACATTCAGGCGGGAAGATGCGGTATCAGCCTTAAGAGAGACCTGAGAACCCTCAGGCAGCTTACGGATGATATCATATAATGTAAGCGCCGGAACTGTCAGAGAGCCGCCGGAAGCGATGTTCGCATCAACTTCTTCGGAAGCTACAAGGTCCATATCGGTAACGGTAAGAGTAAGGCTTTTCTCGTTAGCATCGATCTTTACGTTGGAAAGGATAGGAATGGTGTTCCTCTTTTCCACCAGGCTTTGCAGGCGGGATATGGCCTTAAGCAGGTTGGACTTTTCTATAGTGATGTTCAGGCCTTGTGTTGCAGCCTTTTTATCTATCTTTCTAGCAGCGCTTTCCATAATAATTACAATATGTTAGTTAATAAATGTATAGATCTTTAAAATATCTTCTCCAAATTTATAGTATCTATATATGTATCAATCAAGCAGAAATATCACATTATACTTAAGCTCTTGACAGGCTCTATTTTGAGTGTATAAAGCTACCCTCTTTAGAGTATATTGAGATTTAATTTAAAAGGCGCGGAAACAAAGGTTTCTGAAGCAGAATTTAGGAGATAAAAATGTTCGCAGTAGTCAGAACCGGTGGCAAACAATATAAAGTTAGCCCTAGCAATATAATAGAAGTTGAAAAACTTGAAGCTGAAATCGGCTCAACCATACTTCTTGATGAAGTTATTCTTTTCAATGATGGCACAAATGCACTTGTTGGTGCTCCTACTGTTTCCGGTATCTCAGTTGCGGCTGAAGTTCTGAACCAGAAAAAAGGCGATAAAGTTATCGTTTTCAAGAAAAAGAGAAGACATAACTACAGAAGAAAAAATGGTCACCGCCAGCTTATCACTGTTCTTAAGATAGCTGAGATCGGTAAAGGATTAACTGCAAAAGCTGCACCTAAAAAAGTTGAGAATGCTGCTGATGCCGCTAAAACAACTAAAGCTGCACCTAAAAAAGCCGCTGCAACTGCAACAAAAAAACCTGCAGAAGCTAAAGCTAAAACTGCAGAAAAGAAAACAACAACAAAAACTACTAAAGCTAAAAAAGAAGCGAAGTAGTTTTCACTTACTAACAATGTGAACCGTAGGGTAGTTGTTAACCTTGCGCTTTAATGGAGAACCGTCATGGCAACGAAGAAAGCCGGTGGTAGTACAGCAAATGGTAGAGATTCCGCAGGCCGTAGGCTTGGGGTAAAAAAATTCGGTGGTCAGGTAGTTAAAGCCGGTAATATTCTGGTTAGACAACGTGGCACTCAATGGAAGCCAGGTAAAAATGTTGGTCTTGGAAAAGATCACACGATTTTCGCCCTTATTCCAGGTTTCGTTAAATTTGAAACTAAAAAGAATAACAGAGTATTCGTATCTGTAGTTCCTGCCGAAGCTGCTGCTTAATAAGCGAGCTTACATATTATAAGGAAAAGGCCGGTTTTTTAACCGGCCTTTTTTATTGGGTAAAATGTCATTCTGAGCATCAGCGAAGAATCTCACGAAAGATCCTTAACTTCGTTCAGGATGACATTTGTATTATTTCTTATTATTCTTCGCCGCCTCAATGAAGCTTGAGAATAACGGATGCGGTGCGAACGGGCGCGATTTGAATTCCGGGTGGAATTGGACGCCGATGAACCATGGGTGGTCTTTATATTCTACTATTTCGGGTAAGGTGCCATCCGGGGACATTCCGGAGAATATCAGGCCTTTGGCCTCGAGTTTTTCTTTGTAGTTTATGTTCACCTCGTATCTGTGGCGGTGGCGTTCGGATATTTCATCCTTGCCGTAAATATCCCAGACCTTGCTGCCTTTTTTGAGGATGCAGTCATAAGCGCCAAGGCGCATAGTTCCGCCAAGATTGCCGCCGGCCTGGCGGGTTTCCTTGCCATCTTTGGTTTCCCATTCGGTCATCATACCCACAACAGGATCTTTCTGCGGTTTGAATTCGGTGGAGGTGGCATCTTTCAGGCCGCACAGATTGCGGGCACATTCAACAACGGCCATCTGCATACCGAAACATATGCCGAAATATGGTATCTTATTCTCACGCGCGTATTTTGCAGCGGCTATTTTACCTTCGCTGCCTTCTTCGCCGAAACCGCCGGGAACGAGGATGGCGTTAACGCCTTTCATTTCTGTTTCACCTTCGCCTTCAAGGAATTTACGGGAGTTTATCCATTTTATCTTCACCTCAACATCATTAGCTATTCCGCCGTGGGTAAGTGATTCATTGATGGATTTATATGCATCGGAAAGGGAAATATATTTGCCCACGATCGCAACGGTAACTTCACCTTTAGGATTGCGGACCTTATTAACAATATCTTCCCACACTTTAACATCCGGCGCTTTTTCACACTCCAGATTGAAATGTTTCAACACCTGAGTATCAAGACCTTCATGATTATAATTGATAGGAACTGCGTAAATAACATCACTATCTAATGCCTCAATAACCGCTTCCGGCCTTACGTTGCAGAATAGTGCTATCTTATGTTTTTCCGAAACCGGTATCTTATGTTCAGTCCTGCAAATTAAAATATCAGGCTGAATACCAATAGAGCGAAGCTCTTTCACCGAGTGCTGGGTTGGTTTTGTTTTTAGTTCTTTCGCCGCTGAAACATATGGCACAAGAGTAAGATGCGCATATAGGGCGCGGTCTTTGCCGAGTTCATACCCAAGCTGGCGGATGGCTTCAAAGAAAGGTAATGCTTCGATATCGCCGACTGTTCCACCAATTTCGCATATCAGGAAATCAGCCCCGCTTACATCAGCAGTAACGAATTCTTTTATCAGGTTGGTAACATGCGGGATGACCTGCACGGTAGCGCCTAGGTAATCGCCGCGGCGTTCGCGGGCGATAAGGTCGGAATATATGCGGCCGGTAGTTACGTTATCGCTGCGGCGGGCATTAACATTGGTGAATCTTTCATAATGGCCCAGATCAAGATCGGTCTCAGCGCCATCATCGGTAACGAAAACCTCACCATGCTGGATAGGGTTCATCGTGCCGGGATCGACATTTAAATATGGATCAAGCTTGCGGATACGAACTGAATAACCGCGCGCCTGCAATAAACTTGCCAGAGATGCCGAGGTTAGGCCTTTCCCCAAAGAGGAGACCACACCGCCGGTTATGAATATATATCTTGTCATAATTATTTATCCCCCATTTTCTTCTTCAGCTTATGCAGCCTTAGCATATTTTCATCATAAATTCCGCCGAAATCTATACGGCCGATATCTTCAAGGCGGATGACCATGCTTTGGTCGTCCATGTTGAATTTATCGCCCATCAGGCGCATTAACATATGTTCTTCATCAATGTCTTTTACCTGACCGAAATAGAAATCATTCCTGTCAAATACTTCATATACCGAAATATGGCCGAATAAAGAATTAATTGTTTTTATCAGCTTGAAGAAGGAACTATTATTTATATTTATGTTCTGGATCTTTTCTTGCGCCGCTTTTTTGTCCGGGTTCCTGTCCTCCAGCAATATCTCCAGCTGCTGCAGAAGCTCGCCTTCCCAGATTATATTATGGATGTTGGGCAGGAATATCAGACTGTAACCATCAAAATCACCGTTATCAGAAAGTATCTTGCGCACCAGCCCGAGGGTTTCATTGAAATCTATGATCTGGCAGAAAAAAGAATCCTCCGGGTTATCCAGCGATACCTCGCAGATGCTCCGGGAAGTTTTAAGATTTGTCAGTGTTTGAAGAAGGATACTCATTAATTATTTCCAGAAGGGTTTCTGGGAGTTGAGTTATAGCCTTTTCCGCCAAAATAGCCAGCGGTTTTTCGGCATAACTATCTCCATACAAATTTTATTTATTGCCACTGAAAAAATAACTAAATATCAATATTATATCTTGTCCTCAGTTGCAGCTTCCACTACCTCCGGGACCGGTGGATTATCTATCGCCTTAACTTCCTTGATCTTTTTCATAAGTGCGCGTTGCAGGTCTTCTATGCCTTTGCCGCTGACGCCGGATATCGGGTAAACTTTGGCGCCGGATTCTTTCTTTAGTAGTTTTACTTTTTCTTTGATCTCATCTGGAGTCATCGAATCGCATTTGTTAAGGGCAACTATCTCTTCTTTTTCGGCGAGTAGCTGGCTGTATTGTTCAAGTTCGTTGCGGATGGTGTGGTAGTTCTTTATGAAATCCTCGTTAGCACCATCTACCAGATGCAGAATGGTACGGCAGCGTTCAATGTGCTTTAAGAAGCGGTGACCG
>CAYRJW010000025.1:6650-8814 GCA_964424715.1 uncultured Rickettsiales bacterium | reverse complement strand
GGTTTTTGTCCTTCTCACATGCTTCAAAAACTTGTGACCGAGGCCTTTACCTTCGCTGGCCCCTTCTATCAGGCCGGGGATATCGGCTATTACGAACTCTTCGCCATCTATATAGGAAACACCCAGTTGGGGTTTTAAAGTGGTGAAAGGATAATCTGCGATCTTTGGTTTGGCGCGGGTGGTGCTGGCAAGGAAGGTTGATTTGCCGGCATTGGGAAGGCCAGCGAGGCCTACATCGGAAATAAGCTTCAGTTTGAGGCGCACCCACATCTCATCACCGCTCCAGCCGGGAGTGTTCCTGCGGGGTGAGCGGTTGGTGGAGCTTTTGAAATGGGTATTGCCGAAACCGCCATCGCCGCCTTTTAATAATACATGATGGAAGTTCTCATCCATGACATCTAATATCATAGTATCGCTGTCATCCATGAATATCTGGGTGCCGACCGGAACATTTATGATAAGATCAGGCCCGGATGCGCCATCGCGCAGGCCACCCTTGCCGGCTTCGCCGTTCTTAGCACGGAAATGCTGGGTGTAGCGGAAATCTATAAGAGTGTTAAGGCCCTTTATCGCCTTTATTATGATGCTGCCACCACGGCCGCCATTGCCGCCATCGGGACCGCCGAACTGGACATATTTCGCCCTGCGGAAAGAGGTGCAGCCTTTACCGCCATCGCCGCTTTTAACGAGGATCTTTGCTTCATCAAGAAAATGCATAAAAATATTTTAAGATAATCAATTATAAATTTCAGAGCTTCCTATTCCTGATCATCATAAGCTACAGGAGCTTCTATATCACCCTGAACATTTTTGATCTTGTTCATGGTATCATTGACTATAGCACTTGCCTCACCGTTTGGCAAAGCCATATAATCCTGGATATTGATCATATCTTTTATCTGGCTTGGCTCCATACCTTCTTCTTTCATCAGCCTTACCGCCTCTTTAAGCTTATCAAAATCTATCTGGGAGCCGGTGGAGGTCTGGAACTGCTTTATCTTATCGGCAAGCCCGCCGCTTGGGTCCATGGATTTCATCATACCCATATCAGAGCCCATTTTGCTCACTATATCCTTGAAATATTCCTGTAATTTATCTGCGCCTTTTGAGGTAAGTTCATATGTGGAACCTTTTTTTAGTAGATCAGGATCCGTACCGCCATTGAAACTCCTGATAAAATAATGACCGGTTGAGGCAATGATAGCGCCTATGGTAACGCCGACCGCCGCGCCCAGCAATCTATCGCCAGGGCCGCCGACCGTGCCGCCAAGGGCCGCAACGAAGATCCCTATCACGATCGAAAGGGCTATCAGGGCGACTATATAGGTTACAAACACCGCAACACCGTTAACTATCATCCCCGGCTGTATATACTGGGCAACTACATCCCTTACCTGTGGATAGAATAAAATGGTAAGCACGCCCGAACCATACCATTTCCCTAACCCAAGAATACTGCGGATAGCTCCCTTGAATAACCCGAAGGTCATGAATAACAGGATTATGAACGAAACGATTATGTCAAATTGGGTGAACATTACTCTAAAGGTTACAAATTAATTATTAACATCAAAAGATATTTCTATATCTGCGTCGTCAATTTTGTAATTATTTTTAAAACGTTGGTAGGTTTTGCCATCAGTCTCAACCGATATTGCCAGTGTCTGTTCCGATATATAGGCGGAATTTGCTTTGATTGCCGCTTCGAAAATGGCTGGGACCTTTAAGGAAATATTTATCCTGTCGGTTATATTGAGGTCAGCCTCTTTCCTGGCCTGCTGGATAGCACGCACTATATCACGCGCGATGCCTTCGCTTTTCAATTCTTCGGTTATGTTCAGATCAAGCTCGATAACTGCATCATTACTGTTAATGGAAGCTGCACCTTTTTTATTCTTAGGTTCAAGGTTCAGGTTATATTCGCTTGCATCAAGTTTTTCATCAAGCACCTCAACGCCGCCGCCATCCAGCATTTTCCACTTGCCCTGTTTAACCGCAGGGATGAGTTCCTTAACTTTATGAGGAAGCCTTTTGCCAAGCACCGGGAAATTCAGATTCAGTTTTAATTCTGCCTTTTCACCAAGATCGCTGGAGAATATCACTTTTTTAACATTCAGCTCATCAGCTATTATATCGCCCAGAGGTTTCAGGTCATATTTTATGG
>CAYRJW010000025.1:2749-6640 GCA_964424715.1 uncultured Rickettsiales bacterium | reverse complement strand
AACGTTCGCTGAAGCAAGCGGCTGGCGGACCTTGGCGTTTTCCTTGTTCCTTATACCTAACCCCGCGTTACATATCTCACGCACTTTATCCATGGTAAGAACCAAGATATGGTCATCCTTCAATGCAGAAATATCAGGGAATTTTTCCAGATGCACAGATTCTTTTCCGGTAAGTCCTTTGAATACCTCTTCAAACAGATATGGCGCAAGTGGCGCTGCTGCTTTGGATATTGTAACTAAGCAGGTATATAAAGTATTATAAGCAGATATCTTATCTGCATCTGCATTGCCGCTCCAGAACCTGTCACGGCTGCGGCGTATATACCAGTTATTTAAAACCTCACTGAAATCCTCAACGGCCTGGCAGGCGGTGTTGGTGTAATAATTATCAAGCGATGTTCTTATCTCATCAACCGCGAATTTCAGTTTTGCTAAGATATATCTGTCCATCAGATTATCAGAGGTGAATTTTTCCTGCGCCTGAATGCCATCGGAATTCGCATACAGGCAGAAGAAGTGATACGCATTCCAGATCGGTTTTATAACAAGACGAACCGCATCGCGTATATCGGAACCATCCTTAGAGATGGTAAGCTCACCACCGCTCATCACGGTTGAGGATATCAGCAGCCAGCGCATTGCATCCGCGCCGGAAGTGTTGAATACTTCGATAGGGTCAGGATAATTTTTAAGACGCTTGGAAAGTTTTTGTTTTTCCAGTTTTCCGGTATCAGGGTTCTTGGTTGGTTCACCGAGTATAACACCGTGGCATATACAGTTTTTAAATGGAGCTTTATCGAACAAAGCGGTTGAAAGTACCATAAGCGTATAGAACCAGCCCCGTGTTTGTGCGACATATTCCACAATGAAATCCGCCGGGAAACGGCTGGCGAATTTTTCCTGATTCTCGAACGGGTAGTGCAGCTCGGCAAAAGGCATGGAACCGGATTCAAACCAGCAATCCAGAACTTCCGGTACGCGTTTTATGATATATTTGCTATCCTCAGGGTCAGGTTTGGTAAGCTCATCAATGAACGGGCGGTGAAGATCATTAACTGCAACGCCAAAGAATTCCTCCAGCTCTTTTATGGAACCGAATACATATAATTTTTTGTTCTTCGGGTTGTTACTGCGCCATATCGGAATAGGCGAGCCCCAGAAACGGTTACGGGAAATAGCCCAGTCATGCGCGTTCTCAAGCCATTTACCGAACTGGCCATCGCGTATGTGTGAAGGTATCCAGTTTATCTGCTGGTGGTTAAGTTCCACCATTCTATCTTTGAATGCGGTAACTTTCACATACCAGCTTGGCACGGCCTTATATATAAGTGGTGTATCGGTACGCCAGCAATGCGGGTAATTATGTACATAATCTTCCTGCTTGATAAGCGCGTGGGTCTCTTTCAGGAAATCTATGATGCGCAAATTCGCAAGGCCATATTTTTTCAGCTGGTCTTCTTTATATGGCTCATCAGGATTCTTATTTGTATCCTGCATTACATTCAGACCCTTTAACAAGATAACAGGAGATATCCCATAACTATCCAAAGAATCCAGCTCTATATAGAGCTTAGGGTAAAAATATACTTCCTTTTTATCTTCATCTATTTTTGAATAACAGCCTTGATATTCAATATTTAAATCTATGTTATTTTTCTCGCAAAATTCTTTTCCAAAAACATTTAAAACTTCTTCAGATTTTACTAACGCAGGCCCCCATTCTTTGCCATCCCATTTTCCCGATAATGTATTAAAATACCAATTTATTATACTTCCACTAAGCCAAGAATAATCAGGTGAGATATAACAATTGCTATTAATAATTACAAAATATAATTTTTTATCTAATACTAAATAATCTCCTTTTTTAGAGACAATGAAAGTATAAGATTCTGCCTCTGGAAGGTTTTTAGGCTTTTCTGGAATTTTAAAAGAAACTACACCCTCCCACTCATGGATCTTTTCTAAATTTGGCATAGTATATAAATCTGGAATTTCGTAAGTAAATTTACCCGCTTCATCAACCGGGCAGATTATCCCGCCATTATCCGGCAGGCAGATACCGTTAGCTTCCGCCACGCGCTGATCGTCCTCACCAAAGCCCGGCGCGATATGCACAACACCAGTGCCATCCTCATCAGAAACAAAATCACCTTCTATTATAGTGAACGCATTCTTGCCACCGCGCTTATCTTTTTCGAAATATGGGAATAGTGGGTTGTATTTTAGGCCGAGCAGGTCTTTATAATTGATGTCTGAAACTTTTAAGTCTTCTTCAGGGAATAGTTTTGAAACGCAATTCTTTGAAAGAATGAATTTCTTGCCATCTTTTTCCACTTCAACATAATTTACCTTTTCACCTATCGCCAAAGCAAGGTTTGAAGGCAGTGTCCACGGCGTTGTTGTCCATGCTACTATCTTGCGGCCATCGGCCAGTTCAAACGCAACATAGGCCGATTTAGATGTCTTCTCGCGATAAGCATTATCCAGCCTCGTTTCAAAATTTGAAAGTGGGGTTTCGCAGGCCCATGAGTAAGGCATAACCTTGTGGCCTTCATATATCAGGCCTTTTTTGTATAGTTCGGAGAAGGCCCATATGACAGATTCCATGTAGTTCTTATCCATGGTTTTATAGCCATGTTCAAAATCTACCCAACGGCCGATGCGGTTAACATAATGTTCCCATTCACCGGTATATTTCATGACCGAGCTGCGGCAGGCATCGTTGAATTTGCCGATTCCATATTCCTGTATGGCAGCCTGTCCGCGGATACCGAGTTCCTTCTCAACTTCCATCTCGGCGGGAAGGCCGTGGCAGTCCCAGCCGAAGACACGCTCGGCACGACGGCCGCGCATGGTCTGGTAGCGGGCGAAAATATCTTTTACGCATGATGTAAGTAAATGGCCGTAATGTGGCAGGCCGTTGGCAAATGGCGGCCCATCAAAGAAGCTGAATTCATTTCCGCCTTGTGCTTTTTCAGGAAGGGAATAAACCGATCTCTCGAATATCTTTTTATCTTTCCAGAATTTCAGTACCCGCGATTCCGTTTCCGGAAAATTCGGGCTGCTGGTTGTTTCAGGATAATGTTTTTGTTTAGACATGAAGATCGGTTCTCAGTTTTAAGACGGTTTCTTTAATTTATTGAGTTTATTATAAAAAAAACTGACAACTTACAACTGAAAACTGACAACTAATCTTACCACTCACCCTGATCCCTTTCGATATGTTTGCGGACGATGGAGATAAAGTTGGAAAGATTGCGGATCTTTTTGCCTTTGGATTCGGTAATAAGCTGTTTTATGTATTCATGCAGGGAATCCCTTGCTCTCACGGTGCCGAACTTGGAATGTTCATCATCCATTTTATTTATAACGAAGATGGAGAACCTGATGGCATCAAACAAAGGCGCCGGTAATGCCGCTTTTTCGTAAAGGGCTTTAAGGCCGGTATCAAGATCGACCGCCAGTTTTGCGATGTTTGAATATTTAACGCCGGTTATGCGCGACATACATATCTGGAACATTGTTTTATTACCCATCGCCACGGCGGAGATAGGTACGAACTGGCCTATCGGCTCAAGGTCGTTAAGTATGAATGTCAGTTTACCGTGCAGGGGATCAAGCGCCTGTTCAAGCTGGCCGTTAAGTTCCAGCATGTTTATCAGGTCGATAAGATCATTACCGAACAGCTTCATGTTACCGAAGCGGAACGCCGCTATCTCGCCACCTTCTGCGAATAATGTGCCTATCTTCTCGAACGAGCAGCTATATTTCTTCTCAAGCTTGCCACGGATGGCCGAGGAGACCTTCTTGGTAAGTTCTACTACCAGCTCATGCGGGATGGAACCCCTTGTAACAAGGGCCTCTACTATCTCTTCCTTGTTGGCGAAG
>CAYRJW010000025.1:0-2739 GCA_964424715.1 uncultured Rickettsiales bacterium | reverse complement strand
AAGGCTCGCCTCAGATATTTTGGCGGTGGAGTTATTCAGCAGGCTTTCTGCCACTTCACCCTTTTCGGTGCCGATAAGTACGGCCGAGACCGACTCTGAGAGCGTGCCACGGCGGGCGATCGCAAGCTGGGATTCGGTGCTTTGGGTGTTTGAGACTATATCTATAAGGTCATCATCAGTGAGAAGATCGGAGAATTCTAATATAGGCCTTGAGACATCGTCTATATCCTTGGCGAGCGAGAGTAGCACATCCCTTGGCACATGGTCAGCGCTCATCAGATTCTCAGCAATGGACTTACGGACGCCTATTTCCGCGTATCTCATCAGCAGGCGGAAGATCTCTTCGGCCAGGCCCTTTTCCTTATCGCTGAACTGGCGGTTGCGGTATTGGGTGGAGATTTTGTTGATTATCTCTACTTTTGACTTAACATCTTTACTTTTCGTGAGTAACTCAACATCGCTCTGACTTAATTTATCTGACATATAAACCTTGTAAATCCGCTCTAAACCTTAGATTTTTCTCTATTTTTCCGGTTAGAGCAATAGATATATAATAAATATATAAAATAAGTCAAAAATATTTGTTGCAAAGGCAACTCTTGTATGTATTATCCGCTTCCATTTTAATAAATTGTTGGAATTATGGCACTATACGAAACTACTATAATATGCAGACCAGACCTTGCCTCAACTGATGTTGAGAAGGTTGCGAACGCTTTTGAAGATATAATCAAAACCGCTGGCAAAATCATTAAAAAAGAAATGTGGGGCCTCCGCGATCTTGCTTATAAAGTTAAGAAGAGCAAAAAAGGTCACTATGTTCATTTTGGCTATGAAGCAACCGCTGAAACTGTAAGTGAGCTTCGCCGCAAACTTAAATTAAGTGAAGATGTATTAAGGGACCTTACCATCAGGGTTGAGAAAGTCTCTAAAGAAACAACTGATCTAGAATAGAAAAACGGAGTTATATAATGGCCTTCCCAAGAAAAAATAACAGAAAGAACGATGCGGCAGCTAAATTCATAGCAAATCCTGCCATGATGCCTCAGGTTTTCTCTAAAAGGATCAGAAAATGCCCTCTATCTGCAGAAGGCGCTCCTGTTATCGATTATAAAAACCTTACACTTATAAAACAATATATCTCTGAAAGAGGTAAAATCCTTCCTAGCAGAATCACTTCTGTTAGCGCCAAAAAACAGCGTGAGCTTGCAAAAGCTATAAAAAACGCAAGGTTGCTGGCATTGATCCCTTTTGTTAATAACTAATCAATTAATGTCATGAAAGTTATCCTGCTGGAAAAATATAAGAAACTAGGCGCTGTAGGCGAAGTGGTCGATGTGAAAAAAGGTTTCGCAAGGAACTTCCTTATCCCTAACGGTAAAGCTGTTCAGGCTACAACTTCAAATGTAGCAACATTTGAATCTAAAAAAGCTGAACTTACCGAGCAAAGCAAAAAGAAAGAAGCGGAAGCTCTTAAACTTTCAGGCAAAATTAAAGACAAGATTGTTAACGTTGTTAAACAGGCCGGTGATGATGGCAGGTTATACGGCGCAGTTAATTCCTCTGAAATATCTGATGGCCTGAATAAAGTTTCCGGCGCTGATATATCCCGCAAACAGGTTATACTTAACTATGCTATCAAATTTATCGGTGTTTACCAGATAGATGTTGATCTTGGTGAAGGTGTTTTCGGTGAAGTTTACCTGAACGTTGCACGTTCTGAAGGTGAAGCTGAAGAGAACGCTAAAAAATTCAAATCCGGCGAGATACAGCTTACCACGGTTAACAGTGATCTGGTATCTAAAGCCGTTGCAACTAAAACTGAAGCTGCCGCTAAACAGGAAGAAGTTTCTGCTCCTGCCGCGACTGAAGAAGTTTCTGAAGCTGCTGCCAGCTAGTTTTTTCTCGGCTAAAATTCACAAGTTTCATTTGTTGGTTTCTTAACTTGCAACTAACCTATTATTGGTTATTATAATCTCCCACCCGAATATTTGTTCAAATGGAAGCAGAGAAAAAAATTGTAGCTTTAAACAAGCAATCCGACCAAACCCTTGGTGGAATTAAAAAACTTCCCTATAACACAGATGCCGAACAGTTCGTTATCGGCGCTATCCTCAATAATAATGAAGCAATAAACAAGATCTCCGATTTCCTGCTGCCGGAACATTTCTTTGATCCCCTGCACCAGAAGATATACCAGGTCATAACCACCCTTTTCGATAAGGGGATAATCGCCAATCCGGTCACCTTAAAGAACCATTTTCAGAATGATGAAGCGATGGAACTGGCCGGCGGCAATAATTATTTCCTGCGTTTATACAGCCTTGCGAGCGGTATAATAAATTTACGCTCTTATGGCATGATAGTATATAATCTTTACGTAAGCCGCCAACTGCTTGAGATAGGCAATGAGATACTGGAAGATTCCTTCAATGCCACCGGCGACGAATCTGCCACCTCGCAGATAGAAAAACCTGAAACAAGATTATTCAACCTCGCAAGCATCGGTAATTCCGAGACCAACTTCACGCCGGCCAGAATATCGCTTGCCGGAGCCCTGAGAGTAGCGGATGCCGCCTCTAAAAGAGATGGCTCTATAAGCGGTATCGCTACAAAATACACCGATCTTGATGCTCTGCTTGGCGGCTTTAACCGCTCCGACCTGTTAATACTCGCCGCCCGTCCTTCCATGGGTAAAACGGCCCTCGCCCTGAATCTTGCGCTGAACGCGGCGGAAGT
>CAYRJW010000024.1:13377-21885 GCA_964424715.1 uncultured Rickettsiales bacterium | reverse complement strand
AGCGCCAGAACCGCGTTCCTCATCGCAAGCTTGGTGGCGTTTAAAATATTTATCTCATCAATAGTAGTTTCTGAAACTATCCCCACCCCGAAATCACAATTATTCACCAGTTCACTAAAAATAATTTCCCGTTTCTGTTTCGTAAGCTTCTTGGAATCATCCATCCCCTTCGGAAAATTGTTCTTATCCAGTATAACCGCCGCCGCTACAACCGGCCCGGCCCAAGGCCCCCTGCCCGCCTCATCTACCCCGGCGACCAGACATTCATATCTATTTTCAAACTCAAGATCAGGCATAATTAATTTAGCTTGTAGTTGGAAGCTGGTAGACGGTAGCAACTACAAACTACCTTCTACCAACTAAGTACTAATATCTAGGGACTTCGTTTATCTGTGGCACTTCGCCGGATTTATAATCGGATGCATCAAGCTGCCTTTGGATATTTTTCTGTCTTTCTATTTCTATATCTTTAATGGCTGTTGCAGAGATTATATTCTGTAACTGGCGGTTAGAAGCATCGTTAGGTGATACATATTTTGGCTGTTGCTTGCGGCTTGCAAGCTGTGAAGACCGTGCGAACCATTTATTAGCCTCAGTCGGGTTCCTGGTGGTGCCCAGGCCGTAATAATGCATATAGCCAAGCTCATACGCCGCCGTAACCCCGCCTAGATCAGCCGCTTTGGCGAACAGGTCAAAGGCTTTTTTGTAATCACGGTTTATCTCCGCCGGGCCTTTAAGGTAAATGAAACCAAGCCGCTCCATGGAATAAACACTTTCATAATTCTTTATTGCTGTTTCATAGGCAACTACAGCGCTAGGATAATTCTGCCTTACACCAACTCCCGCCTGGAACATATCGCCGATAGCCTCGATCGCATATCTGTTGCCGTTGCTCCATGCAAGGTTGAACATCTTGAATTTAAGCGCTGGGTCAACTTCGGTAAGGCCGACCTCGAAATAAGCATCTGAAAGCATTTGTTTTGCATAATCTTTTATTTTGCCGTCCGGCGCTTCCTTCTGGATCTTCCGCAGCCAGTAGATCGCCTTTTTCAGGTCCGGGTCAACGCCCTTGCCATATTGATAGGCGATATAAAGTTTTACATAAGCGTTCAGAATTCCCCGGTAAGCCGCCTTTTTATAATATTCGAACGATTTTTCATAAGACCTTTCCACCGGGAAGCCATCTTCATACATGGTACCAAGCGTATATAATGCTTTTGCATTATTTCGTTTCTCCGCCTCATTTATCCAGCGCAATGCTTCCGGTTGGTTCTTATCTAACCCGGTGAATTCCTTATCCAGCGAATATATCCTTGCCAGTTCTACCATCGAATCGCTATTGCCTTCCTCCGCGGAATGTTTGAACCATTCCTGTGCCTGCACCACGTCCGGGTCCACATTCTGCCCATCGCGATACATCATCCCGATAACATACATCGTCTTTGCATCTTTCTCGCCAAGTGCGCGCAATTTCTCCGCCTCAAGCACATCTGGGGTTATGGGCTTATAATATATCTGTTCATTGGAATATAGCGGGTCGGCGTAAATATCTTCCTGTGCGTTAGAGCTAAAAGCTAAGAGCTGAGGGCTGAGAGCTATAAGCAAAGTGAATATCTTTATGTTCTTAATTTTCATTCTACCTCTTAGCCCTCAGCTCTAAGCTCTTGGCTATCTCTTTAGCCGCATAAGTAAACACCGCACTTGCGCCTGCGCGTTTGAAACATAAAATACTTTCCATCATCACGCTATCAAAATCTATTATTCCGGCGAGAGAAGAGTTCTTCATCATGGCATATTCACCGCTCACCTGATACGCGAATACCGGAACATTGAATTTCTGTTTCACCGCGGCTATCACATCAAGATAAAATATCCCCGGCTTAACCATCACCACATCCGCCCCCTCGTTTATATCCATCTCCACCTCAAGCAAAGCCTCGCTGATATTAGCAGGATCCATCTGGTAAGTTTTCTTATCCTTCTTGGAAAGATTCTTCCCCGACCCTACCGCATCACGGAACGGCCCATAAAGCGATGAAGCATATTTCGCCGCGTAAGATAATATCCCGGTATTAACAAACCCTTCCGCTTCCAGCGCGGCCCGTATAATACCCACTCTGCCATCCATCATATCACTAGGCGCCACAAAATCCGCTCCGGCTTTCGCCAGTATCACGGCCTGTTTCGCCAGTATCTTATTGGTGGCATCATTATCCACATAGCCTTGCTTAAGAACCCCATCATGCCCGTGGACGGTATAAGGATCCAGCGCAACATCGCAGATAACGCCCATTTCCGGGAATTTATTCTTTATTGCTTTTATATGACCTAACAGAAAATTATTCTTATCCAGCGCATAACTGCCGCTTTCATTCTTCTTCGCATCCGGCACTACCGGGAACAGCGCAACCGCATTTATCCCAAGCCTTTTCGCCTCAGCCACCTCTTTCAGTAAGTCCTTCTCGCCAAGCCTGAACACACCCGGCATGGTCTTTATCTTTTCCTTGCCATCCTTCCCCGGCAGCACGAATATCGGTAATATAAGGTCATTCACCGAAACGGTAGTTTCCTGCACAAGGTTCCGTATCCAACCTGATTGGCGATTTCTGCGTAATCTTGTGTTAGGGAATTTTTGCATATCCTTTAAAATAAAAAGCCCCTCTATATTACTACAGAAGGGCTTAATAAATCCAGTATAAAAATTAAAACGATTAGCGCGAGTAGAACTCGACAACCAGATTAACTTCAGCCTTGAACGGGTATGGAACCTCAGACAATAGCGGCTTCCTGATGAATTTGCCTTTACGGGCTTTCAGGTCAGCTTCAAAATAATCAGGGATAGCGCGTGCAGCGGCTTCGGTAGTTTCAATAACAACCGGTATCTGTTTTGAAGAATCTTTCACTTCGATAACATCGCCTGCCTCAACCCTGTATGAAGGTATATTTACGCTTTTGCCGTTAACGGTAACGTGTTTATGGTTAACGAACTGGCGAGCCGCGAACATTGTAGGAACAAGGTTCAGCCTGTAAACAACAACATCAAGCCTGCTTTCAAGGAAACCTACGAAATTCTCAGAAGTATCACCTTTCTTCGCGATCGCTTCCTTATATATGTTCCTGAACTGTTTTTCAGATACGTTAGCGTAATAGCCTTTAAGCACCTGCTTAGCCGCAAGCTGCTTACCGAAATCAGACATCACCCTTCTGCCGATAGATGGGCCGTGCTGTCCGGGTATAAAATTTCTTTTCTCAGAAGGATCATTATCACGACCCCACAGATTAATGCCATAACGGCGCGATATCTTATGTTTAGCTGAAAGTCTTTTAGTCATATCATATTCCTCTTTTTGGTTAACCTCTTATTTATCGGAGACTTAGTTACAAATGTAATGCTCCTCAAAATATCCGCCAAAGCGACAAGAGAGGGCTGGAAAATACCGATATTTAGGGGGTTGTCAACCGAATAGTTGCTAGGATATGGAATCTAGAATCTGAGTATATATATAAAGTTGTACTTGACTTAGCGGTCTATTTTGAATAGAAACCCGCGATATTTACATTAATTATCTAGACTCTAGATTCCAGATTCTAGCAACCAAGGAAACTACCATGACCCAACCATTAATGCAGAAAGCCTCAGCAGTATGGCTTATTGAGAATACTAAACTAACCTTTGATCAGGTGGCGGATTTCTGCAAGTTGCACCCGCTTGAGGTTCAGGGTATAGCAGATGGTGATGTAGCGCAGGGCGTTATGGGGCTTGATCCGGTATTGAAAGGTTTTACCACCCGCGAATCTATCGCTGCGGCGGAAAAAGACCCGAAGAAGAAAGTTGAATTCATCGCTGATTACCTTGATTACATGGCCGTTGAGAATAAACGCAAAAAGGCAAAATACACCCCTGTCGCCCGCCGTCAGGATAAGCCGGATGCTGTTGCATGGCTGGTTAAACACTATCCTGCAATGTCTGATGGTCAGATATCAAAACTTATCGGCACCACCAAAAAGACCATTCAGGACATCCGCAGCCGCACCCACTGGAACACCGGCAACCTACGCCCGCGTGACCCGGTTCTGCTCGGCCTCTGCACGCAAATAGCGCTTGAAGCCATGATAGCCACCCTGCCTCAGAAAGCTACGCCAGAAGACAAAAAAGCCAGCTAACATATTGTATCATTTCGGATATTTTGTTAATGCTTTTCGGCTGAAATTATGCTAGAATCGTCGGTATGTCTAATGATATCAGAAATTTATTTGAACTTGAGGTAGAGGTCCCCAAGCTGAAAGCTCTCGGCCTGAGCCATTACGAGTTCCTTGGGATAAACGAAGATAAGAATAGTATGGCCGTGAAGTTCTCCAACGAAGGTTATTTGAACATTCGCATATGCGCTATCAGTTTTTCTGATCTGGAAGAGCTGAGATATATGAATTATTTCCTTAAAGGCAGCAAAGGGCTTTCGCTGAAAGCAACAAAAGAGGATAAGGTCGATAAATTCCTGGCATCAAAGGTGCCGCAGCCAAAAGAGCTTTCTGCAGATGAAAGAACGGATATGAATAACCGCATATCGGATCTAATTTCTTTAATGAACCTCGGCAAAGACCTTAACGGCGAGGGCTCAGTAGTCTTGCAGGAACCCAAGGATATATTAGGTTGGTTAAAGGAAATATTCGATTCTCATAAAAATACCAAAGATATAAGAGCCTTTATAGCTACCTTATTCCCTCTTACTCCCGAGATAGAGGAAAAAGAAGCATGGAATAAGATAGTCACGCGCTGGGAGGACTCCTTCGGCGAAAAAGCCTATACAAGATCGCTATCCTATAAAAATAATGACTCAGACCAGGTAGTATCCAACAATAGAAAACCCCATCAGAATATAAATTCTCACGGCAAGACTGTTGGTAGTAAAGACCCGAAAACCGCCACACTCGCATGGTTATATAAGTAAGACAAAAAATAGGTTTATAAGCCACAAAACCTTATCCTTTCGCCTTCCCATCCAGTCTCACTTGGGCAAAGGCCAGAATCCAATCAGCGGTAGGTCTTGATAGATTCTGGCCTTCGCCAGAATGACGATGTTCTTTGTCTTTCCTAATTACCACTACTACTAAATACTTACTCTAAAACCCCATCTTTTTGGTTGCTATTCACTGTGTTTAGGGCTATGAAACGCGTTCATTTTTGAAAACTTAAACTTAGAGAGAAAAATCATGGCAAGATCAGCGAATTTAGGCTTCCCGAGAATAGGCGCATTCAGGGAATTGAAGAAAGCGATAGAATCCTTCTGGAAAGGCGCTCTTAACGAGCAGCAGCTTCAGGCGGAAGCGGCTAACATCCGTAAAACCAACTGGCAGACACAAGCTGCTGCGGGAATAGATATTATCCCAAGCAATGATTTCTCCTTCTACGATCAGGTTCTTGATCACACTGCGCTTTTCGGCGCTGTGCCTCCGCGTTATAATTTCAAAGGCGGTAATGTTGATCTTACCACTTATTTCGCAATGGCCCGCGGCCTGCAGAAAGATGGTCACGATGTCGTAGCGATGGAAATGACAAAATGGTTCGATACTAACTATCACTATATCGTTCCTGAACTTTCTACCAAAACCCAGTTCAAACTTTCTTCCACGAAAATATTCGATGAATATTCCGAAGCAAAAGCTCTTGGCATTGAAACTCGTCCGGTTCTTATCGGCGCAGTTACATACCTGAAACTAGGCAAATGCCGTGAAGTGAATGTTTCTAATGTTTCCTTCCTTGATGCATTACTTCCTGTATATGGTGAAGTTCTTAAAAAGCTTGAAAGCCTCGGCGCTAAATCCATCCAGATAGATGAGCCATTCCTTGCGCTTGATCTTTCTGCTGAAGACAAAGCCGCTTACAAAAAAGCGTTCGAGTTCCTTACAAAAGCTTCCAACCTGGAAATTACCGTTGCAACTTACTTCGATGGCCTTCGTGATAATACCGAGCTTGCATGCGGCTTACCTGTTAAAGGCCTGCATATCGATCTGGTACGCGCGCCTAACCAGCTTGATGAAGTTCTTTCCAAACTTCCGGCAGATAAAACCCTTTCCATCGGCGTTATCGATGGCAGGAATATCTGGAAAAATAATTTCGCGAAATCAGCAGAGCTTATCACTAAAGCAGTTGCTAAACTTGGCAAAGACCGCGTTATCGTTGCTCCAAGCTGCTCGCTTATCCACACTCCGGTTAACCTTGAGAACGAAACCAAGCTTGATGCTGAGATCAAATCATGGATGTCCTTCGCCAAGCAAAAGCTTGCTGAAGTTTCCATCCTTACCAAATTTGCAAATGGTGGTGAAGAAGCTGTGAAAGCTGAATTCGCTGATAATGCAAAAGCTCAAGGCACCCGCGCAACTTCAACCCGTATCCACGATAAAGCGGTTAAAGAACGCAGCAAGAGCTTCAAAGATGCTGATATGAACCGTAATTCGGATTTCAAAAAACGTATCGCTGAGCAGAACAAACTTTTCAACCTGCCGCCTCTGCCTACTACTACAATAGGCTCCTTCCCGCAGACTGAAGATGTTCGCGCTGCCCGTGCCAACTTCAAAAAAGGCGCATTAAGCGCTGCTGATTACGATAAATTCCTTGAACAAAAAACCGCTGAAGTGGTAAAAATTCAGGAAGAGATCGGCATTGATGCGCTGGTTCACGGTGAATATGAACGTAACGACATGGTGGAATATTTCGGCGAACAGCTGAAAGGCTACTGCTTTACTGAAAATGGCTGGGTACAATCCTATGGTTCCCGTTGCGTAAAACCTCCGGTTATCTTCGGTGATGTTTCCCGCCCTGAACCTATGACAGTGCGCTGGAGCAAATTCGCGCAAAGCTTAACTAAACGCCCGATGAAAGGCATGTTAACTGGCCCGGTAACTATCCTGCAATGGTCATTCGTCCGTGACGATCAGCCTCGCAGCGAAACCTGCCGCCAGATATCCTTCGCCATCCGCGATGAGGTGAAAGACCTTGAAACCGCTGGCATTAAAATGATCCAGATCGATGAACCGGCTATCCGTGAAGGTCTGCCGCTTCGTAATGCTGATAAAAAAGCATATCTGAAATGGGCTGTTGATTCCTTCAAGATATCATCAAGCGGTATCGAGGATTCAACCCAGATACATACGCATATGTGCTACTCTGAATTCAATGATATCATTGATTCTATCGGCGCAATGGATGCAGATGTCATCTCGATCGAAACTTCCCGTTCCGCGATGGAACTTCTGGAAGCCTTCGTTGGTTACAAATACCCGAACCAGATCGGACCTGGTGTATATGATATCCACTCTCCACGCGTGCCAAAAGCCGCCGAAATGGAATATCTGCTGGATAAAGCCCTTAAAGTACTTACCCCTGAGCAAGTATGGGTCAACCCTGATTGCGGCCTTAAAACCCGCGGCTGGGTAGAAACCAAAGGCGCTTTGATCGAAATGGTAAAAGCTACCGAAAACGCCCGCGCTAAACTCGCAGGCAATAAAAAAGCAGCTAATGGCTAGTTAATTCAACCAGATAGCAAAGAAAAGGCCGGGCAATTCCCCCGGCCTTTTTTATTGTTTTTTCTCAAAAATGATGATAGATTGTAGCATCTTGAACCAATGGGGTAACTGATGTCAGAAGAGAATAAACCTGAGATTACAGAAAAACAGAAAGAGCTGCTTGATAAAATTTCTACAGGATTTGAGAACTTAAAAAAATTTCTGGAAATAAACGGCAAGATCGAAGAATATAATAATGACTATCTGCCGGCTCACAATGAAATAAAAAATCTTACGGATAAAAAAGCCTTAATAGACAGGGACATCATAACAAAGGTCAGCGATTCTCTTGAGACTGCCTTATCTGGAAGCCCGTGGGGTCTTTCGGCATTCACAAACTATAATATGGTAAAACAGCCTTTGATGCATCTTGTCGTTCTACATAAAGGTCTTTTTAAAGATACAAGCCATGTAGGAAAGGAAAAACCCCCGGTTAACGATGAGCAGAAAAATATGGTTTCTGATGCTGTAGAGAAACTGGGAAAATTGGTCCACCTTAGTAAAATGGATAAAGCGGCATCCTATTCAAAAGCATATACTATGTTAAAGATGTTTAATGATCATAATATCCCTATGGATAAGCCATTTATGTTATCGGTATATGAGAAATTGAGTATCGATGCATTGATTCATACAGAGATAAGCTCTTTATGTGAAGAAGCTAAGAAATCCTTGTCTACCGTAGTCGAGCAGGAAAGCCTGTTCAGTAGTTATAGGAAACATATAGAAATAAAATAAAAATTTTCACTTACCCCCCCTTCCGGCCTCTTTTATCCCATCGTAAAATAATTCCAGTAACCAACAGGAATTATTTATGGAAAAGATATCGGCCAAGGAATATTACAAGAACCTCTTCATAGAACATAAGGAAGCTCTCGCTCAGGCCCGGCGCATGGTAAAGATGATGCTGGATGAATTAGAGGAAGAGATCAGTAACAGCCTCAC
>CAYRJW010000024.1:575-13367 GCA_964424715.1 uncultured Rickettsiales bacterium | reverse complement strand
CGCCAGCCCATCCGCTGTTAACCCGGCTGTTACCAATCAGCTCCTCTTCGGAACCAAAGAGCCCGCAGCAACCATCCTCACCCGCCTCACCACCCTACTCCTTAAACTTATCCCCTTCGAACAGGAGACCGCGCGACTCGATCTCAGCAAGGCTGATATCATGGAGCTGGAAGAAGTATTAGAACGCACCACTCTGCCAGAAGAGGATATGCAGATAATCGAAGATTATGTGAAACGCTATAACGAAGGAAAAATATAAAACACCACTTCCCAGCGGAGGCTGGGAACCATTATACCACAAATATTGTTCAGGAGTTCTGGGTAACAATGGATCCCAGCCTCCGCTGGGAAGTAATAAACATGGAAATAAAACCGGAAATAAATATAGAGGCCAGAGCAGATTTTTCAGAACAGATCGTCCTAAATGATCTTAAAGCGTTCATAAGAAAATCATTCGCCACCGTGAACCCCGGACTGAATATCTGCATAACTGGCATATAGACCTTATTGCCGAGCACCTGCTTGCATGCGAAAATAACCAGATAAAACGGCTTATAATCAACATCCCGCCGCGATATTTAAAATCTCTTACAGTAAACGTGGCATGGCCTGCCTGGCTTTTGGGGCAGAACCCGGCGCGGCGAATAATATCCGCCAGTTACTCTCAGGCACTTGCAACGAAACACTCGCTTGATACAAGGCTGATAATAAATTCCCCGTGGTATCAAAAGATATTTCCAAAAACACAGATAGTATCCGACCATAACCAGAAAGATAAATTCATCACCACCAAGCGCGGCTTCCGCCTAGCAACTTCCGTCGGCGGCACACTCACCGGTGAAGGCGGCAATTTCCTTATCCTCGATGATCCGCACAATCCCGCCCATATGAACAGCATCACCATGCGCACGCAAACCCTCAACTGGTATGATCAGGTATTCGCCAGCCGCCTTGATGACAAGAAAAAAGGCGTAATGGTACTAATAATGCAACGCCTGCATACTGATGATCTCACCGGCTACCTGCTCGCAAAAAACCATAAATCATGGGAATATCTTTCCATCCCAGCCATAGCAAAGACAAAACTATATTTCCCCTCACCGTTCAGAAAGAATGATGATCAGAAATTTTATAAAAATGCCGTTCTTCACGCGGAAAAAGAAGATATAAAAGCCCTGAAAAACATTGAATCGGATATAGGTTCATTCACCTTCTCCGCCAAGTATCTTCAAAACCCGTTACCGATAGAAAATGACCTGATAAAACAAAGCTGGTTGAAATTCTATAATGCTCACCCGGAAGAATTCCTGTCCATCACCCAAAGCTGGGATACCGCTATAAAAGGCGGCACTCACAACGATTATTCCGCCTGTACCACATGGGGTGAAACGCAAAACACTTATTATTTACTCGATGTATTCCGCGAAAAAATGGAATTCCCGACCCTAAAAAGAAAAATAATCCAGCATGCCGAAAAATGGAAACCCCATAATATACTTATCGAAGATAAAGCCAGCGGCGGCAGTATAATTCAGGATATCCGTGCCGAAACCAAGCTCCCCATAATTTCTATAAACCCCAAACTCGACAAGATCGCCCGCCTGCTTTCCGTTTCCTCCATGCTCGAATCCGGTAAGATCCTCTTCCCCCTAAAGCTCGACAGCTTCACCCAATTCCTAATCTGGTCCCGAACCAAAAAAATAATAGAACCGAGGATTAGGATGTTGTAACTCCCTGTTTCCCCGCACTTGTTGCGGGGCCCAGTGGTACCACTAGCTAAAGTGTATGATTTGAATTATAACCTCTACTTAATATTTAGAAGTTAACCACTAGACCCCGCAACAAGTGCGGGGAAACAGAATAATATATATGAACGAACAACAAATAAATTCCCTCCTACTCTACCGCGATGGACTTATCCTCGTGCTGGATAAACCCGCCGGAATAGCCTGCCACCAAGGCCCAAGCGGAGGTGATTATATCGAAAAATATTTTAATCATCTGCAATTCGGCCTGCCCAATCCACCCTCCCTCGCCCACCGCCTAGACCGTGATACCAGCGGCTGCCTTGTACTCGGCCGCCATCGCAAGGCCCTCGCAAAACTCGGAAAATTATTTTCATCCAACCAGATAAAGAAAAAATACTGGGCCATCTGCCACGGCAAACCAGAAAACCCGGAAGGCACCATCAACGCCGCCCTGCTGAAAGTTAACACAAAGCGCGGCTGGCGCATCGTGATAGATAACGAAAAAGGCCAGGAATCCATAACCGATTACAAACTTCTCGGCTATGACCCCGCCACCAATCTCTCGTGGATAGAAGCCGCCCCGCAGACCGGCCGCACCCACCAGATCCGCATCCACCTAAAGCATCTCGGCTGCCCTATAGTCGGCGACCCATTCTATAACCACCACCGCCGCGACGACGAAATAATAAAAGCCGGAACCATAGAATCTGAGGGGGAAGAACAACTCCACCTCCACGCCAGAAGCGTTGAGATACCAATATCCCAGAACAAACCCGCAATATTCATAGAAGCCCCGCCACCGGAGCATATGCTGGAAAAACTAAAATTATTGGGGATGAAATAAACTACTTGCCAGAAACCGCAGTTATTTGCGCCTTTGCGAGGATATCGCCGCGCAGCGTAGCAGTAAGCATCGCACCAGTTGCAGTGCTGGCATTGTCGATACCGAGGAATTCCGCCTTCAGTGCATATACCGTTATCACATAACGATGCGGTTTCTCATCCGCTGCAAGGCAAGCCGGGCCGCCATAGCCGGTGGTTCCGTAATCGGTGAATATCTCTTTTGCGAAGAACGGCATTTTATTGCCGCTGGTCTTGCTGGCGCCCTCTTCCAGCGAGTTCACATCTGCCGGGATATTATAAACTCCCCAGTGCCACCAGCCGGAGCCAGTTGGCGCATCCATATCGAACATGGTTATAACATAACTACGCGTACCTTCCGGCGCGCCTTTCCAGCTAAGCTGCGGGGATAGATTCTCGCCATTACATGTAAGGCCGTTATAGAAAAGCCCTTTCGGTATCACCCCGCCTTTATCAAAGCTGGTGCTGGTAAGAGTGAAATCAATAAAATCAGTTCTGCGTGATGAAGTCTTCTTGTTATCTGCCTGAACATCCTCGGAAACAGCCAATGACGCGACGCAGAATAAAATAAATAAGAATTTTAATTTATACATATTTATCACTGAAATTTATTATGCTGCTTTCTTCTTGCCTTTTTTATCCAGCATCCGTTTTAGATATTTTCCGGTCATGGATTCAGGAAGTTTTGCGATATCTTCAGGGGTGCCAAAACCTACTATCAGCCCGCCTTTCGAGCCGCCGCCCGGGCCTACATCTATCACCCAGTCAGAGGTTTTTATCACATCAAGATTATGCTCGATACATACAACAGTATTTCCACCATCAACAAGTCTGTGCAACACGTTCAGCAGTTTTGCGATATCGTGAGTATGCAGGCCGGTGGTAGGTTCATCAAGTATGTAAAGCGTGCGCCCGGTGGATTTGCGGGAAAGTTCCTTCGCCAGTTTTATACGCTGGGCCTCGCCTCCGGAAAGGGTTGTAGCGCTTTGCCCTAGTGAGATATAGCTGACGCCAACATCATTCAGCGCTTTCAGTTTCTCATGGATAAGCGGCTGGTTCTCGAAGAATTTAGTGGCTTCCTCAACCGTCATTTCCAGAATATCGGAAATGGATTTGCCTTTATATTTTATCTCCAGCGTTTCGCGGTTATAGCGTTTGCCTTTGCAGCTGTCGCACTGAACATAAACATCCGGCAGGAAGTGCATTTCTATCTTCAGCATGCCATCGCCCTGACAGGTCTCGCAGCGGCCGCCTTTCACGTTGAAGCTGAAGCGCCCGGCCTTGTAGCCACGCGTTTTAGATTCCGGCAATGCAACGAAAAGATCGCGGATAAAGCTGAACGCGCCGGTATATGTAACCGGGTTAGAGCGAGGCGTTCTGCCGATTGGCGACTGATCTATCTTAATTACTTTATCAATATATTCCAGACCGGAAAGTGATTCATACGCACCCGGAACTTTCTTGAACAATCCATTCACGAACTTGTTAGCCGCGCGGTATAAGGTTTGCAGCACGAGCGACGATTTGCCCGAACCGGAAACACCGGTGACCGAAGTGAATTTACGCACCGGGATATCAACATCGACCGATTGCAGATTGTTAGCTTTCGCGCCGCGCAGGCGGATGTAGCGTTCCTTCTCATGCTTGCGGCGTGTATTGATAGGAATTTCCTTCTCGCCGGAAAGATATTGTCCGGTGATGGATTTGGGATTCTTTGCAACCTCATCAGGTGTGCCTTGAGCAACTACATGACCACCGTGAACACCAGCTCCTGGGCCGATATCAATGAGGTAATCCGCCTGACGCATCGTATCTTCATCATGCTCAACAACTATAACGGTATTGCCAAGATCGCGCAGGCTTTTTAATGTTCTTATAAGTTTATCATTATCGCACTGGTGCAGGCCGATGGATGGTTCATCCAGAACATACAGCACGCCGGAAAGGCCGGAGCCTATTTGTGAGGCCAGCCTTATACGCTGCGATTCACCGCCGGAAAGCGAGCCGGATTTACGATCAAGCGAAAGATAATCAAGGCCGACATCCTGCAAGAAACTTAGGCGCAGGGAAATTTCTTTTATAACTCTTTCCGCGATCTGATTGTGGGTCTTGTTGAGTTTTGCAGGAAGTTCCTTGAACCATTCAACGGATTTCTCGATCGTTTTTTCAGAGACCTGACCGATATGATGGTCGGCAATTCTCACGCAAAGTGTTTCCGGGCGCAGGCGATAACCGCTGCAAGCCTTACATTTTGTGATGCCCTGATATGTCTCGAACGCTGATGCGAGATGTGTTGTATCAGCTTCCTCTACGCGGCGTTTCATGTTCGGGATGACACCCTCAAACACCTGAGTTACCTTGGTAGAGCGCAGGCCGTCATCGAATTCAAAAGTAATTTCCTCTTCGCCGGAGCCGTGTAATATTACTTTCTGAACATCTTTAGAAAGTTCGCTCCACGCATCATCAAGGGAGAATTTGAAATGCCTTGAAAGGGCCTGTAGCGTTTGCCTGTAAGATTTATTCTGCGCATTTGCCCAAGGCAGAACCGCACCTTCATTCAGCGATAATGTTTTGTTCGGAACAATAAGTTCCGGGTTGTAGAAACTTTCAATACCAAGGCCATCACATTCAGTGCATGCGCCATAAGGGCTATTGAACGAGAACATGCGAGGCTCAATTTCGCTAAGTTGGAAGCCGGACACAGGGCATGCGAATTTTTCGGAGAAAATTAATATCTCGCCTTTCTTATAAGTCTTATCAGTTTTCTTAGGCTTGTATGATGCAGGCAGATCAACCACTTCAACATACAGCAAACCTTTTGAAAGGTTCAGCGATGTTTCAATAGAAGCCGGCAAACGGTTGCCTAGATCAGCATTCACCTGAAGTCTATCGACAACGACTTCCATGTTATGCTTTTTGTTCTTATCAATTTTCGGTATCTCATCAAGGCTGTAAGTAGTGCCATCGATACGCACGCGGGAATAGCCATCCTTCTTGAGTTTGAGCAATTCTGCGGTGTGTTCACCTTTGCCGCCGCGAACTATCGGTGCGAGAAGATTTATTTTTGTGTCCTGCGGAAGCTCCAGAATTTTATCTGTCATCTGCGTGACGCTTTGCTTTTCAATTGGCAGGCCGGTTGCAGGGGAGTATGGAACACCGATACGCGCATATAGCAGGCGCATATAATCATATATCTCGGTGATGGTAGCCACGGTAGAGCGCGGATTCTTCGAGGTTGTGCGCTGGTCTATCGCGATAGCGGGAGAAAGTCCGGTTATATATTCAACATCCGGCTTGTTCTGCATCTCAAGGAATTGGCGGGCGTAAGCAGAAAGCGATTCCACATAACGGCGCTGCCCTTCGGCGTATATCGTATCAAACGCCAGCGACGATTTACCAGAACCCGAAAGCCCGGTAACGACCACCAGATTTTCCTTCGGAATATCTATGCTTATGTTCTTAAGATTATGTTCTTTTGCACCATGTACGCTTATGTATTTCTCGCCCATTAAAATATCTCTGATTTTTTGATTTACTAAAACGGAACAGTATAAGCAGAAATGGCATCAATATGCAAGAGCTATTATGAGGGTTTTCCTATCCTGGATATTTTAATAACTACCTGATATCAATAAGTTTAAAAATGCTGTCATTCAAGATTGTTTTTTCGCGGTATTGTGCTATTATCTGGGACATTTTATATTATTATCATGAGGGGAAATGAGTCTTAAAAAATTAAATCCCGAGCAACTAAAAGCTGTGGCGGAAGATGAGTTATCCAAGTTTACCGCCATGTTCCTTGCCTATCACGGCAGCAGGACAGAGAGAACAAAAGAAGTAAATAAATTCGACTTCTCCATGGAGTTACTGGATAAGAAAAGGCTTGGTATAATGCCTGTTCCGCAGCATGATCTTTCCAGAAAGCTAAAAACCCCTAATGGTGATTTCATAAGTTTTCAGTTCGATATACGTACATCAGGAATGCTCAGTAAACTGAACAGACTTGATAGCTTTACTTCCAGAGAGGCCAGCAGCCTTAATAATACCGTCACTGAATCATATAAGAGGATACTTACCGAAAGATTAGAAGGAAGTATTCTAGAAATCGAAGGTGAACCCACTTTATTTGAATGCGCTGTAAAAGCAAATATACAAACCTGTAAAACCCTAAGAAAGCTGACCTCCCAATATGAGGAGTATGCTCTGAAAAATTCATCCTACCTGCAAAAGATAGAGAAAAAGCCGAGGATACAAAGAAAGCCTAACAGGGATAGTGATGACTTTACAAAGGATATAGAGATAACTCCCGGCCCCGGAAAAAGAGGCGGCTACGATATCAGCCTTTAGATATGCTCTATTATCCTGAACGCCTTCAGCGTATTATTCAGCAAACAGGCTATCGTCATTGGCCCTACGCCGCCGGGAACCGGGGTTATGTAGGATGCGGATGGTTCCACGCTGGTGAAATTTACATCGCCGACGAGCCTGGTTTTTGTGGCGGTAGCGGTATCAGTAATTCTATTAATGCCAACATCAATAACGCAGGCACCCGGCTTTACCCAGTCGGCGGTGACGAGTTCGGGGCGACCTACGGCCACAACCAGAATATCGGCCTTGGTGGTGAATTGTTTTATGTTATCGGTTTTGGAGTGGCAGGTTATTACGGTACAGCCTTCGTTCAGGAGAAGCTGGCTCATGGGTTTGCCGACTATGTTGCTGCGGCCTATCACTACGGCGGTTTTGCCGGAGATGTCGTTGCCAAGCCTGTCTTTTATCAGCATCAGGCAGCCGAGTGGTGTGCATGGGACAAGGCTATCTTCACCGGCTACAAGCTTGCCGCGGTTAACGGCGGTGAAGCCATCAACATCTTTTTCCGGGGCAATGGCGTTTATCACCGCAAGTTCTGAGATGTGCTTTGGAAGCGGGAGCTGGACGAGTATGCCGTGAACATTTTTGTTATTGTTCAGTTCGGTTATTTTATTTATAAGTTCTTTTTCGGAAATTGTTTCAAGGAGTTTATACTCAAAATTCTCCATTCCTACTTCAAGCGTTTGCTTTGATTTATTGCGTACATAAACTTCTGATGCAGGATCATGGCCGACCAGTATCACAGCAAGACCGGGCTTTTTGCCGGTTTTCGCGGTGATGGCAGTTACCTGAGAGGCTATTTTTTTACGCAGATCCTCAGAGAATTCTTTGCCGTTTATTATTTTATTTTTGTCAGTCATATTTTTAGTTTTAATTTTTTCTTCCTGCTTCCCTCTCCCCTTGCGGGAGAGAATCTTGGTGAGGGGGAATTCGTTACGGCCCCCTCACCCCTACCCTCTTCCGCAAGGGGAGAGGGAGTTAAAATATTTGATCATACAGATCTTCAAACTTGGCGTTATGCAGGGATACTATGGTTCTGGTGTATTCGTCGTTCCAGCTGATTATCTCGCGCTCTCGCCGTCTGGCATCTTCATATATCTCGTGGGGTTCAAAGTAAACCAGTTTGTTTATCTGGTTCTCGCTGAAGAATCCCTGCGCGGAATTTTTCATCTCATGTATCGCGCGAACAAGGTTCTGCGTGAAGTTCACAATGAACTTGGTGTTTTTGTCATCAGTTAATATGTAAACGTAGAAGGTCATAATTGGGTTTTCTAGTTTTCAAGTCTTCGAGTTTTCAAGCAGAATACTTGTCAACTTGATAACTTGTAAACTACTACTTCGGCACGCCTTTTGAAGTTGAATATTCAAAATGCAGCGGTTTGTCGTGTACTTTGTTATAGGCGTGATGCACGGCCATCGCAGCTTCGGAGAATCCGCAGGCGATGAGTTTCAGTTTGCCCTTATAGGTGCAGATATCGCCGACCGCATAGATTCCTTCAACATTTGTTTGCAATGTTACCTGATCAACAGAAATATGGTTCTTCTCCAGACCAAGGCCCCAGTTGGCTATGGGCCCCAGTTCCATCGCAAGGCCGAAGAAGCATAACAGGTTATCGGCCTCGATATTTTTTACGTTGCCGCCTAGGTCTTTTAGTTCCACGGTATCGAGCTTGCCGCCCTTCCCGCTCAGGCCGGATGGCTGGTAGGGAATTACGAATTCGATCTTGCCTTCATCGGCGAGTTTCATCATGCGGTTGACGCTATCTGGTGCGGCGCGGAATTTATCGCGGCGGTGTACCATGTATAATTTCGCAGTGACATCGGCGAGTATATTGGCCCAGTCCACAGCGGAATCCCCGCCCCCGGCGATGACAACTTTTTTACCGCGATAATCTTCCTTGCTGCGTACAAGATAATTCACGGCTCCAGTTTTTTCGAACTCATCAAGACCTTGCACGGGCGGACGATTAGGGCCGAACGCGCCGCAGCCAGCGGCTATCATGATGGCTTTGCATTCAATGGTATTTTCTTTTGAGGTTTTTATTTTAAAGCCTGAATCTGTTCTGGTAAGTTCCGTAACCTGCTGCCCCAGCATATATTCCGGGCTGAAAGGTGCGGCCTGTTTTTCGAGGTTTCTAATGAGATCTTCCGCGGCTACTGCAGGAAGGCCGGCGATATCGTATATTGGCTTTTCCGGATAGAGGGCGGTGCACTGGCCGCCGATGAAATCGAGGGCGTCTATTACCACGCATCTCATGTTGAGCATGCCGCATTCAAAGGCGGTGAACAGGCCGACAGGGCCTGCGCCGATTATTACTATATCTGTAGTTTTTGAGGTCATTTTTATAAATATTTATTTAAGGAAATCTATCTGCGGTATATATCCGGACTGCTGGTTCACAGGCTGGGTATTGGCGGCGGCATTATCGTTCAGCTTAACTTTATATTCAAGGTTGAGCTTATAAACTCCATCCGGGCCTTTGTCGGACAGGCCAAGAAGATAGCCGGCCTGATAGGAAAGATTCGGAGTGATGTTACCATAGATAACAGGGCCTAGGCGGCTTTGCTGGTCGTTGATGTCGTTCAGCTGATCGAGCTCTCCGGTGTCGGAATAATATTCAAGGCCGGGACGGAAGCTATCGCGGAACAGGTAATTCATGCTGGCACGGATATCGCCGGAAACGCTCTCGTTAGCACTGGAGCCGACCTCGGACTTGATGCCGACATTCAGCACATAGCCGAATTTATCGCCCTGACGGCCGAATATCACCATGCCGGAAAGCTGATCTGCAGCAGTGTGGGAAACCTTGTATTGTGCCCTTACTGCGGTGGATACCGGGTTGCCATCATCCTGCTCGGTGAACTGGAAGGTGCTCTGGAAGCCGGTCATCTGGTATTCCATTTTGTCACTGCCGCTGTCACCTGCGGTAAAATCAAACCCGGCCTCCAGCCTGTCGGTGAAACCATATTCAAGTTCGGTGGTGATGCCCTTGCTATCTTCTAAGAGGCCATCATCAGGCTGATCGAGGAATTCGGTGTTAACATGGATGCCCATTTCCCCTTTATTGACAAAAGGCGACTTTACGCTACTTTCCGCGATCGCTGAATTAGCTATGAATATCAGGGGGATAAATAATAATCTTGCAAGTTTTCCTGTCATAAATAAAATATCTATATTTGTTAATAGTTTATTAACCTTTTTGTGGTAAAATGCTTCTGTAATATAAACAAACTAATGGGCTAAACAAGAATTAATTTAGAGGGGACAAAATGGCTAGAACTTTTTTTTCTGATGATGGAGTAGTCTGTCTGGCAAAAGCCTACATACTGCATCTCTGCGCAACAGACACTGACCCGAAGGTAATTCAGGATACTATAGGGGGGCTTCTTTCTGATTATGATTCAAAACCTAAAAATAATTCCTTATCCGCAAATTATTTCCAGCCCACAGTAGAACTGAAACCGGATAATAGCTCCATATTTTCAAGTGAAAGTTTTAATGAGCTTTTTGAAAATCATCCGCGATTGCTTAATATCCTTCATAATAAACGGATAGAAAATATAACGATAGGTGGCCTAAAATCTATTACTTTGCTGACAGAGACAATTTCAAAATGTGTAAAACTTCTCAAAAACGGAGAAACTATAGATAATGTTATCAATCTTACAGATGACGCCATGAGGAAAGGAATAAAGCAATATAAGATCGCGCAAATAAATGAAAAAACAAATCTTTCAAAACTTCTGCCAATAGAAGAAATATCAAGATCCGTTAAAACCGGGCATGGTGTCGAGGAAAAACAATATGAACAGGACAGGTTGAACAGACAAAGAAAAAACAGGTCCGATACCCTTATTCCTGACGAGGTAAAAGAGCGGAGTCTAAGATTGAATCTAAAGAAATTAGATGCCCATATTATAGCCATGGCCGCAAGTATCAAATGCCATCCTGTTACTCAAATGACGCTGAAAGCAGCTACCTTAGTAAGCAGGCTTAAATCATTCGCAGAAAATTTTATAAACAATGCCAGGAAAGTAAGTAATCCTGAGACTGTAGTTAAATGCTCAGACGGGACAGAAAAAAGCCTTTCTTTATAGGCCATTTTTTCACCATTATTATTCAAATATTAAATATGTATCGCCCTGCCGAGCACGCTTAAAGCGGCTTCTTTTACCGCTTCGTTCAGATCAGGATGCGAGTGGCAAGTTCTGGCTATATCTTCTGAACTTGCGCCGAATTCCATGGCTATGGCGGCTTCCATTATTATGGTGCCGGCTTGTGGGCCTAGTATGTGGACGCCCAATACCTTGTCTGTTTTTTTGTCGGCGATTATTTTAACGAAACCATCTGTATCACCAACGGCTTTGGCGCGGGAGTTGGCCATGAAGGGGAATTTGCCTACTACATAATCAATGCCGCTTTCTTTGCATTTTTCTTCGGACATACCGACTGTGGCAACTTCCGGGTGGGTGTATATAACGGCGGGAACGAGATCGTAATTCACGTGGCCATGCTGGCCGGCCATTGTTTCAACGGCGGCTACGGCATCTTCTTCAGCCTTGTGGGCAAGCATTGGGCCGGGGATGACATCACCGACAGCGTAAATGCCTGCAACATTTGTTTGAAAATGAGCATCTACTTTTATGCGGCCGCGTTCATCGAGGGCAACGCCCGCTTCTTTCAGTCCGAGATTCGTGGTATTCGGTTTTCTGCCTATGGCGACCAGAACGTAATCGGCTTTTACTTCTTCCTTGTTGCCACCAGCGGCGGCTTCAACGGTAAGGGTAACGCCATTTTTATCAGACTTTGCGCCGGTAACTTTTGTGGAAAGGCGGAATTTCATTCCCTGTTTTTCAAGTATCTTGCGGAAATTCTTTCTTACTTCACCATCATTGCCGGGGATGATCTCATCAAGGAATTCGATAACTTCAACTTCTGCACCGAGTCTGCGCCATACGCTGCCCATCTCAAGGCCGATGACACCGCCGCCTATTACGATAAGTTTTTTTGGAACTTCCGGCAGGTTAAGAGCGCCTGTGGAAGATACTATTCTTTGTTCATCGATCTCAACATTAGGAAGCATTGCAACTTCGGAACCCGTAGCGATAAGGATATTTTTGCCGGAGATTGAATCAGACGGACCGCCTTCCTTGCGGATAGCGACTGTACCTGGGCCCATTACTACACCGTGACCGATGAAGCGGGTAATTTTGTTTTTCTTGAACAGGAAATCTATTCCTGTGGTAAGTTGTTTTACGATATCATCCTTGCGTTTCAGCATGGCTTTGAGATCGAGCGAAACTTCTTTTACATTGATGCCGTGGGAGGCTGTGTGGTGCTTGGTTTCCTCAAATATCTCGGATGAATTGAGCAGCGCCTTGGATGGGATGCAGCCCACATTAAGGCAGGTTCCGCCAAGGGTTGGGCGTTTTTCAACACAGGCTACTTTCATGCCAAGCTGTGCCGCGCGGATGGCGCCAACATAACCTGCAGGGCCGCCGCCTATTACGATAAGATCAAAATTTTCGCTCATAACACCTCATGAATTTATGAGCGGAATATAGTTAAAATATCAGGGTTGGCAACCTGATTATTTGGGGGGATTAAGTAATTGACTTATTTCAGTTGTTTGATACAATTATGGCTCTTGTATTTAGGTTCTTTAAATTAGGGGGGATATATGAATAAATTAAAAACTTATACACTTTTACTTATAGGTGGAGTAACCGCGTTCTTTTCAAGCTGCGTTGGCGATAAAGCGGCTAAAGAAGAATCTATCATTGGCATACAGCCGTGGCCTGATAGCACAACGAT
>CAYRJW010000024.1:0-565 GCA_964424715.1 uncultured Rickettsiales bacterium | reverse complement strand
AAGTTCCGCTTGAGAGTCTACCTGTGATCAGTACCGACTCAACAGTAAAAGTATTTCCTGCTCATGTAACCAGAGTTGAGAAAGATGATAAAAACCCTGATATCGCATGTAAGATAGAGATCACATACAAACTACACGAAGAAAAGAGGGTGTTATCCTTCAGTTACCCCATCAATAAAAATATCGAAGCCGGGAAAGATTATAGCACAATGATACGGCATATAAATGGTGTGGCTACAAATGTGGAGATAGGACAAGAAATTAAACGCTTTGGCAATATCCGTCATGACAGAGTTCCTCCGGGAGCTGATAAAAAATTCAGCGAAAAATTCATAGCAGATTCAGCTGCCTTAAAAGAAACTGGTTCACGCAGTAAATAATTTTTAACTCATCAGACTTTAATAATATTGGGGCATTCGTGATACTGAAAAAAATCTCAATTACTGCTGCACTTTTTGCGAATAGCCTGCTTGCAGTGGTGGGCGGTGCTTTTTCTACTATGGGCGGATCAGGTGGACAATTAATTTATAATAATCGAAAAAACAATAATTCATCTTTTGACCCG
>CAYRJW010000023.1:0-22774 GCA_964424715.1 uncultured Rickettsiales bacterium | reverse complement strand
ACTATCTTCTTAACTATCGCCAGCCCAAGCCCGGTGCCTTTTTCGCGGGTGGTTACATAAGGCTCCGTTATCTTGCTCAGTAGTTCAACTGGGAAGCCTTTGCCGTTGTCGTTTATCTCAAGTGTTATGTGTTTATCCTGCGTCAGGCTTATTGAAATATTTGGCGTATCACCGGCGTTGGAAACGCCTTTCTCTTTCAAACTCTCGCCGGCGTTCTTTAATAGATTTATGAATACGCGGTTTATCTGTTCCTTGTCGAAATCGAATAATATGTCGCTTTCCGGGATGTTCACATCGTAAGTGATATCGGCGTTCACCACTTTTTCGGAGAATACGGCATCGCGGATTATCTGGGAGATGTTGTTCTTGGCCATGATAGGCGTTGGCATTCTGGCAAATTCGGAGAATTCCTTTACGATCTGTTCGATATTTTCCGAGTGTTTTATTATCGTATCGATATAGCGGTTGAAATTTTCCTTGTCATCCACCTGCGCCTCAAATTTTTTGCGGATGCGTTCGGCGGAAAGATTTATTGGTGTCAGCGGGTTCTTTATCTCATGCGCGATACGGCGTGCTACATCGCTCCACGCGGCCATACGCTGCGCTACCACCAGTTTTGAGATATTATCGATGGTGATGATATAGCCATCAATGCTGTTGAATGCTTCCTCGGTAACCACGCGCACAAGAAGGTTATATATCACCCCTTCCCTTTTAATATCTATATCCTGCTGAAATATCTGGTTGGCGGGATAGTCTTTTATCTTGGCAAAATAAACCGTTAATTCCGGGAATATATCGGCGATATAACGGCCTGCAACATTCTGCCCTTCCATCTTCAATATCGATAGCGCGGCCTTGTTGTGGAGCCTTATGCGCTTATGCTCATCGATAGAAATAATGCCGGAATTCACGCCGAACAGAACCGCCTCGATAAGCCTGCGGCGCTGGTCTATCTGTTTGTTCACTTCCACCAATTGCGATTGGTTCTTCTGCAAATTCCCGGTCATACGGTTGAATGCTTTGAACAGGGTTGCCACTTCATCGCGCTTCTGCTCCGCCTCATCCAGCCGAACGGTAAGATCGCCGGATTTTACCCTTTCAGTGGCGGCAATAAGCTTATGTATCGGCGCTATTATACGCCCTGAGAACACCAGCCCAAGCCATATTGCGCTTAACAGCAATATCAGCGAGATGCCTATGAAAGCCAGCACGAACTGTATCTGTATCCTTATAGCATTATTTTTTAACTCATTATATTCCGTCACAGAATCCTTGGTCTGCGCCATGTAGCCTATCACCTTGGAATCCACCAGCCGGCTTATCAGCAGATATGTATCGATGAAGCCCCTTATTTTTATTAATGCTTTAACCTTATCCTTATCAGTTATCAGAACTATCTCGCCCTTATCGGCCGATGCTAGCCGTTCCGGCGTCATCTCGGCAAAATCGAGCAGTAATGGCGCGCTCTGGTCGGAGGCGGCAAGCACATCATCCTTACGAAACACCAGCGCATCGGTAAGCACGCGCCACGCGGCCTGCGCTTTCAGGAAGCTTTCAAAATTCCCGCGGTCATCCATCAATATCTTTGAACTGGTGGTTATATCCCGCGCCATAGCGTAAGCATCGGCCTTTAAGTTAGAGGAATGCTCGTTCAGATACCCTTCTGCCACATCCACCGAGTTATCAAGCGCCGTGCTTATCTTGTTATCGAACCAGCTTTGTATGCCATAAATAAAGAAAAACACCGAGAAGCCCGCCATTATAAGCGTTGGTATGATAGTAAGCAGGCTGAATGTTATAACAATGCGCCGCTGCATCAGTGAGCCGCCAAGCGATTCCTTGCGGCGCTGTATATATATCCGTGCAAAGCGCGAAAGCACGATAAGCCCCAGAGAAAGCACAATGGCCAGCTCGAACAGCAGAAGCGCGAACACCAGGTTGTAATCATAGTTGGGAGAGGTAAATATGTTATAGATCAGCGCCGAGACCGCCACAAAAGAAACCGTAAGCAGCAGCACGATGTTTTTTGTGTTGAATAATTTTTCGCCGAGATTAAACATTAGTTTCTGAAAGAGTTTGGAATAAGTTTTCAGCAGTATAAACAATAAAATTTCTAATACCTAAAATATTTTGAAAAATGGATAAGAATGTAAGAAAATTCGCTGAGGATGTATTAAAATCATCAGGCAAGATCGCGGCCAAGTATTTCCGCAAGAATTTCCGCGCTGAAAGTAAGAAAGATGGCAGCCTCGTTACAAGAGCCGACCGCGAGATCGAACATTTCATACGCCTGCAAATAAAGAAATTCTATCCCGAACACGCAATATTAGGCGAGGAATTCGGCTATGAGAGATCCAGCCAGAAGAACACCCGCAAAAAGCAATATACATGGGTGATAGACCCCATCGATGGCACCTCCAGCTTCGTCGCCGGCCGCCCGATATTCGGCATAATGCTCGCCCTGCTGGAGAATGAAAAGCCGATACTCGGCGCCGTATACCAGCCAATAAGCGAAGAGATGTGGATAGGCTATAAAGGCAAAACAACCTTAAACAAAAAACCCGTAAAGACCCGCAAACTGGCCAAAGGCGAAAAACTGGTAATAGCCACCACCTCCCCTCATTTGCTCAACAAAAAGGGCCTGAAACTCTGGGATGACCTCCGCAAAAAGTCCAAAAACACCATCTATGGCGGAGATTGCTATAATTACTGCCTCCTCGCCAGCGGCTATATCGATGCCATCTACGAACAGGGTCTGAAACCGCATGATTACCTGCCATTAATGCCAATATTAGAAGGTGCCGGAGCCACGGTAGACCTAAAAATAAACCCGGATGCCTCCGGCGATCTGCTGGTTTTTGGTTAACCCTCTTTCCCATTGACTATGGTCTAAATCCGGGCATAATGCCCCGGAATTGTTTGTATTATTTATGATGAATAACAGAACAAATTATTAATATGCGCATTTGTGTTACATACACTGTGCTGCGCGCTTTTTGCTGATTCCTTGAATGGGTTATCCATTGATCGAACGGCGATCAGTGATTTAACGGTTTAACGGAATTATGTCTGAGAATAACAACGATAATAAAGGCAAGACCACATTGTCGCTCGGCGGCAAGAAGCTTGGTTTAAGCTCCTCTTCCACCGTGAAGCAGAATCTTTCGCGCGGACGCAGCAAAACCGTTACCGTTGAAGTTAAGAAAAGCAAATTCTCCATCAGCAAAGATCACAAGACCGAACAGGATTTTTCCGGCCTTACCGACAAAGAGCGTGAAGCAAGGCTTGCCGCCGTTCGTCAGGCTGAAGAGAACAAAGATGTTACCACCCAGACTGTAAGCCAGAATAAAATTGAAGTTAAGCAATCCCTAACCGAAAAGCTTGAGAACATTGAAAAACAGGCCGCCGCGCCTGCACCTTCCGCACAGCCGAATTATCAGGGCACTGAAAAACCCGGCGAGAAGAAAGAACGGCCGCAGATGGTGCTTTCTACAAAATCCATCATTGATGATGAAGTTGATAATAAAAAGAAACCAGGCAAAAGCAAATTCAGCGATGATAAAAGAGATCGCAGCAAATTAACGATCACACAGGCCCTCGCGTTTGATTCCGAGGAAAAGGTTAGGTCATTCTCTTCCATGCAGCGCGCACGGATGAAAAAACTGAAACAGCAGCAGCAGAATAACGGCGAGCCTGCTTTTAAAGCCAAAGAAATTATTATACCGGAACTTATTTCCGTGCAGGAACTTGCCAACCGTATGGCTGTCCGCGCGGCTGATGTTATAAAAGAACTTATGAAACTCGGCATGATGAACCGTGCGAGCGATGAGATAGATGCCGATACCGCTGAACTTCTGGTGAGCGAATTCAAGCACATACCTAAACGCGTGACCGCCGGCGATATCGAAGATAAACTGAAAGAAGAAATTGTTGTTGATGAGAAAGACCTGCAACCGCGCCCTCCTGTTGTTACTGTTATGGGCCACGTCGATCACGGCAAAACATCATTGCTTGATGCGTTGCGTTCTGCCAATGTGGTGGAAGGCGAAGCCGGCGGCATAACCCAGCATATCGGCGCTTATCAGGTCACCACTCCAAACAATCACAAAGTAACCTTCATTGATACTCCAGGCCACGCTGCATTCACCGCAATGCGCGCCCGTGGTGCTAACGTTACTGATATAGTAATTCTCGTTGTAGCCGCTGATGATGGCATCATGCCGCAAACGATCGAGGCGATAAACCACGCTAAAATGGCGAAGGTTCCTATCATCGTTGCGATAAATAAAATTGATAAGCCGGATGCTAATCCTAAAAAAGTTAAGGAAGAACTTCTTACTCATGAATTAGTAGTGGAAGATTTCGGTGGTGAGGTTCAGGCTGTGGAAATTTCCGCGAAGCAAAGAACCAATCTTGATAAATTACTTGAATCAGTTCTGGTTCAGGCGGAATTGCTTGATCTTAAAGCAAGCCCTACCCAAAAACCTGTCGGCACGGTGATAGAATCCCGCATTGATAAAGGTAAAGGTGTTGTGGCAACATTACTTGTACAGCGCGGAACCATCCGCAAAGGTGATATCGTTATCGCCGGCACTGCAAGCGGCCGCGTTAAATCCATATTCGATGACAAAGGCAAAGTGATAGATGAAGCCGGCCCTTCCCAACCGGTTGAAGTTCTTGGCTTTGATGAAGCTCCTGTTGCAGGCGAGACCTTCACCCGTACCGAGACCGACAAGGAAGCCCGTGATATCGTTATCTACCGCAAAAAATTCCAGCTCGTTGAAAAACAGAAAGCTGCCGGCAAGAACACTCTTGAAAATATGTTCAAGAATGCCGGTGCAGGCGTTAAGGAACTCACCATTATCGTTAAAGGTGATGTCCATGGTTCTGTTGAAGCCATCAACGGCGCGCTTGAGAAAATTGAAAGTGAAGAAGTTAAAGTACGCGTGATCCATTCCGGCGCAGGCGCGATAAGCGAATCTGATGTACAGCTTGCTAACGCTACCAATTCCATAATCCTTGGCTTCAATGTCCGCGCTGAAGTGAATGCCAAAGCACTTGCAGAGCAGGAAAAGATCGATATCCGTTATTTCAACATCATCTATAACCTTATCGATGATGTGAGATTGATCGTTGGTGGTATGTTATCACCTATAATCCGCGAAGTATTCCTCGGCAACGCTACCATCCAGCAGATATTCAAGATGTCAAAATTCGGCAAAGTAGCTGGCTGTAAAGTTACCAGCGGCATCATCAAACGCGGTTCCGGCGTGCGCCTTATCCGCGATAACGTCGTTATACATGAAGGCAAACTCAAAACCCTCAAACGCTTCAAGGATGAAGTTCCTGAAGTGCGCGAAGGCTTCGAATGCGGCATGGCCTTCGAGAATTACGAAGACATCAAAGAAGGCGATACTTTAGAGGCCTTTGAAACGGTGGAAGAGAAACAGACTTTAGCATAGCCGGTAACCAACAATGAAAGAAGTTTCAACCCGACAGTTAAAAGTAAGCCAGGAGATAAAAGCGATTTTATCCCAGGAATTCGTGCGCGGCGATCTTTACGATCCTGCCACCAGAAAATCCATCAACATCACCATCTCCGAAGTAAACGTAAGCCCCGACCTGCGCAACGCCACGGTTTATTTCACTCCATTCGCCGGACAGGACAAAGAAAGAGTAACCGCTGCCCTCACAAAAATGGCTGGTTTCTTAAAAGGAATAATCGGCAAAAAAATGAGCATCCGCAACATCCCTACCCTGATATTCAGGCTGGATAAAAGCTTTGATGAAGCGAAGAAGATGAATGATCTTATATCGGGGATAAAGGACTAAGCGCAGTTATTTTGTCCATAAAGAATTTTGTTTTTCCTTTTCGCGTACAGAATGATGGGCCGCTTTCATTGCATTTAAAATATTATAAAAAACATCCTTTTTCATTTTATCTTCAGTTTTCAGATAGTCTTTACTTATTTTTTCTCCAAAAGAATGTTCAAAAATACTTACATAATCAATAAGCAGATTATCCATTTTTTCACGCGCTTCAGGAGTTTCATATTTTCTGAACCTCTCTATGGCAAACCTGATATCCTCAACTTTCTTGCTCATCATCTGTTTTACAAGATCGGCTGCGGCAGGGCTCTTACACTGATTATATATATCTCTTTTGTTATCAGAAAGAAATTTATCCGCTATTTTAAGTATCAATTCACAGTAATTATCCGGATGCATTTTAAAATATGAATTCCATGATATCTCAAGAAGCTTATCCAAAGAAACAGCATCTTTATTCTCAATGATCCCTTTTAAATAAGGGATCGAAAAGCGAAGAATATCATGCTCCAGCTCATTTCCCTTGCTGAATTCAACATTTGCCGCATGTTCTATTGCCCCGGAAAGTAAATTTGGATTTGAAACTACTGATGGCTCAATTGTACTTAATATTCGCTTTTCCCAACTCATATTATCCCAAAATATTATTGTAATATAACCTATATAACTATACCATAAAACCGTTAAAAAACTGTTAATAAATATAATATAAATAGCTAAAAATGCATGAAAAAGTAGAAAAACGGTTGTTTTTGATAGATGGATACGGCTTTGTATTCAGGGCCTATCATAGCCTACCGCCGCTTACTAATCCGGCTGGCGTTGTGGTCGGGGCGGTATATGGCTTTACCAACATGCTCATCAAACTCAAGAACAAGGTGCGCACTGCCAATGCTGAAGAGGCTTACCTAATATGCGTTTTTGATGCCGGCAAGGCAACCTTCCGTAATGATATCTACAAAGAATATAAAGCCAACCGCCCTCCCGCGCCGGATGATCTTATACCGCAATTCCCGCTGGTACGCGAAGCTGCCACAGCGCTAAATATCGAGATAGTTGAAATGCCAGGCTTCGAGGCAGATGATATAATCGCTACCTACACAAAACTTGCACAGGAAAATGGCATTCATGTAACCATAGTTTCCAGCGATAAAGACCTGATGCAGCTTGTTACCGAAGATGTGAAAATGTATGATTCCCTGCGTGAAAGAATAATTGGTATCGAACAGGTAAAAGAAAAATTCGGTGTTCCGCCAGAGCGGGTACTTGATGTTCTTTCCCTGATGGGCGACAGCAGCGACAACATTCCCGGCGTTCCCGGCATTGGCCCTAAAACCGCTACAGAACTGGTGAACCAGTTCGGAAATTTAGATAACATCTTAAATTCCACCGCACAGATAACCAAGAAAAAACTGAAAGAGAATCTGGAGAATCATCGTCAGGATGTCCTTATCTCCCGCGAACTTGCCAGCCTGAAGTTCGATGTGGATGTCGACCTGAATCTGGAAAAATTCAAAATAAAAGATGATAACAAAGAAATTCTTATCCCTTTTCTCCGCAATAACGGTTTTAGATCGCTACTGGCAAAAGTAGAGGGCGGAACCAGCAAATTCGAAAATGGCAGCACAAATAAGCCTGGCCTGAGCGATTGGGTTCTTGAATCCACAAAAAAAGAACTCCTAATAAACCCTTCCCTCTCCCTTGAGGGGAGAGGACAGATTTCCTTAGCGAACGAAGAGAACTTAGGAAATCTTGGTGAGGGTGATACGGCCCGAACCCCTCACCCTAACCCTCTCCCGTTAGGGGCGAGGGAAAACTGCGTGGAGATCACCACCCGCGCAGAACTTGCTGCTTGGTTACCACCACTGAACGAGGCAAGAAAACTTGCGATTTCTTTCGGTATCCAGCAGGTCAAGAATTCTGAACCTGAAATAGAATTTATCCAGCTCGCTAAATCACCTATAGCACAATGCACCTTCAAACCCACCGAAACTACCGTCCACCAACTACCGCCTACCAACTCTAATCAGCACGATCTGTTCAGCGCCGCTGCACCTGAGATCACAAAAACATTCCAGCCTTTCTTCGATGTGCTTGCCCCATTCTTTTCTTCAGGTTCCTGTAACATCATTTTCAATGACCTGAAAAAAGCTCTTGATCTTGACATACTGGAAGCCGTACCGGAAGCATTTGATGATATAAACCTGATGAATTACTCCATCCACGGCACCACTAAAAAACTTGATCTACCCGCTGATAATCATGCCTTGCAGATTTTCCGCATCCACACCGAACTTGAACAGCGACTCTTTGATGAAAGGCTGAGCTATATCTATTACGAGGTTGAAAAACCGCTTATCGAAATTCTTTCCCGAATGGAAAATGCCGGTATAAAAATTGATAAGAATATTTTAAATAACCTCTCCCATGAATTCGGCGAAAAGATAAAACAGCTTGAGAAAGAGATTTTCATTCTCGCCAACGAGGAATTCAACATCGGCTCTCCCAAACAACTTGGCGAAGTTCTGTTCGAGCATATGGGAATTCAGGGCGGCAAGAAAACCAAGACCGGATACGGCACAGATTCCGGCGTGCTGGAAACCCTTGCTGAACAGGGCCACATCATCGCCACAAAAGTTCTGGAGTGGCGCGGATTTTCCAAGCTCACCAACACTTATACCAAAGCGCTGGTTGAAGATATAAACCCGAATACCGGCCGCGTTCACACTACTTTTAATCAGGCATCCACCACAACCGGGCGGCTCAGTTCAACCGATCCTAACCTGCAGAATATTCCCATCCGCAGCGAAGAAGGCCGCAAGATACGCACCGCATTCATTGCCGAGGAAGGCAAGGTGCTTATCGGTATAGATTACTCGCAGATAGAATTGCGCCTGCTCGCGCATGTCGCAGATATCCCGGTTCTCAAAGCCGCATTTAAGGAAGGCAAAGATATTCACTCCGCAACCGCCGCGCAGGTTTTCGGTGTTGATATAGATAACGTCGATAGCGAATTACGCCGCCGCGCTAAAACCATAAATTTCGGTATTATCTACGGCCAAAGCGCCTTCGGCCTTGCAAGCCAGCTTAGCATTTCACGCGGTGAGGCAAAAACCCTGATAGAAAAATATTTCGCGCAATATCCCGGTATTAAAAGATACATGGATGAGACCATCCAGCAGGCGCACGAGCAAGGCTATGTCTCCACCCTCTGGGGCCGCAAGATCCACCTCCCCGGCATCAACGACAAGAACGGCGCCGTCCGCAGCTTCAACGAACGCGCCGCGATAAATGCGCCATTACAGGGAACTGCGGCAGATATTATCAAGCGCGCGATGATAGTTATTGAAAAAGACCTGAATAATCTAGGCGGCGCAAAACTTCTGCTACAAATTCACGATGAACTTATTTTCGAATGCGACAAAGCTTCCGCGTCACTGGTCTCCGAAAAATGTAAAAGAATAATGGAACAGGTTATAAGCTTAAGCATCCCGATAATCGCAGATGCCAGAACCGGCAAAAGCTGGGCGGAGATACATTAGAATAAAGTACTAAAAATTATTTTTCCCGTGCAGCAAGATTTTTCTGAGCAAGGGCATAAATAACATCATCAGCTTTTGCACGAGCACCTGTTGTTGGCCTGATATCAGCTAGTTCATCTACAGCCTGTTTATATAAGTCCACAGCTTTTTTCTCTTCGGGATTAAGTAAAGTATACGCACCATCCCGCTCCGCTTTCGATGCATTTATCCATGCTGTAACGCCAGGGGTCGCATAATCCTTGTCCCCGGCAAGCAATTCAAATAATTTATTTATAGGAGTGGATTTCTCTTTTCCCCTGGTCGTCGGGTCATCCTTTTGATTAAGGTGATCCTGGAATATTCTTCTTTCCTTATCATTACCGCCGGCCCCATATTCATACAAAGCCCTCATCATGGCATCCTCACCGGTACTTATCTCATCACCCTGTGCCGCCATAGGCCTTAATTTATAATCATCACGGTCTGTATATGCTGATACCTGAACAGGAGGAACATAATTAGGATCAATATTTATATCATCACCTTTTAATATAGTATTCGTGATCTGCTCCCTTAATGCGCTGGTATTTCGGATAGGCTTACCATTCTCATCCTTATAGGTTTTAGCAATAAGATCTACTGCATCATCAAATTTCTTTCTTACATCCTTATCCATCTTTCCGTGGGAATCAGTTAAACTTCCCCTACTGGCCACTACCATACTCAGGTCGCTTAAAGCCTTAACAAGCAACGAATCGCCACCCTCACCCCTTTCATTTGGTATAGCATGTTCAAGGTTCTTGGAACCAAGGAGCGCATCAAGATTATTTATTACGATCCTGTCCGATGCCGAGGCATGGTTTATATCAAAATTCTTTGTCTTAGGATGTTTTTTATCAACAGAGTTGACCACCAGCAGACAAGTGAAGAATTTTGTTTTTTTCTCGGGTTTAGCTGCAACATCCTGCTCTTCTGTTTTCTCGGGAGTTTTATTTTTATTTAAATAAGACTCTACAAGTCCGGCGAACCATTCATATACGCCACCCTGTTCCTTCATATACTGAAGTATGGTATCACTAGGCCTTTTCTCTTTTTTTATCTTCTCTTTCGAAGTTCTTATTTCCTCTTCAAAATAATTACTTGGAGCTATCTCGAAAATCGCATTTTGGGTCTCTTTATATTTCTGGAGTTTATCCTCAAGCTTTTTCTTTCTCGGGTCACTCGCATCAAAAGTTGTTGATAGGTTCTCCGCAGTTTTTATTACACCATCAACATCTTTAAAATCACTTATGAACTGCTTAAAGCCATCACCTGTCGGGATCACTTTTTCATCGCTTTTCTTTCCTTTGTTCTCGGCTTCAATTTTGCTAAGATAAGCAAGGGCCAGACCTTCTGTATATTGATTCACATCAGGGGCTGTCTTAAGATTATTGATCCAGTCCACGACCTTTGGGTCATTAGAATAAATATGGCTTAATTCCGCCAATAAATCACTCCTTGCCCCTTGAAAATCATGATAGGCATCCGAAGGAACCCTTGCAGGCGCCTTAGTAATAAGAGGAGTAGCCGCAGGACCGGCAGGAGTACTGGCAACCGGATTTTTATAAGCGGTCCAGCTGGTATTGAATTTTGTCTTGAAATCATCTGTCTGCTGTGCTTTTACATCTGCACTAGTTCCAACCTTGGTTGCATCGAACATACCAAGAACAGCTTTATATTCAGTAAGTTTTGCTTCCTCTTCCGGAGTTCTTGTAGTCTTTTTTCCCAGATCATCCGCAGCTTGTTTCAGAGCATCATAAGTCCCTTTACCGAAATTCCCATTCGGGGTTGTAATAGCTGTAAGCTTGCCTGAATCTATCAACTCCTGCTGAAGCTGTTTTACATTATCCTGGAAAGATGCCATAAAGTTTCCTCAAAAAATTAAATTTACTAGCTAATCTGTAACATTCAATTGTTAGCGATTTGTTACAATCATACGTTTATTATACCATAAAAAGGTTAATAAATCGTTAACAGGATGCAATTTATTTAAAATTCTTTATGTTTTTGGCCAATCGATTGATTTTCAAGGATTTTTTGTGAATTCAGACGGTTTTTCAGCTCCCTCTTGCTAACCACAAACCACCATTCACGCCTCTTAATCCCTCAAAAGCTCATTTATCCCGGTTTTAGAACGGGTCTTTTCATCTACCCTCTTCACAATCACCGCACAGTAAAGCGAAGGCGAATTCGGGGTTTTGCCTGGAAGATTTCCCGGAACTACTACTGAATATGCAGGAACACGGCCATAGAATATCTCACCGGTCGCCCGGTCAACTATCTTGGTGGAAGCACCAATGAAAACGCCCATGGAAATTACCGCACCGGTTTCCACGATAACACCTTCGGCGATCTCCGACCTCGCGCCGATGAAGCAATTATCCTCGATTATCACCGGGTTGGCCTGTAACGGTTCAAGAACACCACCAATGCCCGTGCCGCCGGAGATGTGGCAGTTCTTGCCTATCTGCGCGCATGAGCCTATTGTTGCCCAGGTATCCACCATTGTGCCTTCATCAACAAAAGCGCCGATATTCACGAAAGAAGGCATCAGCACCACGCCTTTTGCGATATGCGAACCATAGCGCACTACTGCGCCCGGAACGGTACGGAAACTTTCCGCAAGGAATTTCTCATGGCCCCAGTTCTGTATCTTCAGCGGAACTTTATCATAGCCGATATTCAGGCCTTCAACGCCCATCATGCGGTTATCATGCAGGCGGAAATATAATAATATCGCCTTTTTCACCCATTCATTTATTTCCCACTTGCCGCTGCCTACCTGTTGTGCAACGCGCAGTTTGCCGCCATCCAGATGCAACAGAGTAGCGTTTACAGCCTCACGCACCTCTCCCTGTGTTTTAAAATTTATTTCTGCTCTGGCTTCCCAGGCTTTCTCAATTACCACTCTAAGATTATGCATATTATAAAATTTTCCGGTTTACGAGTTTACAAGTTGAATTTATGTTATAGTAATCTAAAACACATCGTTGCAATATATAAACGGGTATATAATAAAATGGAAGAATTATTCAAACTGGCTGAGCGGGTCGTTAATAACGCCACCGAAAAAGGGTTGGTGCTTACCGTGGCTGAAAGCTGCACCGGAGGGCTGGTATCTTATGCCATCACCTCTGTCACCGGTTCATCAAATGTCTTTGACCGCGGCTTTGTCACCTATTCATATAAATCAAAAACAGAACTGCTCGGAGTGAGCGAACACGCCCTCGCTGAACAGGGCGCAGTAAGCCCTTATTGCGTTGAGGAAATGGCAATGGGTGCGATAAATCATTCCAATGCTGTACTATCAGTTTCCATTTCCGGCATAGCCGGCCCCGGTGGTGGGTTGATGGAGAAGCCGGTTGGCCTTGTGTATTTCGGCTATTTTGACAAAAGTAAGAACAAGCTCCGCATAGACAAACGCAATTTCACCGGAGATCGCCACGCGGTAAGAATGCAATCCGCCACCCGCGCACTGGAACTTTTTCTGACCATGCTGAATGAACATTAATTAAGAAAGCTGAGGGCTAAGGGCTGAGAGCTAAGAGTTTTTTCTTACCCCCTCAGCCCTCAGCTCTAAGCCCTTAGCCAAATGAAAATCACTAATTTTAAATCCACGCAGGAATACAGCCAGACCCTGAAAAAAATGGAAGCTCTGGTGGAAGAGATAATAGCCGGAACCGCCGAAGAATCCCTCTGGTTACTCGAACATGAAGATGTCTACACAGCCGGAACATCCGCTGATGATGCTGAACTTCTCAATCATGATTTTCCTGTATTCACCGCAGGCCGCGGCGGCAAACACACTTATCACGGCCCCGGCCAACGCGTCATATATTTAATGCTCGATCTCAAAAAACATTACTCCCCGCCCGACCTGAAAAAATTCGTCTGCGACCTCGAACAATGGATAATAGACAGCTTGAAAGAGATTGGTGTTGAGGCTTTCCGCCGCAAAGGCCGCGTAGGACTCTGGGTAGAAGATAAAAACTCCCTAGGCGGCGAGGCCAAGATAGCTGCCATTGGTATCCGCGTTCGCAAATGGGTAAGCTTCCACGGAATTTCCATAAATATAAACCCCATCTTAAAAAATTTCGACGGAATAGTCCCCTGCGGAATATCAGAATTCGGCGTAACCTCCCTAGAAAAACTCGGAAAGAAAATAACGATGGAAGAGTTTGATGAGATATTAGTTAGGAAGAATCCGTTCAAAAAATAACTCATCTCCACCCTAACCACCAGCGTCATTCTGGCGAACGCCAGAATGACGCGGAGTACAGAAAAACCTAAACAATCGCCCCGTGGCACTGCTTATATTTTTTCCCTGAACCGCACGGGCAATTATCGTTCCTACCTACCTTGCCCCAGGTTGCCGGGTCCATCGGGTCGCGGTCCTCATCCTTTACATGGGTGCGGATGGTTACCTTTGGCTCCCTGCGCATTGATGGGTTGAATTGCATTGCCGGGTCGATGTTGGTTTCGTGCATGCGACGCTGTCTTTGCTTCTCGGCAAGTATCTCGTCAATGTTCTCATCCTTATGAAGCTCAACGGTCATTAAGCGGGTGAGGAATTTTTCGTTCAGTATCTTCAGCATCGTCTGGAATGCGCGGAAAGATTCCTGCTTATATTCATTAAGCGGGTCTTTCTGGGCGTAAGCGCGAAGATTTATGCCATTACGGAGTGAATCGAGAAAATGCAGATGTTCTTTCCACACTTCATCAAGAGTGAAAAGTAACATGCGTTTTTCAACGAATTTCATTTGCGCTTCACCGAATTCAGTATCTCTTTCTTTCAGGTGCTTTTCCAGTATCTCAAGGATACGCTCAAATATCTCCTGGTCGGCAACGCCTTCTTCCTTCGCCCATTCCTCAATAGGAATGTGAGTATCAAATATCCTGAACACTTCGTGTTTCAGCGTTTCTGACTGCCACTGGTCGGCATATGAGTTTTCCGGGATATACACTGAAACCAGATCATCCACCTGTTCTTCCAGCATGTCCCTTATCTTTTCACGAACATCAGCAGATTTCATTATCTCCAGACGCTGCGCATAAATCGCCTTACGCTGATCGCTCATCACATCATCGAATTTCAGGAGATTTTTTCTTATCTCGAAATTCCGCGCTTCAACTTTCGCCTGCGCTTTTTCCATAACGCGCGTTAAAAGCGGGTGCTGAATTGGCTCTCCCGGAGTTCCCATTTTACCGAGAATCCAGTCCATCTTTTTATCCGCACCGAAAATGCGGATAAGATCATCTTCCGCCGATAGATAGAATTTGGAATAACCCGGATCACCCTGACGCCCGGAACGACCGCGCAACTGGTTATCGATACGGCGTGATTCATGGCGCTCTGTACCCACCACACTCAAACCACCGGCTGCAAGAACCGTTTGCTTATCTCTTACGATCTGCGCCTTAACTTCTTCCGTAACCCTTGTAATAAAAGCAACATCAGTGTTATCGCCAATTCTTTCTTTTACTAATAATTCAGGATTACCGCCAAGTTGAATATCCGTTCCACGGCCTGCCATATTCGTTGCAACCGTAACCGCGCCCGGCCTGCCCGCCTGCGCTATCGTCAGCGCCTCACGATCATGCTGTTTCGCGTTCAGGATATTATGTTTTATTCCTGCTTTTTTCAAAAATTTCGAAAGAAGTTCTGATTTCTCTACCGATGCCGTACCGGCCAGAACTGGCTGTCCTCTTTTATTGGCGTCGATTATATATTTTGTTATCTCGCTGAATTTCTCTTCCTCAGTGCGATAGATATAATCTTCATCATCAATTCTTTTTACAGCAACATTCGTTGGGATCTCTATCACCTGTAAATTATATATCTCATCAAACTCGGCTTCCTCAGTAAGCGCCGTGCCTGTCATGCCGGAAAGTTTTGGATAAAGCCTGAAATAATTCTGGTATGTGATAGATGCAAGCGTCTGGTTCTCATTTTCTATCTTTACGCCCTCTTTTGCTTCCAGAGCCTGATGTAAACCATCTGAATAACGCCTGCCTTCCATGATACGGCCGGTGAATTCATCGATGATGTAAATTTTTCCTTCCTTCACCAGATAATCTTTATCACGCGTGAACAAAGTATGCGCGCGCAAAGCCTGATTGGAATGGTGCAGAACCCTTATATTCTCAAGATCATAAAGACTGGAATCCTCAGAGATCACTTTTTCAGCGCGTAAAATATTCTCAAGGCTCACCTGCCCTTCTTCGGTAAGCATTACGTTATTTGCCTTTTCGTCCTTCTCGAAATCCTTCGCCGTTAATTTCGGGATTATCTTATTCACCCGTACATAAAGATCAGTGCTATCCTCAACCGGGCCGGAGATTATAAGCGGCGTGCGCGCTTCATCGATAAGTATGCTGTCCACCTCATCTATTATCGCGTAGCTGAACGGCCTTTGCGTCATTTCCTCAAGCGAGAATTTCATGTTATCGCGCAGGTAATCAAACCCAAATTCGTGATTCGTACCGTAAGTTATATCGCAGGCATAGGCCGCCTGTTTTTCCTGATGGCTCTGCCCGTGCAGCACCACGCCTACTGTAAGGCCAAGGAAATTATACACTTTCCCCATCCAGTCCGAATCGCGTTTTGCAAGGTAATCATTCACCGTAACAAGGTGAACACCTTTACCGGCCAGCGCGTTCAAATATGTAGGCAAGGTAGAAACCAGCGTTTTACCCTCACCTGTCCTCATCTCCGAGATCTTGCCTTCATGCAGAACTATGCCGCCCATAAGCTGCACATCGTAATGTCTTTGTTTTAGCGTGCGTTTTGCCGCTTCCCTGACAACCGCGAAAGCCTGCGGCAAAATATCATCCAGCGTTTTACCGGCTGCAAGTTCCTCTTTGAACTCCGCCGTTTTTGCCTTTAACTGTTCATCCGAAAGTTTCTCGAATTCCTTTTCCAGCCCGTTGATCTCCGAGATCACCGGCGCAAGGGAACGAACATATCTTTCATTGGAAGTACCAAAGAATTTCTTTAAAATATTTGCGACCATTTTTACTCTTAAATTTCTACGATGCAGGATATAGAGTAATATTGGTGACAGTACAAGTGATTAGTACAAGTACAAGTGCAGTTTTTTACCCCACTTGTACTATCTGCCCACCCCCTCCAAAAACGCACTCTCGATCAGTTTCCGAGTATATTCCTCATGCACCCCGCCAAATATCTCATCGCTGCTGCCCTCGCTTACCACCACGCCCTGTTTCATCACGATTATATGATGCGCCATGGCCCTTATCACGCGCAGATCATGGCTTATGAACAATATCCCAAGCCTCATATGTTTCTGGAAGCCGGATATTATATTTAATATCTCCGCCTGCGTTATCAGGTCCAGCGCACTGGTTGGCTCATCCAGCACCAGAATATCAGGCTGCAATATCAAACTCCGCGCAAGCCCTATCCTTTGCTTCTCACCACCGGAAAGCTCATGCGGATATCGGTGCTTATGTTCCACCTTCAGCCCCAGCGAAACCAGCATTTCATCTATCATCTTATCAATATCATCCTTATGCGCTTTTTCATGCACCAGCATACCCTCGGCGATTATCTGCCGTATCGTCATGCGCGGGTTCAGCGAGGAATAAGGGTCCTGATAAACTATCTGTATATTCTTGCGATATGGCTTGAACTGCTTTTCGCCAAACCCGGAAACATTCACCCCGTTCAGGATTATATCCCCCTGCGAATGCACCAGTTTTAACACCGCCTTTGCAAGTGTGGATTTTCCACTACCGCTTTCCCCCACTATGCCAATGGTCTGCCCCTGCATAAGTTTCAGCGAAACATTGCTTACCGCCGTAAAATATTTTTTCTCGAACCCGAAGAAATTCTTGCCGAGCAGATATGAAACTGAAAGCTCTTTCGTTACCAGCAATTTTTTTGCATCTTCTGGAACCGGCTGTAGCTGGTTCTTAGGCTCGGACATTAAAAGTTTTTTTGTATATGGATGTTCCGGATTCGCAAATATCTCTTTCGTATCTTTCAGTTCAACTATCTCACCCGTATTCATCACCGCCACCCTGTCGGCCACGCGTTTTACAATAGTAAGATCATGCGTGATAAGCAATATCCCAAGCCCTTTTTCCTTCTGCAACTTCTTCAGCAGTGCCAGAATTTCCTTCTGCACGGTAACATCCAGCGCGGTGGTCGGTTCATCGGCGATTATAAGTTCCGGGTCGTTGGCGATGGCCATTGCTATCATCACCCTCTGCCTCTGCCCACCGGAAAGCTGGTGCGGATAATCATCCAGACGCTCTTTCAGAATATCCAACTCCACCTGTTCCAGTAATTCAAATATGCGCGCACGCACTTCTTTCTTTGAAATATTCCTGTGCAGTAAAATAGCTTCGGATAGCTGTTTACCTATGGTATGCAGCGGATTCAGGCTGGTCATCGGGTCCTGAAATATCATTCCTATTTTATTACCGCGTATCTTCCGCAATTCGTTTTCTTTGAGAGAAAGATTATTCTTTCCTTCAAATATAACCTCTCCCGAAACATCAAAATTCCCCAGGAACCTGAGCAGGTTCAGAATAGAATAGGCCGTAAGCGACTTCCCCGAACCGCTTTGCCCCACCAGCGCGAAAACTTCGCCCTTGTTTATTTGGAAACTTATATTATCTATCAATCTGTAAGTACCGATCGAGACGCTTAAATTTTTAACTTCTAACAAATTCATTATGGGCAATATTTTTACAATAAAAACTAACAATATAACGGTATCAGCCCAGCCGGAGTACATGGAATATGAATCATCCCCGGTGGATGGGCAATATGTCTGGGTGTATCATATAAAGATTCACAATAACGGCAAGGGCGCAGTTCAGCTTATGAACCGCTACTGGCACATAACCGACGGCAAAGGCGTAGTACAAGAGGTCCGCGGCCCCGGCGTTGTCGGCCTGCAACCTACCATAATGCCCGATGAACATTTTGAATACACATCTTCAGTTAGTTTATCCACGCCGACAGGTTTAATGCACGGAACCTACGAAATAAGAACGGCCGATGAAAGATTATTACTGATACCGATACCGGTATTTTCGTTGGATTCAACGGAAGCGATCAAGTACGCGAATTAACATTTTTTCTTAATTACTCTACTTCCCAACCAGTGTTTTTAAAAAAACTTTTAAAGGGTTTACGTTAAAAAATGAGTTATCGGTCTTTGGTTTTTCTTTCTGTTCTACAACCTTCGCCAATGCCTTCTCTATCACCCCACCTATATCCTTCGGAGAAAAGCTCTTTTTGATCACCACAATTCCTTTCATGCCCTTATTTTTCAGCTCCTGTTGCACCTCTTCCTTATTATTAGTGTTTATGATGAGAGCGATATCCTTGCCGTGAAGCGCTTTTATGCTATCAAAATTATCCATAGCATACCCGCCGGCATTCATCATGACAACATTAGGCTTCGAAGAATTCACGTGCTCCAGCATTTGTTCCTTATCCTCAAAGCTTGTAATATCGCCATAACCTGCATCGATACTACCCTTCATTATACCATCAAGGTAATTGTAATTATTATTCTCCAGCACGTAGATCTTTATTTTGCTTTTATCTGTCATAACCCCATATTTAATGTTTGAGCGGCAGATAGTAGCATAAAACTCATTGAAATAAAAGCATTTTTATATTTTGTGGTTAATCCGGAATATTGTGTTTAACAATTGATTTATGCGGGTTTTCCTGATATATACCGCGCCATCATGACATGTATGAGTAAAAAATACGACGTAATAGTTATCGGCGGCGGGCATGCGGGCTGTGAGGCCGCGGCGGCTTCCGCGCGTACTGGTGCGAACACTTTGCTGATTACACATAAGATAGAGACCATCGGCCAGATGAGCTGTAACCCGGCTATTGGCGGGGTTGCCAAGGGTACGCTGGTACGTGAGATAGATGCGTTGGATGGTGTGATGGGCGTGGTAACAGATCGCTCCGGCATACATTACAAAACTCTCAACGCCTCCAAAGGCCCGGCCGTATGGGGTCCCCGCGCTCAGGCGGACAGGAAATTATACAAAGAAGCGATGCAGGAGATAATCCTGAATTACCCTAATCTCGATGTGTTTGGGGATGGGGTTGATGATATAGAATTTACAGATAATATCTCCCCCTCTAATTCCCTCTCCCTTGAGCGGAGAGGACAGATTTCCTTAGCGAAAGCAGAGAGCTTAGGAAATCTTGGTGAGGGTGATTCGTCCCGAACCCCTCACCCTAACCATCTCCACCAAGGGGCAAGGGAAAAGAAAGTAGCCGCGGTTATCACTGAAAACGGCACACGCTTTGAAACCGAGAATGTGGTTCTCACCACCGGCACATTCCTGCGTGGCCTTATTCATATCGGCCGTGAGAAGATTCCTGCCGGGCGTTTCGGTGAGGATAACAAGACCGAAAAACCGGCGATAAAACTTTCCGAAACTTTAATGAATATCGGCTTCGAGCTTGGCCGCCTTAAAACCGGTACGCCACCGCGCATATTAAGTTCTTCCATTGATTACTCTGAGCTTGATGAACAGCCGGGTGATAAGATACCAACCCCATTTTCCTACCTCACCGATGAAGTAAAAGTTCCGCAGATAAAATGTTTCATCACTTATACCAACGCTTCCACTCACAATATAATAAAAGAGAACCTCCATCTTTCCGCGATGTATTCCGGCGAGATAAAAGGTGTCGGCCCGCGCTACTGCCCTTCCATTGAAGATAAGGTGAACCGCTTTGCCGATAAGGAACGTCACCAGATATTCCTTGAGCCGGAAGGGCTGGAATCCGGCCTGATATACCCGAATGGTATTTCCACCTCTCTGCCGAAAGATGTGCAGGATAAATATGTACGCTCGATAAAAGGTCTGGAGAATTGCACCATCACCCAATATGGCTATGCGATAGAATATGATTACATCGACCCGCGCGAATTAAAGAACACTCTGGAGACCAAAAAAGTTTCCGGATTATTCCTGGCCGGCCAGATAAACGGCACCACAGGTTACGAAGAAGCCGGTGCTCAGGGCCTTATAGCTGGCGTAAATGCAGGTTTGAAATCACAACAAAAAGAGCCATTCACGCTTGATCGCGCACAAGCCTATATCGGCGTGATGATAGATGACCTTATAACTTTGGGTACAACCGAACCATACAGAATGTTCACCTCCCGCGCGGAATATCGTTTGAGTATGCGCGCGGATAATGCTGATCTTCGCTTAACGCAACTGGCTATTGATAACAATTTTGCCGGTAATGAGCGAAAAGAAAAATTCGCTGGAAAAATAAATGCGATAAATAATTTATCCGCCGCGCTTGAAGAAATAAACCTCACCCCGAACGAGGCTGAAAAGCACAGCATAAAAATAAACGCCGATGGCATCCGCCGCAACGGCAAGCAATTACTGGCAATGCAGAATATAAGCTTTGAAAAACTGAAAGAGATATTTCCTGATAAATTGACCGGGTTTGAAAAAACAATCATTGAACAGATGGAGATACAATCACTCTATGCGGGCTATCTGGAAAATCAGGATAGCGAAATAAAACAATTCCGCAAAGATGAGACCATCAAGATACCAGAAGAAACCGACTTCCGTGATGTCGATAGTTTATCGCTTGAGATACGCGAAAAACTAAACCGCTTCAAACCAGCCACCATCGGCGCCGCTGGTAGGATACCTGGGATCACCCCAGCCGCCACCACCGCGATACTGGTCTATTTAAAGAAGAAAGAAAAAGAACGCAAAGCGGCTTAAACTCCTCATTCTTACCCCCACCTCTGCCCCCCCCCCTGCGAAGGCAGGGACCCAGTTGTTCGGCAAATAAATAATATAATTTTATATTTCAACCTTAACCACTGGATCCCGGACATTTGCGATGCAAATTCCGGAAAATCAGTGAAGGGAAGAAGATTAAGAGAGAACCCCTCAATTAAAGCTTAAACGGAATCACAATCAGATTCCTGCCCTTATTGTGCAGCCTGCGTTGCAGGATATAACCAGTCTGGTTATGCAGCATTTGCGTCAGGAAATTCTCGTTATCGGAAATTAATTTCGTGGCAAAGAAAACCGTGGTCGGGAATTCTTCCGATATGCGATCGGTTATCTCGGTTATCTTGTTCACCACATCCGTTCCGTAAGCGTGGTAATAGGTGCTAGCAAAGCCGTGGCAATTGGCGTAATCAACGTATTTTTTAAGCATTGAACGTGTATCGCGGCGCAGATTATTCCATTTCTTTTCATCCACGAACTCTTCAGTATCTATCTCACCAACACTTACGAAAATGAAATTTTTGTAAATATTAGGGAATAGTTTTTCCACCCATTTTATCATCTTTAAACCGGATGCGGAAGTTTCAGAAACAAGGAAACAGGCGGTTGGTTTATCATGTTCAAGTTTTGGCCTTTCACATTTTTCTATCTCGCTGTCAAGGAACCTTTCCATTCTGCCTTCTTCGCGCTCTATCTTACACTGCACCAGCAGGTAGTGGCGTTTTATCATAAGGCCGATGGTAACTATTATACCGGTGACAAAAATTGTTTTCCAGCCACCTTCAAAGAACTTTTCAAGCGTGGTGGTGCATAAGATTGTAAGCGATACCAGAAATGCAAGGAACGGGATTATCATCCTGTAACCATTGCGCCAGTCCTTGCGGATATTCACCAGGCGATATTTGCATATGCCCGCAAGCGAAAGCGTGAATGTCAGGAACACGTTGATCGAATAAAGCACGACCAGCGTTTCAACCTTACCTTCGGTGAATAACAGGGCGAATATTGCCATAAAGCACATCAGCAATATGCCGTTCTTGGTAACAAGGCGCGATGAGAGCGCCGAAAATAAATGCGGCATCCACCTATCTGCTGCCATAGCAGCCAGCACTGAAGGGCCGGCGATGAACCCGGTATTGCCAGCCACAAGTAATATACCGGCAGATAAGACCATTATCACGCCCACAACATATATTGAGATATTCGTACCAAGCACTACCCAGTTGGCGGTTATCACTTTAAAGGTGGTTGCGTTCAGCGTTTCACCATCAACTTTTTTAACATCCCACAGCAGGTATAAAAGTATTATCCCGGTCGCCATAACAGCAAGAGAGGCTGCCACCGCCATCATCGTCGCCTTGCCGGTTTTCACCCTTGGCTGCGCCAGATTCTGCAAACTGTTGGAAACCGCTTCCAACCCGGTATATGTACCGCCACCTAATGAGAACGCTTTGAAGAATAACGCCAGCACGAAGAACCAGCCAAGATCATTGGCAGTGTTAGTGGTTTCCTGTATCGCATCCGGCAGGATATCAGCAAGCCCGTATGAGTGGGCGAAGATACCGTATATTATCATCCCTACATACGAGAAAACGAAC
>CAYRJW010000022.1:0-24767 GCA_964424715.1 uncultured Rickettsiales bacterium | reverse complement strand
TCTTTCGAGGACAGATTTACAGTCTGTTGCCATTGACCGCTCGGCCATCCCTCCATATTCCATTCGCGCTATCCAAAAACAACGCAAATCGCCAGCCCTTTTAATTTATATGGAGGTAGCTGTCAACAAATTATGCATAATCAGTATCAGCTTCGCCCCTTGGTTCCATGAAGAGGTGTAACGGAGGAATCGGTGACCCTGTCTGCAAAGGAGATGGCGGCTTTTTCGGTGGCTTCATCTATTATTTTATCAAGGGGCTTATTACACTCTATACCCAAGATCTTCGTGCACAGATCATGGATAACGCCAATGGATCTTTCGTGTTTTTTCCGATCGCCGGTAATGTTGAATCTTATGGCCTTAGGGTCGCCAAACCATTCGCCCGGCCTTGTTCTTATACCTAAATTAACTTCCGGTATCAGCGATGCAATTATAAGAATTCTGGCTGCTTCTACAGATGTGGTTATTTTTCCTGAGGCGGGATCGTCAAGCACAACTTTCCTTACATTATAGGTTTTTCCTTTAGATTCTACTTCAATATCATCAGGTATCGAACCAAGTGAAAGCAGGTTTTTAAGCCTTGGGAAGGAATATAGCGCTTTGTCATAATTCTGCGGTATCATCTCCTTTTTTGTAAGCCCGGCGGCTTCTGCTATGGATATAAGGCCCTCATTAAAGAACCTACGTTCTTTATTGTAGGATTCGGCGTTCCTTGTTATGGAATTATCCGGCCTTGGATCTATGCCAGAGGCCATATCAAGAGCATAGCCATTCATCAGTTTATCGATAAAGTTAACGAATATCTCGGCATGAGCCATGCCGCCTACTGCCAGGCTGCCATTAAGTCCTGCGGCCAGTTCTTTGATCTCAGGGACCTTAGTGACCACTGCGCCGCCATGAGCGGGGATATGGTTGAGCTTCGAGTTTGAAAGTATCACCACGGAATTATTCAGTACTCTTTCTACATAATGCGCTTTTCCTGGTTCATTCTCAGCTATCTCTTTCAAGGCTTTAGTAACGCTGTGATCGATCACGCCTTTTTCCGATATCCCGGCATATACCTCATCAAACTGGTGGATAACCTTTCTTTTTGGTTCATTCTCATCCAGATATTTTTCAATGTTGATAGCTTCATGGGCCCAGGCATAAGCATCTTCCTTGCTCAGGGAATTTCCGGTAGGGTTGGCGTGAGGGTAAGCGGCAAAGCAGATCGTGGCATCATTTTTTATAGCATTTAAATATGCGCCGGGTTTTATGCGATAATTATCTTCTGCATCGGCATCGATAATTGTTATTCCCATCCCGGCCAGTTTTGTGGCGCCATTATATGCATTATAATAGCCTTCCGGAGCAACTGCCTGCGAGCCAAAATATCTGGCGCCGATCATAGCAGAAACGAATGCTGCTGTTCCGGAAAGGGTTATAACAACGTCATCAGCGCTGAATGTATTATTTGCGGTTCTGATCTCTGACCTGAATTTTTTAGCCTGCTCTTCTACAAATTTCAGGCCGCCAAAAAAGGTCGGTTTTTCATCCCTGAATTCTTTTGTATATCTTTTTATCTGTTCTTCCCAGATGTGTTCCGGTTGCAGCAAGATAAGGTTTGCATAGTCTGCAATAATAGCCCTACTGTCTGCCTTTCCCTCATACTGGTAATAATTGATCTTGTCGCCACTATAGAATCTTTCAGCCCATTCCGAATTAACTATGCTTGATCTTCTGTCAGGGTGTCCGGTACTCTGGTCGTTATACAGGCTGGTATTGGCAAATATCTCTTTATATAATTCTTCAAACCCAGGCTTTGCGAAACCATCTCTTGTGGACTCATAGAACTGGACGACTTTCTGCGCCAGTTTTATGCCATAATCTATATCAGATATCCTTGCAGTAGCTAATGAATCGTTCATGGTTCCCTTGCGTATTTTTGTATTTCTATCAGAGAGTTAAGCAGAACGATCTGTTCCAGAGAACCCCCAAAGGCTTATAATTTATACCATAATATAAAATGTATTTAAAGCTGTTTTTAGAGAAAAATTATCATTACAGTCTGTCACAGGCTATTTTCAGGGCTTCGGGATAAGCCAGATGTTCCTGTTCGTGGATCTTGTGTTTCAGGGAATCGAGGGTTTCGCCATCAGATATGCTTACTTTGCGCTGTAGTATGACCTCTCCGGAATCCATCTCCGGTATAACATAATGAACCGTACAGCCGGTTACTTTTGCTCCGGCTTTCAGGGCATCGGAAACGGCGGTTCCGCCTTTGAAATCGGGGAGGAGGGAAGGGTGGATGTTTATCATGCGGTTTGACCATCTATTCACGAATTCCGGGGTCAGAAGGCGCATGAAACCGGCAAGGCAGACTATTTCAGCTCCCAGTTCGGTTAGTTTTTGGTGTAATGCGGCATCAAAATCCTCGCGGGAAGGGTGGGCCTTATGGTCGATAACGAAACCGGGGATATTAGCTTTTTTTGCCCTATCAAGGCCGAAAGCATCGGCTTTGTTAGAGATAACTCCTACTATTTCCGCCGGGTAATCCTTGGAGGCGCAGGCATCTATCAGGGCTTGCAGGTTACTGCCATTGCCGGAGATGAGAACTGCTACTTTTCGTTTATTCATCAATATAACTGACCTTATCGCCCTTAACTATTTTGCCGATGATATAGGCGTGTTCGCCGTTTGCTTTCAGAACTTCAACCGCCTTATCGCCTTCGGCTTCGTTCACTACAGCTATCATGCCGATACCGCAGTTAAGAACGCGCAGCATTTCATCAAGAGCCACTTCACCTTTTTGTTTTATCCAGCTGAATATCAATGGCATTTCCCATGAAGCGAGGTTGATCTCGGCGCTTAGGCCTTTTGGAAGTACGCGTGGCAGATTTTCGGTTATACCGCCGCCGGTGATGTGGGAGAAGCCTAGAACTTCAACCTGCTTTATCAGCTCAAGGCAGCTTTTTACGTATATTTTTGTTGGGGTCAGGAGGGTCTCGCCTAGGGTCTTATCGAAGCCATAAAGTTTCTCGTCATATTTAAAGCCTTTGGCATCGATTATTTTTCTTGCCAGTGAGAAGCCGTTAGAATGTAAACCGGAGCTTGCTATACCAATAATGACATCACCTTTGTTTATATGTTTTGAAGGAAGTATCTTCTCACGTTCCACCGCACCAACAGAAAATCCTGCCAGGTCATATTCGTCATCTTTATACATTCCCGGCATTTCGGCGGTCTCGCCGCCAACTAATGCGCAGCCGGCCATTTTGCAGCCATCGGCGATGCCTTTTATTACGCTTTCAGCAACTTTGATATCCAGCTTGCCACATGCGAAATAATCAAGGAAAAATAGAGGTTCTGCGCCCTGTACAACAAGGTCATTCACGCACATGGCAACAAGATCCTGCCCGATAGTGTCATGCATATTCAAAGTTTGTGCGATTTTTAATTTTGTTCCGACGCCATCAGTGGTGGAAACTAAAATAGGGTCTTTGAAATTTGTGCGTTTAAGATCGAACAACGCGCCGAAACCGCCAAGTGCGGAATCAGTACCCAGTCGGGAAGTGGCCTTCGCGAAGGGTTTTATGCGCTCCACAAGTTCGTTACCGGCATCGATGCTAACGCCTGCGTCTTTGTAAGTATGTCCTGTTTTCATATTGCTTTTTGTCTTGTATGATTTATGGTACTTGTGATTTAAACTTATAGAAAACCTTTAGCATAATGCAAATAAAACAATCAACAATTTCATGGGGCTTGATATTTGCAGGCTTGTTCTTCTTCATTTATCTGGTGGGGGGTATATTAACGCCCTTCATATTTGGCCTGATAGTGGCCTATTTCCTTGATCCTATCGCAGATAAGCTGGAAGAGCACGGCCTTACCCGTACCAACGCAACAATTACGGTGCTGGGGAGCTTCTGTGCCGTGATAATCGGGGTTATAATGCTGTTCGGGCCGCTCCTTTTCGACCAGATATCGGAACTTATATCGAAGATCCCTGTCTACATCGCCCAGCTTGAACAGCAACACGGCAGCGCGCTGAAAGATCTGCTGCACGGCGTTGCGCCTAACCTTGAAGGCGGCGCAAAGGATTTTGCATTCAAATTCTCCAATGAGATACTTAAAGTTTCCGCCTTCCTGCTTACCGGTATATTTTCATCAAGTGCCGCGGTGTTCAGCGTTATATCGCTTGTGCTTATAAGCCCTATCATCGCCTTCTATTTACTGCGTGACTGGGATATATTGGTTAAAAAGATCGATGACCTGCTTCCGCGCGAGAACACCACCGCCATCCGCAAGAACGCGGTGAAGATAGATTCCATAATCTCCGCCTATATTCGCGGGCAGGTGACGGTTTGCCTGATAATGGCGATATTCTATGCGGTCAACCTTACCTTCATCGGCCTTAATTACGGCTTTGCGATAGGCTTCCTTACGGGCGTGTTAAGTTTTATTCCATATATAGGAATGGCTGTAGGCGCCATAACCGGGCTTATCGTGGCCTATACCCAGTTCGGCTTTGACGATGGCATGCTGCTTGCCGTTGCGGTCTTTGTGTTCGGCAATGTGATAGAAGGAAATTTCATCACGCCAAAATTAGTAGGCGACAAAGTAGAGCTTCACCCTGCATGGATAATATTCGCATTACTTGCAGGCGGAACCATATTAGGGTTTACCGGCGTCCTTATAGCCATACCTGTAGCTGCTGTCATAGGTGTTCTTACCCGCAGCTCGGTGGAAGTTTACAAGAAAAGCCCGTTATATCTCGGCTATAATTCCATGCAGATAAGCGACGATTACTCGCAGGATGGTTTTGTCACCGAAAAGCTGGAAACCCCGATATTCTCAATGTTCGATGACATAGAGCCCCAAAAGCGCCCGGAGAGGAAAATAGTCGATGATTTCAAAAAGCCGGAAACAAAACAAAAGAAAAAGAAAAGCAAAAAAGACGAAGCTCAACTAGGCTTTCCGCAGCCGGAAAGTGAATTTTAGGCAATTTTATGTCCCAGGTAATATTTGATTTTATACCGCAGAAAAGCTTTTTGCAGGATGATTTTATAGCATCGCCATGCAATATAGATGCCTTCCGCACCGTTACCGCGTGGCCAAGATTATGGGAGAATCGCTGCCTCGTAGTAACTGGAGAAAGAGGCTGCGGCAAAACCTTTCTCGCAAAGATATGGCAGGAAATGTCCTCTGCTAAAATTATCGATATAGACAAGACCGAAAAACTATTCCAGAGCAATCGCCCGGAAAATATCATCCTTGAGGATATTGAAAAACTTCTGCCGGAAAAAGAGGAGCAGATATTCCATCTTTATAATAATATAATAAACGGTAAAGGTTCGCTGCTTATCACTTCGTCAAAACCGCTTATTTCGCTTGATATAAAAACCCCGGATCTCCGCTCCCGCCTTAGCGGTGCAACGGTTGTTAACATCATGCAGCCGGATAATGAGTTATTGAAAGGTTTGATATTCAAACAATTCTCCGAACTACAGGTAATGGTGCCGCCGAGCGTGATAGATTTTCTTATCCCTCGCATAGAGCGCAGCTTCGAGGCCGTTTCCAGCATAGTCACCGAAATAAATAAAAAATCATTTGAAACAAAACGAAATATAACTATTCCTTTCGTTAAGGAAATTTTAGGCTTGTAATGACAATAATATTCTCTCTGGTTAATCAAAAAGGCGGTGTTGGCAAAACCACGACAGCAGTGAATCTCGCAACGGCAGTGGCCGCGTGTGGGAAGAAAACGCTCATCATCGATCTTGATTCACAGGGTAATGCCACAACCGCTTTCGGCGTAGCCGCAGATCAGCGCAGCCCTAATGCCTATGATGTTATCGTTGAAAATACATTGCTGGAAGAATCCCTGAAAGAAACCATAATTCCCGGATTGTTCATCTGCCCTGCATCGGTAGACCTCGCCGGGGCTGATGTCCTTCTTTCCACCCGTATCGGCCGTGAATATATACTTCAAAAGCGCATAGAAGCCCTGAAGACCACTTTCGATTATATCTTTATCGATTGTCCGCCATCCCTCGGATTGCTTTCAATAAACGCGCTTACCGCATCCAAATTCGTCCTTATCCCATTACAATGCGAGTTCTATTCGCTCGAAGGTCTTTCATATCTTTTGAATACCGTAGACCTCGTTCAGCAAAACCTTAATGAGGATTTAGATATAGGCGGAATATTACTCACCATGTACGATCGCCGCAACAAACTGACCAACGATGTCGAGAACGAAGTGCGCAAACATTTCAAAGAAGTAGTTTTTGATGTAATGATCCCCCGCAACGTAAAACTCTCCGAAGCCCCAAGCCACGGCCAGCCCGGCATAATCTACGATCACAGATGCAGCGGCTCTAAGGCATATATGTTACTGGCAAGGGAAGTGCTGAAACGGTTTCCGACGGAATAGAGTAATATATTAACTTAAGCTTCTAACGTCTATGTTATGCTAAAGCCATGATCATCATGGTATTTACTTAGATCTACAGAAACAATAGAAACGCTCTCAGGAGTAGATTTTGTTCCGGGTGTTTTAAATTCAGGGATACCTGTATGAGTGGTGTCTTGTATTTTTGTGTAGTTGGTTTTAAGTGCAGTTGTAACAAAACTTTGCGCTATAGTTTTAACTGGATCAGGTGCAGTTAAAACTACATTAACTTTTGAAAGATTCTTACCGGCATTAGGAACAACTAATTTAAATACATCTTCTGCCAGTGTTTCAAACTTTGAAATAACGTTGGCATTTAATGCGAACACTGCGTTACCGTTATTAGACACTGATCTTCTCCTCGTTGATATGTTGTCTTTCATACTTAACCAGTTCATTCAGTTTGCTTACATTGCCGGATATCTCCTCTTTGCTATTACCAAAAAGGCGTTCATCAAGCTCTACATAGTTCATTACTTTCGCAGGGTTTCCGTTCTCGTAACGGATAGTGAATTTTAACTCGTCAGATGCAACCCCAAATTTTTTACTAATATACCTCAAATTATTGATAGTTACAAGCATATCGTACAAAGTGGTTCTTTCATGGTCGTCATCGCCATTTATCGAAAAGAACTGCCTGCCACCGGAACGCTTCTTGTCTGCGGATCGCACCAGTAATATCTTGTTGGTTGTGTAATAATCGCCGGTCTTTTTATCTTTTGTGAAAAGTCCGGATTTCAATGTATTCTGGATAAAAGGGAATTCTTTTAGGGCCGCGGTGAAGGTACCATCCGGGATGAAATATTTTATCGCCCTGCCGGAAAAGAAACCTTCCAGATATACTTCTTCGTGTAGCACATCGAGGCAGAAGGCCTGTTTTAGCAGTTCTTTTGTCTGGTTAATATCCATTCTTATATCTACCCTGAATTCAATATAAAAATCTGTAGAAAAAACGTCATTGCCTTATAATAAAAACTTCTCTACAAATCTATAGATATTATTATACCATATAAAGGTTAATAAAGTGTTAACGAAATGCATTTTTATTTACCTTCCCCAAAACCTCTGAAAAGCAGGTAAAATAAGGGAAAAATTGCTGGTATAGGTGCTAAAACGTGGGTTTTTGGCGGGTTTTAGGGTTAAAAAATGAAGTTTTACTTATGAAAAAGAGCTCAGGATTAGGAAAAGGGCTTTCTGCCTTGATCTCAGAAAGAAGGGTTGATATAGACACCTATGCCGAGAATACCGGCAAACGCGCTGAACTGGGGGTTGAGGAGTTGTTCCCCGGTCGTTTCCAGCCACGTATAATATTCAAGCCGGAAGATATGGAAGAACTGGCCGAATCCATCCGCAGGAATGGCGTAATTCAGCCAATTCTGGTCAGGAAGCGCATCGGGCAGGGGTTCGAGATAATCGCCGGGGAACGCCGCTGGCGGGCCTCCAAGGCCGCGGGCCTCAAGAAAGTACCATCCATAATATTAGATGTTGAAGACCGTCAGGCTATGGAAATAGCCCTTATCGAGAACATCCAGCGCCAGAATCTTACCATCCTTGAAGAGGCCGAAGGCTATAAACGCCTGATAAAAGAATTTGAATACACCCAGGAACAGCTTGCCGATGTGATAGGCAAAAGCCGCAGCCACGTTACCAATATCCTGCGCCTGCTTACCCTGCCGGATGATGTAAAAAGCTACCTGAACGATGGCCGCCTGACCACAGGCCATGCCCGCGCTATCCTTACCGCACCCGATCCACTAGCTGCTGCCGCCGAGGTTACAAAACGCAATCTATCCGTTCGCCAGACCGAACTTTATGTAAAGAATCTCTCCGAGAATGCCGGAGAATCCAAACCGCGCAAAAATTATTCAAGAAAAAAGAAAGGTGAGGACATCACATATTTCAGCACCGCAGCAAGCAAAGAGCCGGAAATATCAATGATGGAAAAACAGGTAATAAAAACCCTCGGCCTGCCCGTAACCATCAACAACAACGACGAATCCGGCGAAGTGATAGTGAAATACAGCAGCATGGAAGAATTGGAAAAGATACTAAGCAAGCTGGAAGGCTAGTCTTTTAAATATGTATAGCCATAAAATCCTTTCTGAATTTAATCTAAAAATAAAGATAGCCGGTGAGATCGAGTTCTATATAGAGCCAGCCTTTGCTTCAGAGGATATTGAGAATGCTTTTCTGGCCCAGCTTCTGTTCAATCTTACCAGGGAAAATATAAAGATATGGCAGCTTAACAAAGAGGTCTCCCCAAACCAGTATGAGGTCGCCTTACAGCCGAATATACCTGAGATAGCCGCCGCGGAGATAGTCAGGTTGAAGGAAATAATAAATGATACCGCAAATAATATCCCCCTCTCCCTTGAGGGGAGAGGGCAGGGTGAGGGTGATACGGCCCGAACCCCTCACCCTGACCCTCTCCCCCAAGGGGCGAGGGGAGCGGTTACCCGGCACAAAGCCCTCTTCCATGCTAAGCCTTACGAAAATCTTCCCGGATGCGGGTTGCATATCCATATCGGTATTGATGATATGAATGGCAATTCTGTGATGCAGAGGCCGGGGGAAAGAGGCAGCCGGGGCGAAGAGTCAGAGATAATGCAGTATGCCATAGGCGGTCTATGCGCTACGATGTTGAAAAATTTTATTCATTTTGCTCCCACAGAAGAATCGTATTTGAGGTTTTGCGCTAAACGTAATGAACTCGAAAATGTACAGAACCCGCTGGCAACCCATAATAATGCTCCAATAAATGTAAGCTGGGGCGGCAATAACCGCACCACTGCCATCCGCATCCCGGTAAGTTCCTACGATGAATCCACCCGCCATATAGAACATCGCGTTTCCGGCAGCGATGCCGACCCGCAAGCCGTTATAAACGCTGTGCTGGAAGGTATATATATTGGTATAAAAGAAAAGATATCCCCGCCCGAAAAGATATATGGGAATGCTTTTGATAAGCAGTATGATTTTCTGAAACCGTTTCCGAAAACTCTGGAAGAGGCCAAGGGTTTTATTCTTTAGGCTCCGTTTGCTTCATGCTTGGCCGCTGTGAAAATTCTTCATACCACGCGGAAAGTTTTTTATTCTTCTTTCTCCAGTCCAGCTCTGTTAGGCGGAAATCAATATAGCCTATCGCGCTGGCAACAGCTATAGAGGCCATTGTCAGTTCTTTGGAAAGTTTCTTTGTTTCTTTTTCCAGAACTTTGAAACAGCGGGTTAAGGTATCCGTATGTTTCTTTATTTTTGCATCATCGCGTGTTTCGGCGAATTTTTTGTTCTCATAGAATATCTGTACGGCGTTATCTACCATGCCATCAGCAATGGCGGAAAGCCTTAATACGAAATTCTTTTTTGTTCTGCCGCCGGGAATAAGTTTTGGAGTTTTATTCAGCGAATCAATATAATCCGCGATGACCGGGCTATCATAAAGCGCCTTGCCATTATCCATTATAAGCGTCGGAACCTGCCCAAGCGGGTTGGCTTTCATCAGCTCCGGTGATTTATTGGCAAGGTCTTCCATCACCAGTTCTATCTGGCTTTTAAGGCCCTTTTCAATTGCCATTACATAAACTTTCCTTGCATAAGGCGAGCGTTTTGTGGTGTGTAGTTTCATTTTAGGTCTCCGTTGGTTTAGTTTAAATATTTTAAAATAACATCCGCTGCCAGCGCACTGGAGCGCACTTCGGCATCCCAGCCCATTTCGTTCAGCTCGTAAGCGGCATCTTCAAGTTGGCCCTGTGCTACAGCCGGGGAGTTCACCAGTTTTAATATTTCTTTTGCGATATTTTCTGCGTTACAGTCTTCCTGCAGAAGCTCCCTTATTACCTCTTTCCCTGCTGCGATATTTACCAGATTGGCATAATCAATATTCAGCATTTTCCGTATCATCCAGTGGGTGAGGGGATTTATTTTATAGCAGGTGACATAAGGACATTTCAGCGCCGCGACCTCAAGCGCCACCGTGCCGGATTTTACTATGGCGGCATCACATATCTGTAATAATCTTCTTTTATTCTCAGTATCAGAAACCACTATACCGTTAGGTATGCGGTGTGCGAATTTTGATACCTCGCTGCGCAACGATTCAGTTGGCATCAATATAAATTTTGTATTGGCATTCTGGGCATATATTTTTTCCGCCGCCTGGATGAATACCGGTAAAAGCCTTTTCAACTCACCCCTGCGACTGCCTGGTAATATTGCTATCACCTTATCGGTCCTGTCATAATTATGGGCTTTCCTGAGTTCTTCTTTTTCCGATTCATTCAAATAAGTAATATCCTCGAACACAGGATGCCCGACGAAAGTCGTTTTCAATCCTTCCCTCTCAAAATAAGGTGCTTCCCACGGCAATATACAAATTAAATGGTCGAACAATTTTGCGGTCTTCTTTGCCCGTTCCGGCTTATAGGCCCAGACGCTTGGCGCTACATAATGAATTTTCTTGAGATCAAAATTACACTGTTTCAGCTTTTTCACTACGCGGTAATTGAATCCGGGAGAATCTATCGTCACCAGAACATCCGGGTTTTCCTCGATTATCCTGTCAACGGTCTCATTTATCCTTTTAATGAGTTTAGGCATATGCGGAACTATCTCAAGGAATCCCATCAGGTTTATCTCCTGCATCGGGAATATGGCCTGCAATCCCTCATAGGCCATTTTCATACCGCCCACGCCGATGAATTCCAGTTCAGCATTCTTCGCTTTCAGGTTCCTTATCAGCTTTGCGCCGATATTATCTCCTGATTCTTCCCCGGCTATTATGAATATTTTTTTCATTTTTTCCTGGGTTGCAGAAATTTTATTAATTAGATCTCTTTGACTAAAACCGTTTCATCGCTTGCTTTCAGGTCAGCAATGACCGTTTCACCCGCTATCATCCGTTGCCCTACCGCTACTTTAGGTATGATGCCTTCCGGCAGGTAAATATCCACGCGGCTGCCGAAGCGGATAAGTCCGAAGCGTTCACCAGTTTCACAAATTTTGCCTTCTTTTACCCAGCAGACTATCCTTCTGGAAACATAACCGGCAATTTGTACTACCGGAATAATATAGCCATCATCAGTTTTTATCAGGATGCTGTTGCGCTCGTTATCATCGCTGGCTTTATCTTTTATGGCGCTGGTGAATTTGCCCTTATTATATTCCACCCGCTCGATTATGCCCGCGATAGGGGTTCTTTGGATATGAACATCAAAAATACTTAAGTAAGTACTTACCTTAACAAAATTACGGTCCAGGGGTATATCAAGTTCAGCCGGGGGTTTTGCGTTGCATATATCAACAACGATACCATCAGCCGGAGCCAGTACTACGCCTTTGGTTTGCGGAACATAACGTGCCGGGTTGCGGAAGAAATAGATACACCACACAAAAACCACCAGCCCCACAAATCCCAGGAATGAAGAAATGGCGTTCAGCACCAGTGCAGCAAATCCGCAGATACCGATGAACACATAACCATCTTTATGTATAGGGTGGATGAATTTATTTAAGAAATCCAGATTCATAGTTCCTCTATTTTAATATTATTTTTTGGCTTTGAAGGTTTCTAGCACCTTATTATGTAAAAACTCAATATCTTCCTCTGCATTCAGTACCGTAAACCGCTCAGGTTCTGCCTTTGCTAGTGCCAAAAAGCCATCACGCAGCCTTTTATGGAAATCCAGGCCGATGGTTTCATAACGGTTCTCGTTGCATGCTTCATCCATATGGCGCTTTTCTGAACGCTCCAAACCCTTCTCCGCAGCGATGTCGAACAGGAATGTGACATCAGGCTTAAAACCACCAACTACAATATCGTGAATTTTTCTTATGGTCTCAAGGGAAACCCCATGCCCATAGCCCTGATAGGCGAAGGTCGAATCATAGAATCTATCGGTAACGATTATCTTTCCGGCCTCAAGGGCAGGGAGGATCACTTTCTTTATATGCTCTTTCCGTGCGGCGTAGTGCAGCAGGACTTCCGATATTTTATCTAATTTATCAAGTGTGCCGGTAACCAGAATATTCCTTATCTTTTCCGCAACATCAGTGCCGCCAGGTTCGCGGGTGTGGATAGAATCAATATTATTTTCCTGCAAATATTTGAACAGCAATTTCGACTGGGTAGATTTCCCAGAACCTTCACCGCCTTCAAAACTGATAAGTTTTCCGTTCACTTTAAAACTACTTCTTTCCCATTAAATATTTAACCTTCTGTATCCATCTTTTAATGAATCCCGCCCTTGCAACATCGTTAACCGCATATAACGGATATTGCTGCACCACTTTACCCGCCGAGTCTTTCACCGCAAGGTTAGCAACATGATCGCCTTTTTTAACAGGCGCGAACCACGGCTCTTTGTAGGAAACCTCGGTCTTGTAATCATTGAAACTATATTCCCTTCTGTTCACCAGAAGTTCAACGTTTTTATCCGGTGCAACGCCGACATTATCAGCAACGCCGCCCCATACTTTTACTTTTGCGAGTATATCGGAGCGATTGAATAATTTTATGCTGCGGAAATTATTATAACCATATTCTATCAGTGCCCTTGCGGCCTTTAATCTTTCGTTCTCGCTTTCAAGGCCGTTGACCACTGCAACTATCCTTCTGCCGTTATTTACACCGGTGGCTATCATGCCATAACCGCCCATTTCGGTATAGCCTGTTTTCATGCCATCCACGGCAAGATCGGGGATATCCAGTAATTTATTACGGTTATACTGGGTTATGTTTGCATAGGTGAATTCACGCTGAGAATAATAATGGAAATATTCCGGAAAATCAGTGATCAGTCTTCTGGCGATAGTGGAAAGATCGCGGGCGGTGGTATAGTGATTTTCCGCCGGTAGACCATCTGGATTAACAAAATTTGTACTGTTCATGCCAAGGCTTTTTGCGACGATGTTCATATCTTCCGTGAAAGCTTCCTGCGAGCCGGCAAGCCCTTCTGCCAGCGCAACGCAGGCATCATTGCCGGATTGAACTATCACACCCTGAATAAGATCAGAGACCTTCACCTTATCGCCAACCTCAAGGAACATCTGCGAGCCGCCTGTTTTCCATGAGCGTTCAGAAACGGTATATTCAGTATCCATGCTGATATGGTTCTTGCGTATCTGGTCGAATACAAGATACATCGTTAAAACCTTCGTCATGGATGAAGGGAACATCCTCTCATCAGATTTTTTTTCGTACAGCACTGTATCAGTATTAAAATCCACCAATATCGCCTGCTTCGCTTCCGACTGGAAATCGGTGGAGGTAGGTGCTTCGGGAACAGTATCTTCCGGGGTTAGGCCTTCGGCACGCTGTTGCGCCAGTTTATCGGAATGAAGGGTCTGGGAATTCGCGTTCACGGAGAACAGCGCAATAGTTAATACAGCAAAACTATTTATGATCTTTGACGATATACGCATCTTTAAAACCTATGGATTTAGCTTGGTTAAGGATATTTTTTGCATTTGCCACAGAATCAATGCCTGTCAGCTGAACACGGAAATACCTTCTGCCATTTACACTTGCTTCGCCGATTTTGCTACTTAAATTTTGAAATCTGGCGCTAATCTTTTCCGCATCCTTCATTGATGTTGTAGATGCCACCTGAACCGAAAAACTTTCAGCGGGGGAAGGGGGCTTCATTACTTTTAGCGCTGGTTCAGGCCGGGTGGTTGGCAGCTTTTGCAAATTCAGGTTTTGGGGGCGCAGGTTTTGGGTAACCTGTTGTATCTCCATTCTGGTTATCACCGGTTTCCTTGGCGGCAGGCGTACTGCCTGGCTCGCTGGCAGTTTCGGTTCCTGCAACTGTATCGGTTGCGGGGCTTGGGCCAATAATTCCTGCCGTGTCAGCTCGCTCTGGTTTTCTCGGGAGCTTCTTGAGGAGGGCATATCGTACTTGCTGTATGCCTCCTGAACCAGCTTTTTTGTGGCCTCCTTCATCCGCAGGCGCGGATCTTTCAGAAGGGCAAGGCTCGCCTGCCTGTCAAGTTCAACCAATACCCGCGCGGTGCCTCTGCCCTTGAAACCAAGTGCCGAGGCCGCATTTTCCGACATATCAATTATCCGCCCGCGCACGAATGGCCCGCGATCATTCACCCGCACCATTATAGTGCGCCCGTTATCAAGGTTAGTGACCTTTACCACGCTCGGCAAAGGCAATGTTTTATGCGCTGCCGTGAATTCACCTTTATCAAATATCTCGCCATTAGCGGTAGTTTTTTTATGGAACCGTGAACCATACCATGAGGCATAGCCAATTTCCTTATAAGCAGGCTGTATCGCCGGATGATAATACGTCCCCCCAATAGCATAAGCCTCCCCGATCTTCAAACTAGGCACCGGCGCCGGCGCACAGGAAAACTGCAGGCTGAGTGTGCCCGTGGCTATTATTAGCAATATACGTTTTATAAATTTCATTGGGGGAGTTTATAGGTTTAAGTTGGAAGTTGGAAGCCTTTTTCATTATTTTATACTATCCGCAATAAGCCCGATACTGGTCGCAAAATAGCTGGAGCGGTTCCATTCCATTATGCGTTTGAAATTGTCGGTTACTAGGTAAACCTCTCTATTATTGCCGTAATTCCCGTCGGGGTCGATCACGGCGGCATTGTGGGAGAGGTTCGGGATGTTGCTGCCATCGGAGTATTTCAGGCCGAGCTGGCGCCATTTATGTATTGGCATGGCATGATCAAGGCCCATATATTTGCGGTTGAAATAGGTGGGTAATATCACCCTTTTTCCCCAGCCTATATTTGGTTGCCAGCCGATGCTGGAAAGATAGTTTGCGGCAGAGGCCAGTGCATCGCCGTTATTATACCACAGGTCTTTTTTGCCATCATCATCGTGATCAACAGCGTAATTCATGAATGTTGAAGGCATGAACTGCACCTGACCGAACGCGCCCGCCCACGAGCCTTTGAAATGGGTTATATCAACATGTTTCTGGTCAAGTATCACCAGCGCTTTTATAAGTTCATTCTGAAAGAACTGCCTTCTGCGGCCATCATAGGCAAGGCTGGTGAGGGAATCCACCACATTGAAATTACCCATTATCTTCCCGAAACCTGATTCAACGCCCCATAGCGAGACCAGTATCTCCTTTTCCACACCATATTCAGATTCTATATCCTCTAGCAATTTCCGGTTACTGTTCAGTTTTGCCTGCGCCTCGTTTATTCTTGTTGCGCATACCACGCGTGTTTTATATTTCTGGAAACCTGGGCCTTTGGAGCGTTCCGGCTGTTTTGTATCCAGCACCACCACCTTGTAATTGAATTTTGAATTGCGGAAGGCCTCGTGCAATGTTCTTTCCTTCACCCCGGAGCGGCGCGCCATTGCCTGAATATAATTGATGAATTTATCATACCCTTCCGGGTTATATGCCTCGGCGCTGGGAATAAATAAACCTGAAAGCAGCATCAGGGATAAAAAAACTGGCAATGAGATTTTTTTCATGTTTAAAACGAATGGAATTTTATTGGTTTATTGTTTTTATATTCATGGCAAAAGACAAAATCACAAACTTGCTCAAGGGTAAAGTTATAAATCCTGTTTCGGGAAAAAAAATACAGATACCGATCGAAGAAATAATCATCGAAAGCGGGATATTGAACCTCATCCCTGATTTCTGCAAGAAACACGGCCTCGGCAAAAAGGTCGCTATCGTAAGTGATGAACATACCCACATCGCCGCCGGTGCGGAAGTTGAGCGCGTACTTTCTCTCGCCGGGTTCGAGGTATTCTCCATAGTGATGGGTGATGATGTCCGCGCTGATGATGCCAATGTAAAAATGCTGGCGCAATACGTCGCCGCCGCAGATTTTTCGGTAGCGGTAGGCAGCGGCACGATAAGTGACCTCACCAAATATTCCACCTTCCTGCAAAATAAAAAATATATCTGCGTTCCTACCGCACCATCGGTGAACGGCTATTCCTCCGCCAATGCCTCGATAGATATTGAAGGCGTTAAAAAAAGCCTCGCCGCTCATTTACCCCTCGCCATATTCATGGATATTGATATCCAGGTGGAAGCGCCATACCGCCTTATAATATCCGGTCTCGGCGATAGCATCGCCCGTACCACCGCACAGGCGGACTGGCTATTATCTCACCACATACTCGGCACAGAATATAACCCGTTACCATTTGAACTTTTAGAAGAAGATGAAAAAATTGTTCTAGCCAATCCCGAAAAGCTTCTTGAGCGTGATTACGATTCCATAATGGCACTATGCCGCCTTTCTATATTATCCGGGCTTGGTATGTATATTTGCGGTTCGTCCTATCCCGCCAGCCAGGGCGAGCATCTTATCCACCACTATATGGAAATGTCTTTTGAGGATAAATACACCCGCACCTTCCACGGTGAGCAGATAGCCGTTACCTCTATCACAATGTCAAAATTACAATCTGATCTGCTAAAGATCGATAACCTCCAGATCAACCCTACCTATTACAACGAAAAACCAATAATGAAACATTTCGGCGAAGAGAAAGGCAAAAAATTCTTGGAGGAGGTCGCAAAAAAAGAGATAACCGAGAAACGCGCCATGGAAATAAATAAAACCTTGAAGACAAACTGGAATAAGATAAGGGCAGAGATACTCGCCATCCACATCTCCCCTGATTCGCTGGAAGCCATAATAAAAAAAGTAAAAGGCCCATACACATATAAACATTTAGGTTGGGATTATAAGGACTATGAAACCGCCATCCGCAACTCACTTTTCATGCGCGACAGGTTCACCTTCCTTGATCTGGCGATGATAGCTAAAAGGGAACTTTAAAACTTCTCCCTCTCCCTTGAGGGGAGAGGGCCGGGGTGAGGGTGAATGGGTTGACCGATAATAATTCCAATATCCCTATCCGCCTCACCCTCACCAATATTTTCTAATTCACTTCGTTCATAAGAAAATATGTCCTCTCCCCTCAAGGGAGAGGGAGGTATATAGGGGGCTTGACTCCGGTAGCTAGCTATAATAAAAACTCTATAATCTGTTTAACTTATAAATATTCATCTATGACAAACATCGAAGCAAACCTCAAAAAACTTAACATAGAAATTCCCGCTGTCGGAAAACCGGTGGCATCTTATGTACCCCATGTTCTTTCCGGCAATACATTATATGTATCCGGCCAGCTTCCTACTGTTGGCGGTGAAGTACGCTCCAGCGGTATACTTGGCAAGAATGTTACCATTGAAGAAGGTCAGCAGGCCGCGCGGCTTTGCGCCATAAATCTTATCGCCTGCATAAAAGATGCCTGCGGCGGTGATCTTTCAAAATTAAAACGCGTATTACATTTGCAGGTACTGGTCGCCAGCACCCCGGAATTCAATTCCCAGCATTTAGTTGGCAACGGCGCATCCGATCTGTTCGTTGAAGTGTTTGGACAGGAAGTAGGCTCTCACACCCGCGCCGCCTTCGGAATAGCCAGCATCCCGCGTGGGGCAAGCGTTGAGATAGCGGGGACGTTCGAGGTGGAATAAGATGGTTTTCAAGTTTTCCAGTTTACGAGTTTTCAAGTTATGAAGAAGAGTTTTACTGATTTGATAGTTTGGCAGAAAGCTGTCGCCTTATCCATTAAGATATACAAGATTACAGAGAGTTTTCCTAAGTCGGAAATATATGGGCTAACAAATCAGATCAGAAGATCATCTGTATCAATTCCATCAAATATATCAGAAGGTGCGCTAAGAAATAGTAATAAAGAATTTGTTCAGTTCTTATCAATCGCATTAGGTTCCACGGCTGAACTTAAAACGCAGATAATAATTGCAAAAGGTGTGGGGTTTTTATCCGAGCAGGATTATAAAACAATTTTTGAAGAGCTTGAAGGAATAAGCAGAATGACTCTAAAGTTAAAAAGCGCTATAAAATAACTAGAAAACTAGAAAACCTGACAACTTGAAAACTTAACCTATGACATTATCCGGCCCATCACAGAATCCACTTTCGGGTAGCAACCCAAAATCTGTCTGCATAATGCTTCACGGTATCGGTGCGGATGGTGATAATCTTATCGGTCTTGCTGATGCTTTTGCGCCGGATTTTCCTGATACATATTTCATAGCACCCAACGGCCCGGAAAGATTTGTCGGAGGAGGGGGCTATCAGTGGTTCCCGTATTACGACCGCTCGCGTGAACAGATATTGCAGGGACTGGAAAAAGCCGCGCAGACAATATCCGAATTCGCAACACAACTACTCGATAGATTTGAACTGAAACCGGAAAACCTTATTTTAATGGGCTTCTCGCAAGGCGCAATGGTTGCAATTCACACTGCCATTACCATGCAGGATAACTGCGCCGCTACCGTTGCCTTCTCCGGTGGCCTGATAAAAGTGGAGATAACAAAATTTGAAGTGCGCTCCCAACCGCCAATATGCCTCATCCATGGCGAATATGACGATGTGGTCCCATTCCAGATGAGCGAAACCTCCGCAAAGATACTTTCCGGCCATCATGTCCCAACCGAGTTCCACAAAATAAAAGGACTCGGCCATTCAATAGATATGGGTGGAATAGATATAGCGAAGGGGTTTTTGCAGAAGGTTTTGAAGTAGATTAGTACTACATTATTTTTTCGCGACCTATTTTCTTTGAAACTCTTTGATGAAACGGAATTTCATTGTTTTTGGTAAATGTTTTTACAAGCTTAGCCTTCTTGGTTTTGTTATTTTCCAACCCTTCTGCTAGAATATCCCATACATGTGTGTTGGCCGTACATAGGGCGCTTATTGTAATTTTCTTTTCCTTGTCTGTTTTTCCCTTATTAAATACCTCAGAAAACTCTACCATATTTGCGAAGGCCTTTATCTGCTCCGATTTAAGAGTCGCAATTACAGGGGGGCGTGGATGGTCAGGAGAATCGAAATCTTTTCCTACTACTATATCTAGAGCATCTGGTTCTCCATCTTTGCCTGATCCGTTATATATATTAAGATTGCGTAATTTGCTTATTATACCGCTTTCTATTACGGCGGTCATAGTTCCGGGATGAACGGCTCTTTCAATAAAGTGATATAGCGGGATGATGCATGAACGTTGGCTGGCGCGACATTCCTCGCGGAAGGGAATAGCAATATCAGCTATCTCTCTTATCTTTTTATCATCGCGTACATATTTACCCACTGCTTCCATCATATCTTCAAATCCGGAGGGGACTATTTTTTTAAATATTTCAACTAGCTTCGTATCAAGAATTGCTTTTAAGATATCTCCATCCTTGAAAGCATTTAATTTTATTATTTTTTCTAATTTTTCAGAATTAGGGATATGCACCGCTAAGTGCTCCCGAACTTTATCCAGAGCAGCTTCCTTCTCGTTATCGGAAATTGTTATTACCATGACCCCATCCTATCCATCAGATATGAATCAGTTTAACACATAATGGTTAAGGAATCGTTAAGAATATTAAAAAATTTTGCTGTAGGAAATAGTTTTTAATTACAGATACTTATCTCTTACTTTTTTCCAAGTATCCTGCAGATAGACTGCGTCTGGTGGGAGCGGTTCAAAGTGTAGAAGTGGAACTGGTCAATGCCTTCCTGCCTTAGGCGGCGGCAGATCTCGGCGGTGATGTTAACGGCTATGCCATCGCGCACTTCCGGTTTGTCATCAAGGTCGGCGAGAAGTTTCTTTACCCAGTCCGGAACAGTAGCGCCGCAGAGTTTGCTGAATTTCAGTAATTGTTCATAGTTAGCGACAACAAGTATCCCCGGGACGATAGGAATTTCGATTCTGGCTTTGCGCACTCTTTCAAGGAATTTTAAATATACGGTCGGGTCGAAGAAATATTGGGTAAGGGCGCGGGTAGCGCCAGCATCTATTTTAGCCTGTAAATGGTAGATATCCTGATCTATACTGCCGGATTCCGGGTGGCCTTCCGGGAAGGCAGCCACGGATATCTCGAAATCACCTATATTCCTGAGTCCCGCAACCAGTTCACTGGCATATCTATAGCCATCGCTGGAAGGTGTATAGTTGCTTAAGCCCTGAGGTGGATCACCGCGCAGGGCTACAACATGTCTTACGCCAATTTCCCAGTATTGTTCGGCCACTTCATCTATTTCGCTTCTGGTGGCGTTGATGCAGGTGAGGTGGGCGGCGGGTGTCAGCTTGGTCTCATCTATTATACGCTTAACGGTATTATGGGTGCGTTCCCGTGTAGAGCCGCCTGCGCCGTAGGTTACAGATACGAATTGGGGCTGGAGCGGTTCAAGCTCTTTTATGGTATTTATCAGCTTTTCTTCGCCTTCATCGGTCTTTGCCGGGAAGAACTCGAAAGAAACAGCTGGTGCAGAAAAGTCCTCAACGAACTTTTCGAGGCATAAAACATCTTTTGTAGTACTATTTTTTTTCACTTCTGGTACAATCTTAATATATAATCTTCTGGAACCAACCTATATATAAACATGAAAACATTAATCAATCTATTTGTTGTATTATTTTCGGCCTTCTCATTAACTGTTGCTGCAAACGCAGCGGAAAATAACGGGAAGATACGCGTCCTTAAGGTCAGCTCCAGCGATTACCGCGGCGATTACGATAACGCCATGGCCTCCGATCCCTGGAAAGGCTTCAACCTTGCCATGTTCAAATTCAACAACGCACTCGATCAGTACCTGCTGGAGCCTCTGGCTCGCGGTTACCGCTATTCTGTACCTCAATGGGGCAGGGATAGAGTTGCCAACCTTTTCAATAACATAGGTGAGACCACCAATTTCCTTAACAGCGCCTTACAGGGCGACATTGAAGGTGTATTCAGGTCATTCTGGCGCTTTGTGATAAACACGACTTTCGGTGTTGGCGGCATTAATGATGTGGCTGGCGGCTTCGGCCTTGCCGAGAAGGATAAAGATTTCAGCCAGACCCTTGCATTATATGGTCTTGGCAGCGGCCCTTATCTTGTTGTTCCGTTCGTAGGCCCATCTTCCCCGCGTGATTTCGTAGGTACGATGGCCGATAGAGCCTCTGACCCTACATCCTATGTTGAATCTCCGGGCTCCTATATAATAGGCGGTGCAAATGGTATTCAAACGCGTGAGAACATCCTTGATGTCACCGATGATCTTAAAAAGAATTCGTTCGATCTTTATTCATCGTACAAAAGCAGCTATCTGCAGCACCGGAAGAAAAAAGTTCTGGATACGCTTGAATAATAAAAAAACTATTATATAGCTATGCAACTATTCATTAGCCATTTGGGAGATTATGTCTAAAAAATTATTGGTTATTATAGCTTTGCTGGCGCTACTGCCATTTTCCGCGCTGGCTGCCACACCTAAGGAATATGCCGAAAGCATCGCTGCTAACGTGATAGATATAATAGAATCCGGCAAGTCTGAAAGTACGGTAGAGCAGGAACTCGTCCAGCTTTTCAAGAAGAATGTTGATTCTGACTGGATGGCCGGTTTCACCATGGGTAAATATTACCGCCAGCTTTCCCCGGAACAGAAAAAGAAATATAACGAACTATACCGTGATTATGTCATCTATTCCTACATCCCAAAATTCCGCCTCTATACCAGCGAAAGAATGAATGTTATCCAGGCCATTCAGGATGATAAGGATTTCTATACGGTTAAAACGAGTCTCAACACCAAAAAATCCTCTACCGGAAAAGTGTTCGTGGATTACAAACTTAAAAAGTCTGGTAGTTCATTTAAAATAATAGATGTAGTGGGCGAGGGCGTAAGCCTCATCAACACCCAACGCTCCGATTTCTCCACCCCGCTTTCTGAAGGCGGCGTTGAATCATTCCTGACAAGGCTGGAAGCAAAGGTAGTAGCCCTGAAAGCCAACCCTCCTACCGAAGCCAAAAAAGGCGACGAGAAGAAATTTTCGGCTGGGAAAAAGTAATATAATTTTACCTCCATATAAAAACCTTCCCTCTCCCTAGAGGGGATAGGGTTGCGCAGAGTTAATGCAGCGAAGCGGAATTTACTCTACGCTGGGTGAGGGTGATTGCCGGGATATTAAAATATATATTACCAATAATTCTCTTCCGCCTCACCCTCACCAATATTTTCTAAGCTCTCTGCGTTCGCTAAGAAAATATGTCCTCTCCCCTCAAGGAAGAGGGAAGTATTAAGGAATTAATACTCTATCTGAAAATCATATATCTTATCTTTCAGCCGCTCCAGTATCTCAGAATCAGGCGTTATCACCTTCAGCGCATTAAGCGCTCTCAGTTTTTTCTTGGTGGCATCTTTGTAATTGGTGGCGGAAAATACATCCAGATACGCCAGCCCCACTTCAACAGACTGCAGCTTATACCAAACCCCTTCTACCAGTTTCCTTGCTCTGCTTTCCAGTTTCAGGCGCTTATATATCTTAAGCAGTAATATTATAGTTTCCTTATTATCGCTATCATACTTTATCACCTTTTCTAGATATTTTCCGGCCTCGGCGGCGCCTCTTATATTATCATTCTCATATATCTCATTAGCCTTGGCCAGCCATATTGCGCAGAGTTCGCGCTCTATATTTATATCATTATATTTATCTTTGAAGATGCGGTGGCGGCGTTTATATTTGTTCAGGAACTCTTCCGCCATATCAAGCTTTCCGGCTTTTTTATAGAGTTCCAGCAATGAATGCGCGCCATCTTTCACATTGGGTTTCAGCTCATAGGCTTCCTGTGCGTAGCTTATGGCTTCATCTATCTTCCCCTGCTGGAATGAATTATCCAGCATTGATTTTACCGCGAAAAAACGGCTTTTTTTATTATCAAGGAACTTGTTGAAATGATCTTCCGCCAGTGCCAGGTCGCCCTGTTCCTGTGCAACCTTGGCTGCCAGCATCCCGCTTAAATTCTCCAGCGAACGGCCTATGGCCTTATTCTTCACCGTTATCTCTGCCAGTTTCCCGGAATATTTTTTCGCCTGATCAAGGTCTCCCGAGAGCAGCGCCGCATAGCCGGTCTGCAGATTCTTTAAACTTTGTTCCAGCAGGTGATCCTGATATCTTTTGCCCACTCTTTTTGGCAGATATATCACCGCCAGCAGCATCTGGAATATCACCAGGAGCAATATAAAAACAAAGGTGATAGCGAAGATAAAGAATGCCACGCTGGTCTGCACATTATAGCCAAGCCAGATGAATTCCACGCTGCCATCGTTGGATACTACCCAGTGGATACCAAGCGATATTCCCGCCACCAGCCCCAGAAATAATATTATCCTGAAATACATAGATCAATTCTGTGGTTTGTTTGCAGCCTTAGCGGCTTCTTTCGCGGTCCGTTCGGATTCCTCCAGTATCTGCTTGAATACGCTGTTATCGTTCAAAGAGCCGGGGTCTATCTTCGGTTCTTCCTTCTTATTCTTTTCAACGCTCAGGTCAATTACCTCTTTATCAAGTACCGGTGCTTTTACCGGAGCGGAAGCGGCTTTCTCGGCCTCATTCAATATCTGCTGGAAACTGCTATTATTATTCAGTGATCTTGGGACCGCCACCGGTGCCGGTTTTTTATCTTTATCAACGCTTAGGTCTATGACCTCGGTATTGAGCAGGTTTTGCTTCTGTTCCTGAGACATGCTGGCAGGAACTTTTGCGGCATTCTCAGATTCCTTTAATATCTGCTGGAACCCGCTATTATCATTCAACGATCTTGGTGCCGTGATGACCGGTGCAGCTTTTTGCACTTCTTTTACGCTAAGGTCTATAACATCGGCGCTCCCGCCGCCCATTTTCTGTTTTTCTTCAGGAGTAAGCTGTGCGGCGCCTTTCTGGGTTTCCTTAGATTCGTTGAGTATCTGTTGGAATTTGCCGTTATCATCCTTGGAGCCCGGCGCAACTTTCGGCGCAACTTTCTTATCCTTGTCAACTTTCAGGTCTATAACTTCATTGGTCATTATTTCCTGTTTTACATCCTCGCCAAGTTTAGCTGCATCTTTAGCGGTAGATTCTGTCTGTTTCAGGATCTGTTTAACATCCTCATTCTCTTTCACCGGTTTGGTTTCTTCCTCTTCTTTTTTCTTCTCATTATTTTTATCTTCGGTCTCCTCAAGGAATTTTTTGGTCTGCTCGCCCTTAGTATCAATAAGGATGGATTCCGGCGCGGTTTTCTTATGATCCGGCGTATCGTTCTTGCTGAGGATTATTATATTTATCCGGTTATTCACCGAAGATTCCGGTTTGCGTTTATCAAAAGGTACATTGTCGGCTCGGCCTTCCACGCGTGAGAACTGCTCATTTGCAACTTCGCTTTTTATCAGGAATGTCCTTGTGGCATTGGCCCTGTCGGTAGAAAGTTCCCATTTTGTGTAGTTAGGTATTTTCGTTTGTATCGGGGTTGAGCTTGTATGCCCGATCACCGCCAGCGTGTTAGGC
>CAYRJW010000021.1:20581-25631 GCA_964424715.1 uncultured Rickettsiales bacterium | reverse complement strand
CGGCAGCCAGTATGAGCTTGATGAGGAATATTTCGAGAAGATGGATGCCATGCATTACACCCTCGCCCATGATGATGGCCAGGAAACCGACACTCTCGATGAAGCCGACATCATCCTCATCGGCCCTTCCCGTACATCAAAAACACCAACCTGCGTTTACCTTTCCAACCGTGCGATATTCGCCGCCAATGTTCCTATCGTGAAAGATGTACCGCTGCCGGATAACCTATTCAAACTCGAAAAACCGCTGATAATCGGCCTCACCATCTCCCCTGATCGCCTGGGCCAGATAAGAAAATCCCGCCTCCTCTCCCTCAACGAGACCAGCAACACCGACTATATTGATGTCGAAATAATCGAAGAGGAAATAAAAGAGGCCCGCAAATTATACGCCCAGCATAAAGTGCCGGTGATAGATGTGACCCGCAAATCCGTTGAAGAGACCTGCGCTAACATTATGCAGATCTACACAAAATTCAAAGAGGACAGAGAGGCCCGCAATGAGTAAAGACAAGAAAAAATCCTCGATGTTAAAAGGCGGCAAGGCCGGTGAGAATATCCGCCTGAAGGATAAAAAGAAATTCAAAAAATCCTCACAGGCATGGCTGGAACGCCAGATAAATGACCCTTTCGTGCGTCAGGCAAAAAAAGAAGGCTTCCGTAGCCGCGCGGTATATAAGATATCGGAGATAGATAAAGACTTCAAACTTTTCACTCCCGGACAAAAGATAGTAGATCTAGGCGCTGCGCCCGGCTCATGGTGTGAATATGTTGTAAAAGAACTAAAAGGCAAAGTTGACATTGTCGGCGTTGATCTGCTTCCGGTCAAATCCATAGAACATTGCATTTTCGTCGAAGGTGATTTCACCGAAGACGATATTCAGGAAGAAATATTAAAATTACTAGGCGGTGATAAAGTCGATGTCGTCCTCTCCGACATGGCCCCAAACAACACCGGCCACACCAAAACCGATCACTGGCGCATCATGAACATGCTGGAACTCGCGCTTGATTTCGCAATAAATAATTTAAAGCCAGATGGAAGTTTCGTCTGCAAGGTACTACGCGGCGGCACCGAAAAAGAACTCCTGAATGCCACTAAAAAACATTTCGAAAAAGTAAAACATTTCAAACCTCAAGCCAGTCGCGCAGAATCTACCGAGATGTATCTGATAGCCACTGGGTTTAAGGGGTAGCTTAGCGATATTACCATTATAATTCAATATATTACCAGAAAAACTCTCAAGTTAACGGTTCTTTAACCTTTTTATGTTATAATAATATTCAACATAAATAATTAGATTATGAATTTTGCATCAACGGTAGAGGACCTAAAAGATCTTTTAAAGGATCCTCTTATATCTCGTCCTTTAGGTCAGGTAATATCAGCTGATGTTCAAATAGGAGAACAAGCGCTTTATATATTTGAAGGACATCCGTTATTAATAATTCAAAAGATGCCTGTTGTCTCACAATTTTTTAAAAATAATGTCGAATCTTCAAAAGTTACTATTAATGCTAATCCAACTTCCGGAGCAATGGAAGTTGGATTTGATTATAACAAATCTTCAAAACCTTTTCATGATTATATGTGGTCATTACATTTTTTCAGAGAAATGGCTGAAGGATTTGAAGGTAATAAAAGAAATGATATAAATAAAGCTCTCACAGAAGGGCAGCTTGTTATTTATTCTACCAATGGTAATCTTGATGCCCATGTAAAACAGACCATGTCGAGATTCGGAATTGAAGCTAATATAGAAAAGACTTCTGAGTTTATAGAAACTAAAGATGAGAGGACAGAAAGACCGATGACAAAACAGGGTTATAGAATAAAAATACTTAATGAAGATAGCATAAATAAATTACTAGATATTGGAGAGATCTGCCTAGATATGATACGAGGAAAAGGAATAGGAAAATAATTAATTCCCGCCGCCGAATTTATCAATAAATTTTTTCGCCTTGTTCATGAACCCTTCAGTTTCCGGGCTGGATTTTTCGGTGGAGAGATCATCGAATTCCTGGATTATCTCGCGCTGGCGTTTTGAGATATGTACCGGCACTTCCACATTAGTATGGATATACAGATCACCTTCCGGCGTATCGCTGCCCATGCGGGTCATGCCTTTGCCTTTCAGGCGGAACTGGTGGCCCTGCTGGGTTCCGGCAGGTATTTTTATTTTTGCTTTATTACCATCGATCGTTGGCACAATTATCTCGCCACCCAATATCGCAGTGGACATTGTTATCGGCACAGGGCAATGCAGGTCCGCGCCTTCGCGCTGGAATAACTCATGTGCGCGGATCGAGACAAAAATATACAGGTCCCCGGCAGTTGCGCCTCTTAAGCCAGCCTCGCCTTCACCGGATAAACGAATGCGGGTTCCTTCTTCAACCCCACGCGGAATTTTTACCGATAATGTTTTATTCTTCACCACCCTGCCCTGACCATGGCATGTCTTGCACGGGTTCTTGATTATCTGGCCGGTGCCGCTACATACGCTGCATGCGCGTTCCACCATGAAAAAGCCTTGCTGCATGCGCACTCTGCCGGAACCGTGGCAGGTGGTACATACATCCACTTTTTTACTTTCCGCACTCCCGGAACCGTGACATGTATCGCACGATGAATTGGCCTGAACCTGAATTTTAACATTATCTCCGCGGAATGCCTCTTCCAGCGATATACTAAGATTATAACGCAGATCGGAGCCGCGATTATTCTGCTGTTGCTGCTTGCCCCCGCGTGAACGGCCACCGCCGCCCATGTTACCGAACAGGTCTTCAAATATATCGGAAAATCCTGATGATGAAAAATCAAACCCGCCACCACCGAATCCGCCGCCTGCCTGCCCGTTGACCCCAGCCTCGCCGAAGCGGTCATACATCTCACGCTTTTTCGGGTCTTTCAGAACATCATAAGCCGCGCTGATCTCTTTGAATTTCTTCTCAGCTTCCTTATCACCAGGGTTCTTGTCCGGGTGATATTTCATCGCAAGCTTGCGATAGGCCTTCTTCATCTCATCTTCACTGGCACCTTTGGCCACGCCCAGCAGTTTGTAATAATCTGACATTTCAATATTAGTTAGTAGTTTATAGACTGTAGTTAATAGCTAGTGATATAGCCGGAAAATAATGTAATTCAAGTCCTTAGTTTTAATTATCCTTACTACCTTCTACCGTCTAAAAACTACTAACTACCTTTCAATTCTCTTGATTTCTCGCGGTTCCATTCACGGGTTTTGGTGGTCTGGCGTTTATCGCGTTCGTTCTTACCCTTGCCAAGCCCTAATTTTACTTTCACAAAGCCATTATGGCCAAAATAAATTATCAGCGGAACTACCGTAAAACCTTTTTGTTCCAGCTTTCCGATGAGTTTTTTTATTTCCTTTTTATGCATTAAAAGTTTGCGGATACGGCGCGGCTCGTGATTCCTTTTCCCGGCATTCTTATATTCATTGATGTTAAGGTTCAGCAGAAAAAGCTCCGGCGAGCCTTTCGGAGTATAGCGCACATCAGCATATGCATCGGTGATGTTGCAGGAATTCAGGCGCAGCGATTTCACCTCCGAACCGGACAATACGATGCCGACATCATATTCTTCCATGATCTGATATTCAAAATACGCCTTCCTGTTACGGGCGATTATGCCTTCTTCCTGTAGTTCCATTTTAGTTAGTGGTTAGTGCTAGTGCTGGTGAATTTCTAGCACTAGCACCGGCACTAGTCACTATCTTTCTAATCTCTCAAGATATCTCAGGAAATCCGAATCAGGCGATAATACCATTCTGGTATCAGATGCTTTCAGTGATTCACGATAAGCCTGCATGGTGCGGTAGAATGTGAAGAAATCTATATCCTTGCCAAAACTCTGCGCGAATATCTTGGAGGCCTCGCCATCGCCTTCACCGCGGATTATCTCGGACTGGCGGCGCGCATCGGCTATCAATATGGTGCGTTCCTTATCAGCGCCGGAAGTTATACGGCTGGCCTGCTCCTCACCTTCAGCGCGGAATTCTTTGGCTTCCTTCTCGCGTTCAGCGATCATACGATTAAAAATAGAATTTATATTTTCCTCCGGCAGATCAGCGCGAACAATACGCAGATCAACTATCTGCACACCGAATTCGCTGGCCTTGGCGGAAACATTGTTCTTTATCTCATTCATTATCTGCGAACGGTTCTCCGAAAGAAGATTCTGGAACGGTATGCTGCCGATAGCGTTCTTCAAACTTGCCATCAATATAGAATCCGCTTCGCGCGAAAGCCCTGCATAACCGCCAACGGTCTTATAGAATTTCAGCGGGTCGATTATTTTATATTTTATGAATGCATCAATTATCACCTGCTTCTGGTTAATATCAGGAATGGTCTTCGGCTGCAGGTTTATATCAAGTATGCGTTTATCATATTTAACAACATCCTGTAAAAAGTAAGGCAGTTTCAGGTAAAGGCCCGGTTGGGTCTTCACTTCCTTAGGCTGACCGAATTGCAGTACAATGGCCTGGTCCTGCTGTTCTACAACATAGAAACTTCCATATAATAAAAAGAATATCGCCGTTATTACTCCTGCGAATATCTTTGCGTCCTTAGTGAATTTCATAAACCTTCCGTGATTGATGGTTTTACTTTTGCATCAGGATTCTTCCTGTTCAGCTCTGGCAGCGGCATATAAGGCACCACATTATTGGTCCCGCGGCTCATTATCACCTTGTCTGCACCCGCCATTATCTTCTGCATAGTATCAAGATACATTCTTTTTCTGGTGATATCTTTTGCCTTCACATATTCATTATAAACACTTGCGAACCTTGCCGCCTCACCGCTTGCGATGGAAATAACTTCCTGCTTATACGCTTCCGCATCCTGCACGATCTTCTGCACATCACCGCGCGCCCTTGGTACTATTTCGTTCTCATAGGCTTTGGCGCGGTTAATGGTGGTTTCCCTGTCCTGCTTTGCAGTTTCAACATCGAGGAACGCCGGCATTACCGGTTCCGGGTTCTGAACATCGTTCAGGTTAACCGCATATATCTCAACGCCGGAT
>CAYRJW010000021.1:0-20571 GCA_964424715.1 uncultured Rickettsiales bacterium | reverse complement strand
TTCATAAGTATTCAGCACACCCTGAATAATATTCTGCACATTCTTTTCAATCTCGGAACGCTTGGTCGTCATCGCCTCGGCAAAGTTTGTGCGGCCGATAACCTCGCGCATCGCACTTTCAGCTACAGCTTTGATCGTATCTTCCATCGCCGCGGAATTTGCCACTTTAAATAAATAATTGAAGGAATCCTTGATACGCCACTGAACAACAAAAGTTACATCGGCAATGTTAGTATCACCGGTTATCATCAGGCTTTCTTTGAGCTGCTTGGTTTCCGCTCCTCTCACCGCTGCCTGGCGTGACTGGTTCTGGATACCCCTGATAGTTCCCGCCTGCTGCTGGTTAAGCGATGAACGGTAACCTATCTGGATAGAATTGATCGCGGTCTTCTTCACAAGGTAAACCCTTTCAACCGGGGAAGGTAAATGATATTTCAGCCCTTCGCTTGCAGTACGGTGATATTTGCCAAGGCGCAGCACAACGCCTTCTTCCGAGGCATCCACTACATAAAACCCGGTCATCATCCAGCCGGCGATCAGTAACAATGCGATGAATATTATACCCCTGCCATTTATGTTTATCTCAGGTGTCTGGCTGCTGCCATCAGGTTTTTTGAAGAATTTATCGAAATTAAAGTTTGGCTTGTTATTATTATCGTTATTATTCCCGCCACCACCGCCACGCTCATTGCCAAAAGGGTTAGCAGGCTTGTTTGGCTTGTTATCTTTACCGCCAAGACCGCCCCAGGGGCCTTTTGAATTATCACCGAACGACATTATCACTGCTCGTTTTATATTGTTAAATTCTGTTGCTCCTATATATAGTGCAGTAATCAGACTTTCAAGGTTTATTGATGGATATCAGCAAAGAAATAATTTTACGCGAACTAAGCAAAATAAAACTGAGTGATAACGATAATGATATCGTCACACGCGGAATTATTTCCTCGGTGATAGTGCGTGATAATAATGTTGGTTTTGTGATAGATGTAACAGATGGCGATTCGCAGGAAGAAATGGAAACCCTCCGCGCAAAATGCGAAAACATAATTTCCGCCATTCCCGGCGTAGCAAAAGTTACCGCAGTTCTTACCGGCGAGTTCAGCTCCGGCAAAATAAAAAAAGTGGTAGCAGATAACACCCCAAGAAAAACTCCTGAAGTAAAACCACCAACACCAAAAGCCATTCCCGGTATCAAAAAAATAATCGCTGTAGGCAGCGGCAAAGGCGGCGTGGGCAAATCCACTATCGCCGCGCATCTGGCCCTCAGCCTCGCCCGCTCCGGCAAAAGAACCGGCCTGGTCGATGCCGACATCCTCGGCCCCAGCGTCGCCAAGATAATGGGCCTGAGTGGCGAACCCGAAATTCGCAACGGCAAAATGATCCCGCAGGAAAATTGCGGCGTAAAATGTATGAGCATGGGCCTGATGATGGGCGAGAACGCCCCGGTAGTATGGCGCGGCCCGATGGTAACAAAAGCCCTACACCAACTAATGCTCCTCGCCGACTGGGGCGATCTTGATGTCCTTATAATAGACCTCCCCCCCGGCACCGGCGATATCCAGCTAAGCATGGCCCAGAACTATAAAATTGATGGCGCCATATTAATTTCCACCCCACAGGAAGTCGCGCTGCTCGATGTAAAAAAAGCCGCCAGCATGTTCAACAAAGTTAACATCCCTATCATAGGCCTGCTCGAAAACATGAGCTACTTCCAAGACCCCACCGGCACCCGCCACGAAATATTCGGCGGCGGAGCCTGCGAGAAGTTCTGCAACGATTCCGGGGTACCCTTCCTGGGCAAAATACCGGTCAACCCGGAAGTCTCAAAAACATGCGACCACGGCATCAATACAAAGGATAATAAGCTTATAGATCAACTGGATGGCTTGTTAACACTTTTTTAACCTTTTTATGGTATAATGTATTTATATAACAAATATATATGACCATGACAACAACCATTCCCTCCACGCGAACAATTATCACTTCCACGGATATAGCTACCCAAAATCAGATAGAAAATCTGGGAAATGCTTTCAGAGAAATATTATTTGAATGGAACACAAGCGTAACTAATAGTTATAAAGATGCGCTCACCAAGATCACCCTTGAAAAATTAGAAGAGATGTCCTCCGATAAAGGTGCCAATTTTAAAACTCTGGGCAAGTGGGTTCAGCAAACTGCCATTGCAATTTATACGGATAGCTTCAAAAATAATACCAATCACGAATATATCCTAGATACAGGGGAATCCTCAACATCCTACCGGATATTATCAAGGGATGGTTATCGTAAAGATATAGATGCAACAACACGCGCTGAAGTGACTCAAAAATTAGAGCACAAACTCATTAAGCTTAAAATAAACAATCAGAAAAATGCTTCTTTTAAAGAAGTAGAGTAGTTTGTTAACTACTCCACACTCGCTATAGCCGCAATGTTCAGCATCTCGGAAACCGTACAGTTCATCGGAACTATCTGCGCAGGTTTGTCGAAGCCACATAATATCGGGCCTATCAGCGTACCACCGCCGAGTTCGCGCAATATCTTGCCGGAAATATTCGCTGCCTCTAACGAAGGCATGATAAGAACATTGGCCGGGCCGGAGAGTTTGCAGAACGGGTAGAGTTTTAAAAGTTCCGGGTTCAGCGCCACATCTGGCGTCATATCGCCATCGAACTCAAAATCCACTTTTTTGGATTTTAATATCTCAAGCGCTTCGCTGATAACTTTGGTTTTATCATGCTGCGGATTACCGAAATTCGAGAATGAGATAAGCGCAACGCGCGGTTTCTCACCAAGTTTTTTGGCCACATTCGCAGTTTCTATCGCAATTTTTGCAAGCTGTTCGGCATTAGGGCTTACATGCACTGCGGTATCGGAAATGAACGCGGTCTGGTTATTCTTGCCAACGGCAATGGTAACGCCGAATATCCGCTCATTCTTCTTCGCGCCGGTAACAAGCATCAGCGAGCGCAGTGATGAGCTGTAAGAGCGCGTAAGACCGGTTATAAGTATATCGCCCTCACCTTTTGCAAGCATCACGCCTGCGAAAGTATTGCGATCATTTTTAATGTGGCGCACTATATCGCGGCGCAGAGAACCTTTGCGCTGCAATTTATTATAAAGATAATCAATATATTCCTCACCAACCGCATCTTTCTGCGCGTTTGCGATCTCGATACCTTTGGCATCCTTCACGCCAAAAGTTTTCAGCAGAATTTTTATCTTATCCTCACGGCCGACAAGTATCGCCTTGCCATAGCCATTATCGCGCCATTGTATCGCCGCACGGACGGTAACTTCTTCCTCACCTTCAGCGAAAATGACCGTTTTAGGATTATCACGCAGTTTTTTGTAAATGAGCGAAAGCGTGTTAGCCGTAGGGTTCAGCCTTGCAGCAAGCGTGCGCTTATATTCATCCCAGTCCTTTATTTTTATTCTGGCAACACCTGTTTCAATAGCAGCTTTAGCAACTGCGATAGGAATAGTGGAAATAAGCCTTGGATCGAACGGGGATGGAATTATATATTCCGGCCCGAATTCGATCTTATCTTTTTTATATGCCATCAGAACTTCCTGCGGCACAGGTTCGCGGGCAAGCTCAGCCAGCGCACGGGCAGCGGCCTGTTTCATTTCCTCATTGATGGTTTTTGCGTGAACATCCAAAGCGCCACGGAAGATATAAGGAAAACCAAGCACGTTATTGACCTGGTTAGGATAATCTGAACGGCCGGTTGCCATTATCGCATCACCACGAATAGCAGCTACCTCAGCCGGCGTGATTTCCGGGTCAGGGTTTGCCATTGCAAATATTATAGGGTTCTTACCCATCAAAGCTATATGCTCAGGCTTTATCGCGCCCTTGCCGGAAAGCCCATAGAACACATCGGCCCCTTTCATCGCATCTTCAAGTGTGCGGTCTTTGGTCTCGATCGCGTAAGCTTCCTTCCATTCATTCATGCCATCTTTACGGCCTTTATATACAACGCCGTTTCTATCAAGCAGAAGTGCATTCTTAACGCCCATGCTTTTAACCAGCGCAAGGCATGCGATACCGGCAGAACCTGCGCCAAGCACCACAAGTTTCAGATCTTCAAATTTACGATTGGTAAGTTTGCACGCATTGATAAGCGCCGCCGCGGTAACTATAGCAGTACCGTGCTGGTCATCGTGGAATACGGGAACATCCATTAATTCTTTAAGCTTACGCTCGATGGTAAAACATTCCGGGGCCTTGATATCCTCAAGGTTTATCCCACCCCAGCTTGGGCTGAGATAGCGCACGCAGTTAATGAATTCATCGGCATCTTCTGTATCAACCTCAACATCCACCGAATCAATATCGGCAAAACGCTTGAACAGCACAGATTTTCCTTCCATCACCGGCTTAGAAGCAAGCGCACCAAGGTTACCCAGTCCCAGAACCGCTGTTCCGTTAGTGATAACCGCCACAAAATTGCCCTTGGCCGTATATTTATATACATTATCCGGATTATCCGCGATCTCAAGACAAGGAGCCGCAACCCCCGGGGAATAAGCCAGAGCCAGATCTCTCTGCGTTAAAAGTGGTTTTGTAGGAGCGATGGAAACCTTACCTGGAAGGCCCTGCTCATGGAATTTCAACGCTTCGGGATTGGAATATCTTTCTTCTGCCATTTTGTATATATGATTGGATTTTGATAATAGGTGTTTAGGAAAATAGAGATTTCTATAAATTTATCAAGGAGTTTTGGCTGTGCCGTTATTTAACAGTGGGTTAGGGTGAACAAGGAGAATTAAACAGTACGCGGTTTACAGGATGTTTTTTGTAGCCCTATCGAATTCTGGTCAGGGTTTGATGTATAATCACCAAAATTAAGTTTAAGGGAACTTAGTAATTCAGGAGTTATACCTCCCGCAAATTGCTGCGCTTTATCCTCTTCGTGATTTATAAGACCAGGCCTCTTTCCTACTGCCCCCTGATCCTTGGTTTTCTTCAGATCGTTATAATTCCTTTGCATTTCCAGATCTGCATTTTCATGTGGAAAATGATAATGGTCTTTATTCTCAGATTTTATATCTTTCACTTTATCTTTCTGCTCTTTCCAGTCTATAGAACGATTATCTACTATAGAGTTGTTGATATTAAGCCAAACCGGGTCATTAACATACATACTACCGGTCTGCGTAGTATAGATCACCTGTGCGTCTGGGGATTTCTCCAGAACTGCGCTAAGATTTTTAGATCCATTACATGAACCCAGATACACCAGTTTCATATCAGGATTTATCTGCTGAATATAATCATCTGAATGATAACTATGGCCCCTGCCAATAAAAATCTGGAATTTATCAACCTTATTTTTAATATCCTCCAGCCCTTTATCATGATACGCTGGCTTATTCGCATAAATATTAACCTTGGCATTTCCATCAATATTATAAATATGCGTGTAAGTTTCAGTATGTTCAATTTTCCAGTTAGGCTGATTCTCATATGTACTTAAGAAATTCTGATAACTTTTCTGGCTATCATCATCACTTGCAAAAACCATAAGCTGATTACAAACATATTTTGCATCCTTTCCCTCACCCACCTTATAAGTGATCTCTGCTTCCTTCATATCTTTGATAGTAGGCTGCTCATATCTCGGTTCTGCAGCTATATCTTTAAAGAACTGCGAACAGCCCTTAGAGTGATTCCCATAAGCAGCACTTAAAACACCGAACCTGTCTTTTACATCACCCGTGGCAGCTTTATATTGAGCCTCTATTTCTTTCTCTAATAAATTACGCAGCTTAGAACCTTCCTTCAATGCCAGCATCATATTCACCATGGTCGAAGGGTAACTCAGATCGTCATTATTTTTAATATCCTCTGCCATATTCTTAATTATTCCGGGCAGTTTATCCGCAGGAATATATTTCAACACTTCATCGATCATACCATGAGATGAAGCAGCCTCTAAAAAAACATTCATTCTCTTCATTTGGGTTTCGGTTAGAACACCCTTTTCCAGAAGATTCCTGCTTCCAAGTTTTTTGAACATATCCCCGACAATGTTAAGATATGTTGATGAAAACGCCTCCTCCCGGCCTTTTGTTATAAGATCAAATTCCTCTGAAGGATCCAGGAATTTCAAGGTCCTGAACCTTTCCGGCAAGCCATGGTTTTCGTTAAATTCTTGTACCATATAGAGGCTATTTTCTCTTGCCACTATCTGCCATATCTCTTTCTCATAAGGCTTACCGCGAAGTATATATTCATCAGGTTTACCCTCAACCGGCTCAGCATTATCAAAAATTGCCATCACATCAGAGATTGCCGCACCCTTGAATGCTTTATATAAAATATCATATTTATCTTTGTTTTTATCTGCAGATGTCCCCTCCAGTTCAAGTGTATACGAATTACGTAAGATAGTCCCTGGAAGAGAAGTTATGGAATTGTTAAGCGCCTTATAAGTTAACGCTTTTTTCTCATTTTTATCTCCGGGCAAATCATAAAATAAAGATTCATTACTCAAAAATGCCCTTGTATCAGAAACTGAGGCGCTCCTAAAGGATTCATAAAGAATATTATCTTTATCAATTTTACTTATAGGCAGTGCTTCAAGGTCATATCTATTGTCAAAAACTATTTTCGGATCAGAAATGGACCCGCTCTGGAACCCCTTATAAAAAACATCATTTTTATAAGGCTTGTCCTCAAGGAGATTTTTATGAATTAAAATTATTTTTAGTCCAGAATAAGGCCCGCCGGATCTCCAATCACCCCTTACCAGCTTTTGTTTTTCAGTACTGGTTGCAAGATACTCAAATGCATCTTTGATCTGCTCAGGAGAAAATTTCTTAAATTCATCACCTGCCGCCTTGTCATCTCGAACCTGATAAAGCATCAATGCCGCTTTCTGAAAATCCATAACATCTTTTTCAGGCCCTGGCGGCTCTATAGATTGCATCTGCTGCTGAAGTTTCTGCTGGCGCATAGAATTTGTTAATATTTATCCCTGATTATACCAGCCAAAGGTTAATAAACTGTTAACAAAACTCCAAAAACAGCTATTTCCACCGTATTTTAGTTCGAATTTGAGGTATTTGGCCTATTTCCAGTGAAAATAAGCGGCGATACTGCCATATACCACCCACATTGAAGGTCGCAGGAATAGGCCGCGGATGCTATAAATTATGCATATTGTCAGAAATTTATTGCTGCGTATCCAGTGGGCGGCCTTTGGAGGAAGTTTATCTATCATCCGGTTAAGCCAGTCCTTCACGCTCTGGGGGGTGTGTTTATAGATGAATCTTTCAACGGCGTTTGGTTTCATAAGTTGGTTTTCTAGTTTTCAAGTTGTCTAGTTTTCTAGTTCATTAAATTCAACCTTACAACTTGAAAACTAGAAAACTTGAAAACCTGTTTTTTACCCTCGCGCCCCAAAAATCCCACTTCCGATTCTAACCATAGTTGTACCCTCTTCAATTGCTATCTTATAATCCCCGCTCATTCCCATTGAAAGCTCTTTTATTTCAAAATTTGGTAAATGTAATAGTTTAATTTCTTCTGATAAGCTTTTGAGCTCTCTGTAATTTTTTCTGATATTATTTTCATCACCTGAATTCTCGGCAATGGTCATCAGGCCCTTTATTTTTATCCTGTCATAACCGGAAATTACCTTGGCAATTTTAGCAGCTTCGGATGGCATCACTCCCGATTTGGTTGTCTCCATAGATGTATTTATCTGGAGTAGCGCATCCATCTCCCGCCCCTCGAACTCCAGTCTTTTCTGTAAAGCTTCGGCCAGTTCTTCCCTGTCCAGAGAATGTAACAACGAACAGAATCCGGTTAAATATTTCACCTTATTGGTCTGCACCCTGCCGATGAAATGTAGCTTAATTCTGTCAGTTAAATTCATCGCCTTCAATAACTCACATTTTTCGACCGCCTCCTGAATATAATTCTCCCCGATATCGGTAACTCCTCCCTCTATCGCTTCCTTTATCATCGCAACCGGTTTTGTTTTTGAAACTGCTATTAATTTTATCTCATTAGGGTCTCTGCCGGAATTTTCGCAGATGGCCCTGATGTTTTTTTGCAGTTCAAAAATATTATCTGAAATCAAGCTCATTTTCAGTTCTTATTAACAATTAATTGATTGAATGATTGGCAAAATAACTATAATAAGTTTTTGCGTATCGTTATCATTCGAATATCTATATATCATGCATAAAGTATTATCTACATCAGAACTTCTTGAAAAAACAGCGAAACAACACAAGAAAGAGAGAATTTCACTGGACGAAATAAAAACTGCCCTGCACGAGCGTGGTTTTGGCATATTATTCATCGTATTCTCCCTGCCTCTCCTTATTCCCCTTCCTCTGCCAACCGGCCTCGGAACGGCTATGTCACTGCCGATATTCTTCTTCGCATTACAACTTGTCCGCAATGTCGATAGCCCGTGGTTGCCGAAATGGGTGCTGAGCAAGGACATGAAAATAAAGACCTTCCGCAAGATCGTCCGCAAATCCCTACCGGCCTTAAGGTTAATGGAAAAAATATCGCGTGAGCGCCTGCTGGTAGTATCCGATAACCGCAAATTCGAGATCGTCATCGGTATTTTCATTATGCTACTGAATATCCCCATCGCGTTGCCTTTCCCGATGTCCAACACGCTGCCTGCCGTTTCAATAATTGTAATATCCTTCGGCATGCTTGAAAAAGATGGCCTGATGATAATAGTCGGCAAGATAATCGGTATTTTTTCGTGGATAGTATGTATCGCCATAGGTTTTGCACTGTTCTACGGCGCCAACGAGGTATTAAAATATGTACCTGAGACACTGCGCGATGATGTCAAGAACCTAAAAGAACAATATGTTCCGGAGATCAGGAACCATCCCGGCTACAAAGGCAAAGATTCTTTATATAAAGATCTTTTATCAAGGGATACTGACTACTAACTATTAATTTTATATGAATGTCCATATACATAAGCTCGGCAAGAATGTTCCTCTGGGAATTTTCTGGGGCGTGCTGTCCTGCTTCTTTTCCGGGATAATGGTGAATATGGTAAAACATGTCTCGGTCGATATGAACACCATCGAGATAATCTTCTTCCGTAATGTGTTCGCTTTCCTTATGTTCGCGCCGGTCATCGCCTATAGCGGCTTTCGCAAGTTCAAGACCACCCGCATGAAAACCCATGTCCTGCGTTCCGTCACCGGCCTTACTTCCATGATGATATTCTTTTACGCTATCTCCCGGATGAATATTTCCGTGGTGACCGCAATGTCGTTCACCGCGCCGTTATTCACCGCCATACTGGCCGCTTATTTCTTCAAGGATAAAATGAACATCCACCAGATATTCGCGCTGTTCGTGGGTTTCATTGGCGTCCTGGTCATCATCCAGCCCGCCTCTGATGGCTTCAACCCTGAAACCCTGTTGGTGCTTATTTCCACGGTATTTTGGGCGTTCTCCAGTATCATCATCAAAAAACTCGCCGAGACCGAAAAACCCATCGTCACCACTTTCTACATGACATTCTTCATGATATTATTCTCCGCCCCGATGGTATTCTACAATTTCGAGCAGCCCACCCCGGAACAATATCTCTGGATATTCGGCATAGCCATCACTTCCAACTGCCTGCAATACGGCATCTCAAAATCACTCAGCTATGCCAGCCTTTCCGTACTGCTGCCGTTCGATTTCACCCGCCTTGTCTTCGGCGCTGGTTTCGCCTATTTATTCTTCGGCGAGAAAATGGACATCAATGCCTTGATGGGGGCTGTAATAATCATAACCGCCGCCTTCTACACCGCCATCAACGAACGCCGCAGGATAAGGAAACTCACTGAACTGACACAGGCAAATAAGCCCGTTTAACCTTGATTTTCGTAAATACCTGACTATATAACTAGGACAATTTCCAAATTACTAGTTTACCAATCAGCCAAGTTGCCACTATGTATATCCAGACCGAACCGACCCCAAATCCCAACACGATGAAATTCATTCCCGGTGATACCGTACTTGAAAGCGGCTCTGCCAGTTTCAAGAACAAGGCCGATGCACAGGGGGTTTCTGATCTTGCCTCGGTACTTTTCGAGATACCCGATATTGAACAGATATTCTTCGGCACCGAATTCATTACCGTCACAAAAAAAGAGAATGCCGACTGGTTAATGCTGAAAGCAAGCATCCTAACCACCATCATGGAACATTACATCAGCGGCCGCCCGGTCATGAAGTCCGCCGATAAAAAGAATCTGAACAAAGCCGATACCTCAACCGAGGAAGACAGCGAGATCGTAAAACAGATCAAAGAACTTATAGATACCCGCGTCCGTCCTGCCGTTGCTGAAGATGGCGGCGATATAATCTTCCAGGGCTTCCGCGAAGGCGTGGTCTACCTCGAACTCCACGGCTCCTGCTCCGGCTGCCCAAGTTCCACCATCACCCTCAAGAACGGCATCGAAAGCATGCTGAAACACTACATCCCGGAAATAATCGCGGTTGAAGCGGCTAATGGGATGGAAGATCTTTAGTCAGTTTTCAAGTTTTCAGGTTGTCGAGTTTACAAGTTGTTTTTTTAGCTTTAAACTGAACTTGAAAACCTGAAAACTTGAAAACTTGAAAACCGAAAAAATAAAGTCCCACTGCAAAATAAACTTGTTCCTGCATATTCTCGGAAAAAGAAGTGACGGCTTCCATGAACTGGAAAGTCTTTTTTATTTTCCGGAAATTTATGATGAGATAGAGATACTGCCAGCCACAGGCGAAAAATTGCAAATAGAAGGACCCTTCGCAGGCCCGTTGCAGGATAATAAAAATAGTAATCTGATATTAAAGACCTACTCACTGCTTAAAATATTATACGGCGCAAAAATTCCTGATCTCAGTTTTAAACTCACCAAGAATATCCCCGTTTCCAGCGGCATCGGTGGCGGTTCTGCCAATGCGGCTGCGGTGTTAAAATATCTGAACGAGACCTATGAGTTAGGTTTACGCCCATCCCAATTATATAAAATAGGCGCAAGACTGGGGGCCGATGTCCCCGCCTGCATCATGGATAGGACCTGCTTCGCCAAAGGCATCGGCGAGATATTATCTGATGTGGAAGAATTCCCAAAATTGAATATTTTACTGGTGAATCCATTGGTCCCGGTCTCCACTGCGGAGATATTTAAAATGGGTTTCTCGCAATTCACCACCCCGCTTTCTAATGCAGAGCTATCTTTCAAAACCACCCAGAGCCTGATAGATTTTCTGGAAGGTACGCGCAACGATCTTGAAACGAACGCAAAAAAACTCTGCCCGCAGATAAATGATATTTTAAATATAGTAAAAGCCCAAAGCGGCTGCCTGCTTTCGCGGATGAGTGGCAGTGGCTCAACAATATTTGGTATCTTTGAAACAAAAGATAAAGCCCTTACCGCGAAAGAAATTATTATGAAACAAAACCCTGCTTACTGGGTTTCCGCCGGCTAACCTTACTTCTTATCCTTTACCCCTTCCTCTTTCCCGGCTTCAGCCTCACCATGTCCGGCATCAAGCAGTTTCTGGTTCTGTCTTGCTTCTTCCATCCTGATATTCTTCTCGTATAACTCCGCTATCTCTTTTGCCTGCGGGGTTCCGATGTTCTTAAGGCTGCGCAGCGCCAGAAGCCTTGTCCATTCATCCTTGCTTTCAAGGAATTTTGCTATCTTTGGAACCGCAGGTTCAGATGCAGGACCTATCTTGCCCAGTGCCGACATGGTGGTCTTTCTTATTTCTTCATTCTCATAATCCAGATATTGCATTATGATAGGCACTGCGCGCGCCGAGTTCTTGCCCATCCGCCCGAAAGTATATATCACCGCAGAAATTCTTTTATCATCGTCATTATAGCGCTTAAGCCAGCGCATCAGATCCGGCACACGGATAGCGCCCCTCTGCTCAAAATAGAAAGTGGCTTTCTCAGCAACCTGGTAATTAGGTGATGATATACCTTGCAGGTACTGATACAGGCGCATCTGCTCCATATCCTCTTCACTGAAAGAGCCGCGCATCTTTTTCTCTGCCGGCGCTGCCGCAGGCTTTGCTTCTCCGCCACCGTTACCGCCGCCACCGCTGGCCATTACGGATAAGGGAGCTAAAATAATAAGAAGAACTATAAAAGTAAATTTACCTTTAGCCGATCTTCTCATCAATAAGCGCGATTGTGTTTTTGATACCATATAACTTTATGAAACTACCCATTCTTGGCCCCTGCGTGCTGCCCAGCAATACATTATAAAGCAGCCCGAACCAGTCCCGCAGATTATTCTCATAACCATTCTGCATCCCGATATTATAAACCTCCGCCTGTATCTCCTCGGCACTGTTCGTATCGGAAAGCGTTTTTAGTTTTTCTTTCAGCGCAATTATTATCGCCTTCTCGGCATCGCTCGGGGTTTTGAAATTGCGGTTCGGTTTTACGAAATCATTATAATAATGCACCGCCAGCTCTGCCATAGAATCAAGATACGGCATCTTCTCCGGCGAAAGATCATCCGCATATTGCGAGATGAACGCCCACAGAACATCCTTATGTTCAGGGTTACAGACCGATGCAAGGTTCAGCAATAACGAGAACGATACCGGAACTTTCTCGGTAAATTCCCTGCCCTCATTTACATGCCATGATGGGTTATCTATCTTCTGCTCATCGGTCTGTTTGGAAAATGATTCCATATGTTTCAAAAAATCATCCGTATGCTGCGGGATAACATCAAAATGCAGCCTTTTCGCCTTTTGCGGATTGTTGAACATATAAAGCGCAAGACTATCACGCGTGCCATATTTCAACCACTGCTCTATAGAAATTCCGTTACCTTTTGATTTGGAAATTTTCTCACCTTTCTCATCAAGGAACATCTCATAAACAAAAGTTGTCGGCGGAGTAACGCCTATCGCGCGGCATATCTTTGTTGATACCGCAACAGATGGCGTAAGGTCTTTGCCGTGCATCTCATAATCCACACCAAGTGAAGCCCAGCGCATCGCCCAGTCCACCTTCCACTGCAATTTTGTTCTGCCGCCGGTAACTAATGTTTCAACTTCTTTACCGGATTCATTTATATAAACTATAGTACCTTTTGTTTTATCAAGGCTGATAACTTTCGCCTGTAATACTTTGCCCGTTTCCGCATCCACCGGCAGGAATGGTGAATATGTCTGCTGGCGTTCATCGCCAAGTGTCGGCAGCATTATATCCAGAATATCCTGATTCTTCTCCAGCACGCGCAGCAAAGTCTCATCAAACTCACCGGCCTTATATGCCGCGGTGGCAGATTTAAATTCATACTCAAACCCAAAAGAATCAAGGAACGCCCGCAGCCTTGCATTATTATGCGCCCCGAAACTATCATGTGTCCCGAACGGATCAGGAATAGAAGTAAGCGGTTTTCCCAAATGCGGAATGATAATTTCCTTATTCGGAATATTATCCGGTATCTTCCGCAAGCCATCCATATCATCCGAAAATGCGATAAGCTTTGTAGGTATCTCTGAAATTCTTTCAAATGCCCGGCGCACCATCGTGGTCCTGAAAACCTCCCCAAATGTGCCTATATGCGGCAACCCGGAAGGGCCATAACCCGTTTCGAACAGTACATAACCTTTCTCAGGCGGTACCTTCTCATATTTCTCTTTCAGCTTCCACGCCTCTTTCCAGACCCACAGGTTTGATTTCTTTGATGTTTCTATGATGTTCATTTTTCTATAATTGTTTTATTAAGGTCTCTAATTCCTAAGCCCAAGCTTTTCAAGGAAAATCCGTAAATTCGCAGCCAGATACTTATTATATTCCGAAAGCAGCAATGCGCGCGTACTGCTGAATTCCCACCATTTATCTATCCTGATATTAAGCGGCACCACGCCATATGGTATTATTTTTATATCCGGCATCTTATGCTGCGTTTCAAGCATTGCACGTTTTATATGATAGTTCGAAGTTACCAACCTGATGGAATTTATATTATTCTTTATCACCCATGCCCTTATCTCATCTGCATTCTGGATGGTATCTATGGCGGTATAGCCAAGCTCTATCCTGTCCTTGAATTCCTGCTGCTGATCGGTGTAGCTGTGCAGGTATAACAACTCACCAAGCTTCACCTCACGGTTCACGCCGGAAATGAATAATTTATCGGCATAGCCCAGCTTCAGAAGGAATAACGCATGTTTAAGCCTCTCACTGCCGCCCGTAAGCACCACGATAGCATCGGTCTTACCGGGAACCGGATTATCGGCAAGTATCTCGGCACGGGTCTGGTCTATGTTCTGCACGAACAGCAGAAAACCTATCGCCCATGAAATTATAATAACTATCACCGCCGAAAACAATGCTGCGGTGTAGCGGTTAGTGAAACACCAGCGCACAAAATTGAATATAACACGCAGAACGGTCCGAAGTGTCTGGTAAAATATTATTAAAGTTTTTATTAATGACTTCATGTTTAATTTTATTTGCTTCAATCCTATATATAAAATATATTGGCACGATATTTATTTTATTTAAAGATTATTTTTAATGTTAATTTCCTGCCCAAATTGCAAAACCACCTTTGCCCTGCCGGCGAAATACATCACCGATGCCCCGAAAAAGGTCAAATGCTCCAAATGCGCCCATATCTGGGTTCAGGAACCGGTAAATTTCGGCAAAGAAAAACTCAATGAACTGCTGAAGGTCGATGCTCCGATAACCGCTAACCTGCCGGATTTCGGCAGACAGAGATTCAAATTTGTCTATGCCGTCACTGCGGCAATACTTCTGCTTATGGCCCTGTCCATCGCAATATTGAAACATCCGGAGAACCACCCATTCTTCGCTAATATTCTCGGCCTTCCCAATTATGATGGCCTGCGTTTCCATAATTTCAGGGTCGAAAGCGAGATCGTGGATAAGAAGGTGGATTTTCACCTGAAAGGCTCCATCATAAACCTTACTGATAAACCTATTTCCCTGCCTGTTATCAATGTTAAGGCCTACAGCCCCGGCCAGCGGGTAATGGCACACAAAAAAATAAAACCCCCGCAGGATAGTATCGAGCCCTTTGCCACGATTGATGTTGCACCTAATGTAACTCGCATTTCCGGCAATGCCAACAGGCTGGAACTTAGTTTTGAGAACTGGCTTGAAGCTTTATTACGCTAAATATCCCTTGACGATATACAAGATTATCCTTAAGCAAGGTCTTAAAATAACCCCCTGATGAAAAAACTTTTTAAATATATCCTGTTATATACATTTATCGCAATATTGATAATTGCGGTAGCGCTTGTTGCGGCACCGTTCTTTGTGCGCCAGGAACAGGTAAAAAACTTCATCGAGAACCATGTCGCCCTGCCGGATAACCAGAAACTGAAACTGGATGGCATAATAAAATTCGGCATTTTCCCTAACATGTATGCAAAGGTCCCTACATTAAGCATCATTGAAAATGACGGCAACGCCAAAATATTCGAGCATTTCCATTTCGGCTTCAACACCACTGACCTTATAAAAACAGGCATCAGTTTCAATACATCATTCCTGTTCGCCGGCAATGAATATGAGGGTCGCCTTACCATAAATGATTATCAGGGCCTGCTGGATTCCGGCCAGTCCGAGATATTGCTGAAGCTTGAAGAACCGCTTCCGGTAAAAGTAAAAGGCTTCCTCATCCGCAACGGTGATGTCTATTCCCTGAAAGATTTCAAGGTCACCCACAAACAAACCATCGCCACCGGCAATCTAAAGATAGGCCCGGACGATACCGGCCTGATGCAGATAGACCTTAACACTGAAATAAACTCCGAAAATATCGAAGATATAAGAAGGCTCATCGAATTCGGCAAGAACAACGATGATTTCAACCTTCTCTCCGGCAGCGGCAAAGTAAAACTTAGCCTCACCACCAAAGGCTCCACCGAAATGGAGTTCAAACAGAATCTGAACGGCGAAGGCGATGTTTCCGTGCATGATGCAGCAATTTACGGCATCGACCTCAACGAACTTATCGGCGCTCCTCAGGAAACCCAGCTCACTGATAACCCGGACCGCAAAATAGATATAAGCGAAGCTGATACCATCTTTAAAATAACCAACGGCATCGTAAAGATCGAAGAACTCAACGCCAGCAACCAGTTCGCCAACATCAGCGGCTCCGGCACGGTAGATATCCCACAGAGCCTTGTAAAAGTCGGTATAGATATTGATGCTGATATAGCTTCCGCAAAAGTAAAGATACCGCTGGTGGTCTATGGCAGCTTCAGCAAAATAAAATTCGCACCCCGCGCCGGCGATATGCTGCTTGATAATGTTGAGAACATAGTTGATGGCACTTCAAAAATAAGATTCAAGGATATTAAAATAAATCTGGAAAAAGCCAATATCGGCAAATCAGTAGAGAAATTAAGAAGCATCGGCAAAAGCTTCGGTATCGATCTTGATAAACTAACTAAAGGCGCAACCAAAGATGTTGCCCCGGCTCCTGCTCCATTACCGGCCCCTGCCACACCAGCACCAACACAGCCAGCGGCCCCATTAGAAATGCCAGCCTCCATGAAAAAATAATATGCAATATTTCAGTACAAGAGGACAAGCCGAGATAAAAGATTTCACCGGCGTCGTAACCAGCGGCCTCGCAGAAGATGGCGGCCTTTATATGCCGGAGACCATTCCAACCTTCACGCCTGAAGAAATAAGATCATGGAAAAATCTGAGCTACAACCAGATCGCCTTCAAAGTAATAGAACAATTCGTAGATGGCGAAATTCCTGATGCCGACCTGAAAGCCATAATAGAAAAAGCCTATTCCTCCTTCCGCACCCCACAGGTAGTTGATTATAAAGAACTGGAAAAAGATGTTTACATAATGGAACTTTTCCACGGCCCGACACTTGCATTCAAAGATGTCGCCCTGCAATTCCTCGGCCTGTTGCAGGATTATATATTAAGCAAACAGGAACAGGATATCGTAATAATCGGTGCCACTTCCGGCGATACCGGCTCGGCGGCGATAGAAGGCATAAAACACTGCAAGCATGTAAAACTTTTTATGCTGCACCCGCATAATCGCGTCAGCAACATCCAGCGCCACCAGATGACCACCGTTGCTTCCGATAACATCTTCAACATCGCCGTAGATGGTAACTTTGATGATTGTCAGGACATGGTAAAAGAAATGTTCCGCAATCCTGGCTTCATGAAAAAGAAAAAACTTTCCGCCGTGAACTCAATAAACTGGGCAAGGATAATCGCGCAGGTGGTCTATTACTTCCATGCCGTTCTGAAATTGACAGGCGGCGAACAGGCGGTTTCATTCGCCGTTCCAAGCGGTAATCTTGGCGATGTCTTCGCTGGCTATATCGCAAAACAAATGGGCCTCCCGGTAGATCAGCTTATCGTCACCACTAACGATAACGACATTCTCCACCGTTTCTTCAGCCACAATGATTACAGCAAGCACGGCGTTACCCCTACCGTTGCACCAAGCATGGATATTCAGGTATCCAGCAATTTTGAACGTCTGCTATATCTTGAATATGGAAGCGATGGCAAAAAGATAAACGACATAATGGAAAGTTTCAAAGGCACCGGAAAACTCAAAGTAGCCGGCGATATTTATAAGAACATAACCGAAACCTTCAGAAGCATGCGTGCTGATGATGCCGAGATAAAAGCGGAAATAAAACGCGTCCACGATAAATATGATTACATAGTCTGCCCGCACACCGCCACCGCCACCAAAGCGGTCGATAAATATAAGCTGGAAGGCGTAAAAATGGTTATTCTTGCCACCGCCCACCCCGCAAAATTCCCCGATGTGGTGGAAGAGGCAACAGGCATCCGCCCTGCACTGCCGGAGCATTTAAGCGATCTTCTCTCCAGACCGGAGAAATATGCCACGATGCCGAATAATATTGATTTAATCCGTGATTACATATATCAAAATTCTCTCTGATTTCCGCTTTTTCATGTTAAATGATAAAATGAAAAGATCACTGCTGACATTTTCTCTCGCGATAATATTAAATGCTTCATCGAGTTTTGCATTCGTAGAAAGCAATGATAATTTTACCTTCGGCAACACGCTGGTAGATGCAGTTAACCAGAATAATTCCGATATCGTAAAAGCCATACTGCTGCAAGGCACTGATCCCAACCAGTCCGGCAAATTCGAGACCAGCGCCCTGCACCGCGCCGCCTTCAACAATAATACCGATATAACAAATCTACTCATCCAGAACGGCGCTGACCTGAACATCCGTGATTACGGTGGCACAACCCCTCTTCACATCGCAGCCCGCGGCGGCAAAGATAATGTCGCAAAGATACTCGTCACAAAAGGCGCTGACATAAACGCCATCGATGATCAGGGTTATTCCCCCCTGCACCGCGCCATCGCCAATCGCCAGAATTCCGTTTCAATGTTCCTGCTCGGCTCCGGCGCTGATGTGAACACCATAAATAATGAAGGCAACACCCCGCTGATTGATGCCACCCGCAATTCCGACCCGGAACTTGTAAAAGAACTGCTCATAAAAGGCGCGGATCGCAAAGTAAAAAACAACAAAGGCCTCGATGTAATAGATTTCGCCCTGAAAGTCCGCAACTGGAAGATAGATAACATCCTCGGCAAAACCTCGCAGGAATTAATGAACAACGGTACAGTTTCCGCCAGCACCATCACTGCCGCAGGCAACACTAATAATAACCTCCCCTCTTTCCTGAAACAGGAAGCCCAGCTTGCCGGAGCAAAAAATACTATACTCGATAACGAGATCGCCGCGATAAAAGTTCCTACCACCAGCGTTGAAGTTGAGAACCTTGCACCACCAGCACCGGAAAATAAAATAACTATCGAAGAGAATATCCAGCCTATCACCCTAGCTGATCTGCAATTCACCGGCAACCAACAACCTGAAGCACAACCCGCCCCAAGGCTCCCGAATGATGGTCAGCTTCCAGCCAGCCTGCAGCAAAAAATAAAAGAGGAAGAGAAGAAAGAAAAAGAAGAAATTAAAAAGGCAGAAATAAACAAAGCCTATCAGGAAAGTCTAAAAAATATAAAACCTATCGAGCTGCCAAAAGATATTTCCGAGATAGAGAACAGCTCCGATTCCGTCCAGCTAAGTAATAACTCTCCCGCCACAAATCAGGTGATCTATAATTTCGATTATCAGGAACCCGCCGCCGCTCCCACTCCGGAAATTATTCCCGAACCCGCGCCAGCCCCTGTTCCGGTAAAATATGAAGAGAAACCTGCTCCTGCACCTTCAGTTCCCGCTTCAATGAAAAACATAATTCCTGCTACTGTTCCAATTATTGTTCCTGTTATACCGGCCAACGATCTCTCTACCCAACCTGTGCAATCCATTCAGGTAATAAGCCAGTATCCTGAAAATCCCCTTAAGCCAGATACTCAATATGAATCTGAAGTGAACAGCCTGATGAATGAATATGTAAAAAATGTTGATGTAAGCAACGAATACGAGACCGAAGTAGATAGCCTGATGAGCCAGCTTGTTGAAAGGGAAGATGTCTCCGCCGAATTCTCTTATCCAAGATCACTTATGATAAAAGAAGAACTCACCAGAAAATATGGCACCACCTACACCGCGCAACCTATCTATACCGAAACAAAAGCTATCGTAAAACAAAACACCGACAAAAAAACAAATGATTACGACAATTACAAAAACGACCTGCTGCAGAATATCGATGAATTCTATAACAAGGATATAAGCAAGGAAACCAGCCCTTATAATATCAACCAGCTGAACGAACCAAAAATTCAGGATATCGGCCTGACCTCCGAAGAACAAAAGAAAGATATCATTGTACCTCCATCCATCTCCGGAACTTCCGAGGAACTCTTCAATGACCTTCCCACCCCTGTTGAGACCGTAGAGACCACCGCCGTGGAAAGAATAGAGGATATAAACCCTAAAAATATCTCCGCCACCGAACAAAAATTCAACATCGTGATCGGCGAATTCCCTTATTCTTCCGAGGCCATCGAATATATGAACAAAAAAGCTCCCGGAACCGCCAATAAACTTGAATATAAGATTGCAAAAGCCGAAAATTCCAATATGTATTCCATCACGATAGGCGCTATTGCCACCGAAGAGGAAGCCCAGGAACTCTGCAACACCCTCTCCGAAGGCGATAAGGTCTGCGAAGTAAATAAATAGTAAGTTTTCGAGTTTACAAGTTTTCTAGTTTTCAAGTCTGCAGAAGCATTCCTAACTAGAAAACTGGAAAACTAGAAAACTTGTAAACCAAATCTAAGGAAAATATGGACTTAAGCAAAATTACAGTTGGCGTTAACCCGCCGGTTGATGTTAACGTTATAATCGAAGTACCGATGAATTCCCTCCCGGTAAAATACGAATTCGACAAGACCTCCGAAACTATTTTCGTAGATAGATTCCTTCCAACCGCGATGTTCTACCCGGTAAATTACGGCTTCATCCCGAACACACTAGGCGGTGATGGCGACCCGGTCGATGCGCTTGTCCTTTCCCAATACCCGGTACTCCCGCGCGCCGTTATCCGCTGCCGCCCTATC
>CAYRJW010000020.1:19181-26538 GCA_964424715.1 uncultured Rickettsiales bacterium | reverse complement strand
CTTCTAGACCTTGTTGAAATGGAAATTCGTGAACTTCTTACTTCTTACCAGTTCCCAGGTGATAAAATTCCTATCATCAAAGGTTCTGCTCTTGCTGCACTTGAAGGCCGCAACCCTGAGATCGGTGAAACTTCTATCCGCGCACTTCTTGCTGCGGTTGATGAGTCTATCCCGCAACCGGTTCGCGTACTTGATAAACCATTCCTGATGCCGGTTGAGGACGTGTTCTCTATCGAAGGTCGTGGAACTGTTATCACTGGCCGTATCGAGCAAGGCGTTGTAAAAGTTGGTGAAGAGTTGGAAATAGTTGGTTTCAAACCTACTATGAAAACTATCTGTACCGGCGTTGAAATGTTCCGTAAACTTCTTGACCAAGGTGAGGCCGGCGATAACGTTGGTGTTCTTCTCCGCGGTACTAAGCGTGAAGAAGTTGAGCGTGGCCAAGTTCTTGCGAAACCAGGTACTATCACTCCACACACTCAGTTTGAATGTGAAGTTTATATCCTGAGCAAAGATGAAGGTGGTCGTCATACTCCATTCTTCTCTAACTACCGTCCACAATTCTACTTCCGTACTACTGACGTTACTGGTGCAGTAACGCTTCCAGCTGGTACTGAAATGGTTATGCCTGGCGATAACATTAAGTTCACAGTAGAACTACTTGCCCCTGTAGCGATGGATGAAGGCTTACGCTTCGCTATCCGTGAAGGCGGCCGTACTGTTGGTGCGGGTGTTGTTTCTAAGATCCTGAAATAGTTGCTAGAATCTGGAGTCTGGTGGCTGGTGTAACCGGCTACCGGGTTCCGGAATCTGGACTCTAAGTTAATAAAGAACCTCGTCAGAAATGGCGGGGTTTTTTATTGATTAAAAGTCGTTTTAATATAGAATAATGGCCTATCAATATTATGGGGGTTTAATGTCTGAACTTACAGCGGCAGAAGCAATAACAAGAGATAAATTTGAAGAAGTGGTGGGGAATGTGAAAGAGCTGGCGCAGCTTTTCCATCCGGGGATATATTGCTCCTATACAAAAGAAAGGAAAATAGGTAGTGGTGAGAGATATTTATCCATAGTGTTAAATACCGAGAATATAGATAACGGAAATCCTCTGCCGGATGGGGTAAAGGAAAATATCAAGACGCAGTTATTCGCGGATATAGAAAGTGCTTTTGCCAAGGCAGGTATGGATATAAAGATACTAAGGGGGGATGAATATGATTATCAGAGCAGTGATATGCCGTTCAATTTCCTGGAAAATGAAAAGCTTGAGGCTGTATCAACTGAGCTAAAAAGGATGAAATCTGAGAAAAAGGATATGAATACCCTGGAAAAAAATTCGCAATTATCAGGTCTTTCTCCTGAATCGCAGGAATTTGTTATGAGTGGGATGAAAAAACAGTTAAAGATCCGGCAAGAAAGTGCCAGTTCGGTCTTCAGTCCTGAGGCCCTGAAAGCAATTATGAGGACCATGGGCGGGATAAAAGAATAAGTATCTTTAAAGTCTCTTTATAAGGCAATACTCCAGTGTGTCAAAAGCTTGTGAAACCACCGGCGAACCGCTCATAAATACCCCCTAAAAAATAATTAAAAAAACCACTGGACAAAGCGGGGAGGCTGGTGTAGAAAGCGCGTCCTGTACATGTGGAAAGATGTGTCCGGGGCTGGTTGAAAGCCAGGGAATCAGACGATTTTGGTTGTTTTTAGATATGTTAAATCCGGTTAAATTTTTCAGTCAGGTTAGGCAGGAAGGCACGAAAGTGACCTGGCCGAGCAGGCAGGAAACCATATCGGTGACGCTGGTAGTGCTTGTTATGATAGGCATCGCAGGGGTGTTCTTTATGGCGGCGGACTGGGTTATTTATAGCGTTATCGGCAAAATTTTAGGATATTAGAAATGTTAGGAAGTGCAGTACAGGAAATGACGGGTGCAAGATGGTATATAGTCAGTGCCCATTCAGGTTTTGAGAAGAAAGTGGCTGAGGCCATCCGCGAAAGGGCCGACAAGGAAAACCTTGGCAATATGTTCGAGGAAATTTTCGTTCCTACCGAATCATTCGTAGAAGTCAAAAAAGGCAAAAAAGTTCAATCCGAAAGAAAATTCTTCCCGAGCTATGTGCTTGTGAAAATGATAATGAACGACCAGACATGGCAGCTTGTTAAGCAAACCCCGAAAGTTACGGGTTTTCTCGGCGGCAGCGGCGGCGCGAAACCACAGCCTATCACGCAGAAAGAAGCGGAAAGGATCTTCAAGCAGGTTGAAGAAGGTAAAGCAACCCCGAAAAGCAAAGTTTCATTCTCTGTCGGCGACAGCGTTAAGATCACAGATGGTCCTTTCGAATCTTTCGTTGGTACTGTTGATGAAGTTGATGAGCATAGCAACAAGCTTAAAGTGGGCGTTTCGATCTTCGGTCGTTCCACCCCGGTTGAGCTTGACTTTACTCAGGTTGAAAAAGGTTAATTAATTAAAATAATAATATAGGTAAGAATTATGGCAGCTCCTGCGGTTAAAGGTAAAGAAGTAGTAAAGGTTGTAAAACTGGCGATCGAGGCTGGTAAGGCTAATCCGGCTCCTCCGGTTGGTCCGGCGCTTGGTCAGGCTGGTGTTAACATCATGGAATTCTGCAAACAGTTCAATGATCGTACCAAAGATAAAAAAGGCCCTGTTCCTGTTGTTATCGATGTTTACAAGGATAAATCCTTCTCATTCATAACTAAAATATCTCCTATGTCTTACCTGATCAAACAGGCTTTGGGCATTGAGTCCGGCTCTAAAAAGCCAGGTCTTGAGTTCGTTGCCAAGAAGATCACTAAGGCGCAGCTTAAGCAGATCGCTGAAGCAAAAATGCCTGATCTTAATACCACCAACATCGAAGCGGCTATGCGCATCGTTGAAGGGCAGTGTATTTCTATGGGTATAGAAGTGCAGGAATAGAATATTCCCTCAGCTTGACTGAGGGATCTCGTGAAGTAGAAGCGAGATATTTGAGTTAAGTTGAGAGTAAGAGAAAAATAATAACGGGATTCCTCAATCAAGTTGAGGAATTTGTAAACAAGGAAAATAAAATGGCTGCAAAGAAAGAAAAAAAGACCGCTAAAAAAACGGCTGGTAAAGAAGTAGAAAAAGGTATCTATTCACTAAGGCTGGCGAAAGCCCGTCATGGTAAGGATTTTAGCACAACGCTTGATCTGCCTGAGGCTGTGGCGTTAATCAAATCATCCGCGACCGCGAAATTCGATGAATCTATCGATCTGGCGCTTAACATGGGTATCGACGTTACCCAGTCTGACCAGAATATCCGCGGTATAGTTTCCCTTCCTAACGGAACCGGTAAAAAACTTACTGTTGCCGTGTTCGCACGCGACAAGAAAGCTGAAGAAGCTAAAAAGGCCGGTGCGCAGATAGTTGGCGCTGAGGACCTTATTGAAATAGTTTCCAAAGGCAAAATTGAATTCGATAAATGTATCGCAACTCCTGATATGATGCCGCTTATAAGCAAAATAGCCAAAATACTAGGACCTAAAGGCCTTATGCCTAACCCGAAACTTGGTTCTGTATCTGACGATGTTGCAACTGCGGTTAAAAATGCTCTTGCAGGTCAGGTTGAATTCCGCGCCGATAAAGCCGGTGTTGTTCAAACGACCGTTGGTAAAGCGAGCTTCTCTGTTGAACAGCTTTCACAGAATATCAAAACACTTATGGATGCGCTTAACAAAGCGAAGCCATCTGGTTTCAAAGGTATTTATATCAAGAAAATGTATCTGACTTCTACGATGGGTCCATCTGTAAGAGTTAACGCTTCTTCTACAAACTAAGTTAACGAACAAAAAGAGAAATATTATGGTTGATAAGGCAAAAAAAGTACAAATAGTTGAAGATCTTAAAAAGACCTTCGCTTCTGCGAAATCGGTTGTGGTGGCTAAATTCAGCGCGCTTACGATCCTTGAATCTGATGAGCTTCGTAAAATCGCGAAGAAGAACGGCGCTGTGGTAAGAGTTACCAAGAACCGTCTTGCGCAGGTTGCACTGAAAGATTCTGCAAATGCTGAAGTTGCGAAACTTTTCAAAACGCAAACTCTGGTATCTTATTCTGATGATCCGCTTGGAACTGCGAAAACTCTAGTGAATTTCGCTAAAACGAACGAAAAGATAACCGTTCTTGGTGGCGCATTCGAAGGCAAATTTTTAGAGCTGGCTGATGTTCAGGCATATGCAGCAATACCTTCTCTTGATGAATCAAGGGCGCGTATCGTTTCATTGCTTAAAGCACCTGCTTACGAGCTTGTGCGTATACTTAAAGCTCACTCTGAAAATAACGGCGCACCTGCTGCAGTGGCTACTGAAGCTCCTGCTGAAGCTGCGGCGCAATAAGGGAAGGGTACGAAAAAAGATTCGATCTTTGAATGGTTTTATGTCGGGCAACCGAACTCTGGGAGATGCGACCCGGAACTTTATTTAGGAGATAAAACAAATTTAAGGGTCTTTTACTAACTATATTTACTAACTTAATTAAGGATAATAACATGTCTGCTAATGTACAAAAATATGTTGACGAGCTTTCTAAACTTACAGTTATAGAAATAGCTCAACTTGCAACGGCACTTAAAGAAACCTGGGGCGTATCTGATGCTCCTGTTGCTGTAGCTGCTGCTGCTAACGATGCGGCTCCTGCGAAAGACACTTTTGATCTATTCCTTGTTGCTGCAGGCGACAAGAAGATCAACGTGATCAAAGAAGTTCGTGCTATCACAGCTCTTGGCCTGAAAGAAGCTAAAGACCTGGTTGAAGGCGCTCTTCCTAAGTCTCTTAAGGAAGGTCTTAAAAAAGACGAAGCTGACAAATTCAAGAAACTTCTTGAAGATGCAGGCGCTAAAGTTGAACTTAAATAGTTTAAGCTTGGCTGATTAATTAAGCAAAAGCCTGACCCTTTAACACGGTCGGGCTTTTGTGACTTTTGAGAACTACACCACTATTTATATAAAAATAGAACCTAAACCCCGGGGCTAATAATGGCATACTCTCTAACTCAACGCAAAAGACCTAGAAAAACTTTCGGCCGTCACGTATCAGTGGCTACAATGCCGAACCTTATAGATATCCAGAAAAATTCATATGCAGCCTTCCTGCAGGCAAAAGTTGATGCCGCATTGCGCCTGAATAAAGGATTGCAATCGGTTTTCACATCCGTATTCCCGATAGAAGATGCGGCAGGAACTGCCACACTTGAATATGTGAAATATGATTTCGGCAAGCCGAAATATAATGTTACAGAATGTATCCAGCGCGGCCTTTCTTATGGCGCTCCGCTAAAAATAACCGTTCGCCTTATCGTATGGGAAGTGAACGAAGAAGCCGGTACGCGTGAAGTAATGAGCATAAAAGAGCAGGAAGTTTACCTTGCTGACCTGCCATTAATGACCGATAACGGTACTTTCGTAGTAAACGGAACTGAACGCGTTGTTGTTTCCCAAATGCACCGTTCCCCTGGCGTATTCTTTGACCATGATGGCGGCAAAACGCACTCTTCAAGCAAAGTATTATTCTCTGCCCGCGTCATACCTTACCGTGGCTCATGGCTTGACTTTGAATTCGATGCTAAAGACCTGCTTTATTTTCGTATCGACAGACGCCGTAAAATTTATATCTCTTCATTGCTTCGCGCACTTGGCATGGATAATAAAGAGATCGTTTCCACTTATTTCAAATCCATCGATGCCACAGCTAATGGCGAAGGCTGGTCTATACCTTACGTTTCAGAAGATTTCGTTGGCGAATTAGAGTATGACCTAGTTGATGCTAAAACTGAGGAAGTTGTAGCAGAAAAAGGAACTAAGATAACTCCTCGTAAAGCCAAAAAACTTAAGGAAGATGGCCTGAAAGAGATAGTTCTGACCGATGATATCATCGCAAGAAGATATACTGCCGAAGAGATAATCAACGCTAAAACAGGCGAGATAATCGTGAACGCAGGTGTGCAGCTTTCATCTGAGACCATCAGCAAAATAAGGAAAGCCGGCAACAAGAAGATCCGTGTTGTTGATATTCCTGGAATGTCCAAGCCTTATATACTTGATTCAATGACGGCCGATAAGAACCAGAACCGTGAAGAATCACTGTTCGATATCTACCGCGTTATGCGCCCTGGTGAACCGCCTACCATTGAAGCTTCTGAAACTATTTTCAGCAACTTATTCTTCAACCCGGAACGCTATGACCTTTCTGATGTGGGCCGTATGAAGATCAATACTCGTCTTGGCGTTAATTCCCCTGAGGAAGTTGGCGTTCTTACGAAAGAAGACATCGTTGCGATAGTTCGCAAGATAGTTGAGATAAAAGACGGAAGAGGGGAGATCGATGATATCGATCACCTTGGTAACCGCCGCGTTCGCTCTGTCGGTGAACTCGTTGAGAACCAGTTCCGTATCGGTTTGCTGCGCGTGCAGAAAGCCATACTTGAACGCATTGCTTCGGTTGAGATCGATACTGTCATGCCAAATGATATCATCAACGCGAAACCGCTTGCTTCTTCAATGAAGGAATTCTTTGGTCTTTCACAGCTTTCACAGTTCATGGACCAAACGAACCCGCTTTCTGAAGTTACGCATAAACGCCGTTTATCAGCGCTTGGACCAGGTGGTCTGACGCGTGAACGTGCTGGCTTTGAAGTACGTGACGTTCACCCTACGCATTATGGCCGTATCTGCCCTATCGAAACTCCAGAGGGTCCGAATATCGGTCTGATAAACTCGCTTTCTACATATGCGAGAGTGAATAAATATGGCTTCATCGAAACTCCTTATGTTATCGTTGAGAACGGCAAATTATCCGGCAAGATACAGTATCTTTCTGCTATCGAGGAAGGTAATTTCGTGATCGCGCAGTGCGATGCCCATATCGATGAAAAAGGCAAATTCACTGAGCAATTCATCTCCTGCCGTAAGACCGGCGATTTCGTTATGGCGAAACCAGAAGAGATACAATATGCCGATGTTGCTCCGAAACAGCTTGTTTCCGTTGCTGCCGCGCTTATCCCATTCCTTGAGAATGATGATGCGAACCGCGCATTGATGGGTTCAAACATGATGAGGCAGGCCGTTCCGCTTATCCGTTCTGAGGCTCCGCTTATCGGAACCGGTATGGAAGCGCCTGTTGCTTATGATTCCGGCGCCGTTGTTGTTGCAAAACGCGATGGTATCGTTGATAAAGTTGACGCAACGCGTATCGTTGTTAAGGTTGAAGACAGCAAGAATGATTCATTCGCTGTTGATATCTATAACCTGCGCAAAATGCAGCGTACCAACCAGAATACCTCTATCAACCAGAAGCCTATCGTTAAAGTGGGCGACGTAGTGAAGGCAG
>CAYRJW010000020.1:11583-19155 GCA_964424715.1 uncultured Rickettsiales bacterium | reverse complement strand
CGTTAAGACCGGCGATAAAGTTAAAGCCGGCGATATCATTGCTGACGGCCCTTCTACGGACCTTGGTGAATTGGCGCTTGGTAAGCACGTGCTTGTAGCGTTCATGCCTTGGAATGGTTATAACTATGAGGATTCCATCTTAATTTCTGAGCGCATCGTGAAGGATGACGTGTTCACTTCTATACATATAGAAGAGTTTGAATCCGTTGCCCGCGATACTAAACTTGGCGCTGAGGAAATAACCCGCGATATTCCGAATGTTTCGGAAGAAGCGCTTATCAACCTTGATGAAACAGGTATCGTGCACATCGGTGCGGAAGTGAAGCCTGGTGACATATTAGTTGGTAAGGTTACCCCTAAATCTGAATCTCCGATGACGCCTGAGGAAAAACTTCTCCGCGCGATATTCGGTGAGAAAGCTGCTGACGTGAAAGACTCTTCAATGCGCATGAAACCTGGCGTTTCAGGCACTGTGGTTGAAGTTCGTATCTTCTCACGCCGTGGTATCGAGAAAGATGAAAGAACGATGGAGATCGAACGCGCAGAGATCGACCGTATCAGAAAAGATAGGAACGATGAGTTCAAGATCGTTACCGGTCCTACATTTGACAGGTTATCTAAACTGCTTATCGGTGCGAAAGCTACGAAAGCGTTTGGCTCTATCAAGAAAGGTGCGAAAATAACCGCTGCTGACCTTGCTGAACATCAGGAACCACGCTGGTTCTCTATCGAGATCGAAGACTCGAAGGATGCCGGTAAGATCAAAGAACTTAAAGAAGAATACGATAATATCGTGAAAGTTCTTGATGAGCAGATGAATGACCGTATTGAAAAACTTCAATCCGGTGATGATCTTCCATCAGGCGTTCTGAAAGTGGTAAAAGTTTATGTTGCGGTTAAACGCAAACTTCAGCCGGGCGATAAAATGGCGGGCAGACACGGTAATAAAGGTGTCATATCCAAAATTTGTCCTATTGAAGATATGCCGTTCCTTGCGGATGGTACACAGGTGGATGTTGTACTTAACCCACTTGGTGTTCCTTCCCGTATGAATATCGGTCAGATCTTTGAAACTCACTTGGGCTGGGCTTCACGCGAGCTTGGTGCACAGATAAAAGAACTTGTTACCGATTATCAGGCGCAGGGCAAAAAAGGCAACGCGACCGATCTTCGTGCTAAAGTATCTAAGATATACACGGCGAAAGACGATGTAGCGGCCATGAAAGCCATGAATGATAACGAAATAGTTGAGTTATCAGGCAACCTTTCAAGAGGCGTACCTTTTGCTTCACCGGTGTTCGATGGTGCTTCAGTTGATGACATAACTGCATATTTGCAACAGGTTGGGGCCGATGTTAGCGGTCAATTTGACATGTTTGACGGCAGGACAGGAGAAAAGTTTGACAGGAAGGTAACTGTTGGTATAATATACATGTTAAAGTTGCATCACCTGGTAGACGATAAACTACACGCCAGGTCAATCGGGCCTTACAGCTTGGTTACGCAACAACCTCTGGGTGGTAAGTCCCACTTTGGTGGTCAACGTTTCGGTGAAATGGAATGTTGGGCCTTGCAAGCTTACGGTGCTTCGTATACACTACAGGAGTTACTGACAGTTAAATCGGACGATGTAATTGGCAGAACACGAGTATACGAGTCGATAGTGAAAGGAAACCATACGTTTGAATCTGGGGTTCCAGAAAGTTTCAACGTGATGGTAAAAGAGTTAAGGTCGCTTTGCCTTAACGTAGAATTAAAACAGAAGGAGGAATAATATGAAATTCCACTTTTGTTTTTCCGGAAAGGTGATTAGTGAGTTCTCTCTGTTAAACCCCCAAAATAATAGTAAGCCACTAGTCACCTACTCTCAGAGAGAGAGTAGGTTCCTTTTCCCAGTTTCAAATTCAATCTCAATCGGAGTATAACACATGCGCGATGAAGTATTCAGCCTGTTCGGCTATGGCAAAAAATCACAGGATTTCGACCTGCTTCGCATATCAATAGCGAGTCCGGAAAAGATCCGTTCGTGGTCATATGGCGAAGTTAAAAAGCCTGAGACCATTAACTACCGTACCTTCAAGCCTGAGCGTGATGGTTTATGAAAGATTACGAATGCCTTTGCGGTAAATATAAACGCATGAAATATCGTGGCGTTATCTGCGAAAAATGCGGTGTGGAAGTTACAACTTCAAAAGTACGCCGTGAGCGCATGGGCCATATTGAGCTTGCATGCCCGGTTGTTCACATCTGGTTCCTGAAATCACTGCCTTCAAGAATTGGTTTACTTCTTGATAAACCTCTTAAAGAACTTGAGAAGGTCCTTTATTTTGAGTCTTTCATCGTGACTGATTCAGGCTTAACGCCGTTCACCAAAGGTGAGCTTATCAACGAAGAACAATATTACAAAGCCCAGGAGCAATTCGGGGAAGGCGCTTTTGCAGCCATGATCGGCGCTGAAGCTATCCAGTATCTTCTAAAGCAAATTGATCTTGATGAACTTCGCCGCGACCTTCGCGCTGAACTTATAGATCTTAAATCTGACGCTAAACGCAAAAAAGTTGTGAAGCGTTTAAAACTGGTTGAGAATTTCATTAACTCTCAGAATAAGCCTGAGTGGATGGTGATGGAAGTTCTGCCGGTGATCCCGCCTGATCTTCGCCCGCTTGTTCCGCTTGATGGCGGCAGGTTTGCGACATCCGATCTGAACGATCTTTACCGTCGTGTCATAAACAGAAATAACCGTCTGAAACGCCTGCTTGAGCTTCACGCGCCTGATATCATCATACGTAACGAAAAACGTATGTTACAGGAATCTGTTGATGCATTATTCGACAATGGCCGCCGTGGCCGCGTTATCAAGGATGCCAACAAGCGTCCGTTCAAGTCACTTTCTGACATGTTAAAAGGCAAGCAAGGCCGTTTCCGTCAGAACTTACTTGGTAAACGTGTGGATTACTCCGGACGTTCGGTTATCGTGGTTGGCCCTGAACTTAAACTTCACCAATGCGGTATACCTAAGAAAATGGCGCTTGAGCTGTTCAAACCGTTCATTTACTCTAAGCTGGAAATGTATGGTTTAGCTGCAACGATCAAAGTTGCGAAAAAAATGGTTGAGGCTGAACGCCCTGAAGTTTGGGATATCCTTGATGAAGTTATCAAAGAACACCCGGTACTTCTGAACCGTGCTCCAACTCTACACAGGCTTGGTATACAGGCGTTTGAACCTATCCTTATCGAGGGTAAGGCAATTCGTCTGCACCCGCTTGTATGTACCGCATTCAACGCCGATTTCGATGGTGACCAAATGGCCGTTCACGTGCCACTTTCTATCGAAGCACAGCTTGAAGCCCGTATATTGATGATGTCTACGAACAATATCCTTTCTCCGGCTTCCGGAAAACCGGTTATCGTTCCTACGCAGGATATCGTGCTTGGTCTTTACTACCTGACCATAGCATTCGACAAGGAAAAAGGCGAAGGCTCTCTAATGCGCGATGTTAGCGAAATTGAGCACGCACTTGCAGCTGATTCCATTTCATTGCACGCGAAGATAAAAACGCGCTTTGAGACCGTTGATAAAGAAGGCAACAAAGTTACCCAGACCGTTGAAACTACAGCGGGCAGGGCGATCTTCTCGTCTATCCTTCCTAAACACTATAAGATCAAGTTCGATCTTATAAACCAGCCTATCACCAAGAAACAGGCCTCTAAACTTATTGAAGAGATCTATCGCCACTGCGGACCTAAAGCGACCGTTATATTCGCTGACCGCATGATGAAACTTGGTTTCTCATATGCCTGCAAAGCCGGTATCTCATTCGGTAAGGATGACATGATCGTGCCTGCGGCTAAAGCGGAACTGATCGGCAAAACAGAAAAACTGGTTCTTGAATTCGAGAAACAATATTCTGATGGTCTGATCACCCGTAAAGAGAAATATAACAAGGTGGTTGATGCATGGTCACACTGTACCGATCAGGTAGCGAATGAAATGATGCGCTATATGAACGGCCAGCTCCGTACCAACGACAAGACCGGCCAGAATTCAATGAATGCGATATTCATGATGGCTGATTCCGGTGCAAGGGGTTCTGCGGCGCAGATCAAACAGCTTGCCGGTATGCGTGGTCTGATGGCAAAACCATCTGGCGAGATCATCGAGAAACCGATCATCGCGAACTTCAAGGAAGGCTTGAACGTATTTGAATACTTCAACTCGACCCACGGTGCGCGTAAAGGTCTTGCAGATACTGCACTTAAAACAGCGAACTCAGGTTACCTGACACGCCGTTTAGTGGATGTTGCGCAGGATTGTATCGTTAAGGAAGTTGATTGCGGCACAACTAACGGCATTATCGCCCGTGCTGAGATCGAAAGCGGAAACGTAATAATCCCGCTTACCGATAAGATAATCGGCAGAACTTCTGCGAATGATATCCGCAACCCTGTTACTGATGAGCTTATCGTTAAAGCCGGTGAATTATTCTCTGAAACTATTGCAGAGAAAGTTGATGCTGCCGGTATCGATGCGGTGAAAATGCGTTCAGTTATCACGTGCGAAACCAAAATTGGTACTTGCGTTAAATGTTACGGTCGCGATCTGGCTTCAGGCCATATCGTTAACATCGGTGAAGCTGTGGGCGTTGTTGCCGCGCAGTCTATCGGTGAGCCGGGCACGCAGCTTACAATGAGAACGTTCCACATCGGTGGTGCGGCAACCAGTTCGGCGGAGCAATCCAGCCTACAGGCGGCGCATGATGGTGTGATCAAGATCGAGAACAGAAATATCGTTGTCGATTCTGAGAAGAGGAACGTGGTTCTTAGCCGTTCATGCGAGATAATAATTCTCGATGAAAAAGGCCGTGAGCGCGCTCGTAACAAGGTTCCATACGGTGCTCGTATGACGGTTGATGATGGCACTAAGGTTAAATCCGGCCAGACCGTTGCTGAGTGGGATCCTTACACTATTCCTATCATTACTGAGAAATCAGGTCATATCGTTTACCGCGATCTGGTTGATGGTCTTTCTCTTAAAAAGCAGGTGGATGAAACTACCGGCCTTACTTCCAAGATCGTTACTGACTGGAAGTTACAGAAAGGCGGTTCAACACTTCGCCCTCGCGTTACTCTTCGCGATGACAAGGATAATGTGATCAATCTTTCAAACGGCCTGGAAGCACGTTACTTCCTGCCGATCGATGCCCTTCTTTCAGTTGAGGATGGCCAGGAAGTTCACGCCGGTGATGTGGTTGCCCGCATACCGAAAGAATCTTCCAAAACGAAGGATATCACAGGCGGTCTTCCACGTGTTGCCGAGCTGTTTGAAGCTCGCAAACCGAAAGACCACGCGATCCTTGCGGAAATGGATGGTTACATCCAGTTCGGTAAAGATTATAAATCTAAAACGCGTATCACTATCGTTCCTAAATCAGGCGATATCGAACCTATCGAATATGTTCTGCCAAAAGGTAAACACTTATTGGTGAATGAAGGCGATTATGTTCAGAAAGGTGATCTGCTGATGGATGGAACCCCGGTTCCGCACGATATACTTCGCGTTATGGGTACAGAAGCTCTTGCAAAATACCTTATCGAAGAGATCCAGAAGGTTTACCGCCTGCAGGGTGTTACGATAAACGATAAGCATATCGAGGTAATAATTTCCCGCATGTTACAGAAAGTTGAGATCACTGACGCAGGTGAATCTACTTATCTGCAAGGTGAGGAGGTTGATGCTGAGGACTTAACTGCAGATAACAAGAAACTTGTTGCTGAAGGCTTCCGCCCTGCCGCATCTATCCCGATGCTGCAAGGTATAACGAAAGCTTCATTGCATACCAAGTCGTTCATCTCTGCCGCTTCGTTCCAGGAAACAACCCGCGTGCTTACTGAAGCCGCAGTTGCCGGCCTTGAAGATCACCTATATGGACTGAAAGAGAACGTTATCGTTGGCCGCTTGATCCCAGCCGGTACAGGTGCTTACCTGAACCGCGTGAAGAAAGAAGCCTTCAGACTCGATTCAGTGAAAGTAGCCGAAAGGGAAGCCAAAGCGGCCGAACTTGCTGCCGCTAACCCTAAACCTGCGAAGACCGATGATGCTGCTCCTGCTGCGGAAGCAAAGGAAGCTAAGCCGGTTAAGAAGGCTGGTAAGAAGTAGTTAGTAAGTAGTTACTAAAAATAGGAAAGCCCCGGATGATTTGGTTCATCCGGGGCTTTTTTATTTTCAAAATTATTGTTTTATAGACGATAATGCGGTATTATCGGAGATCTTAATTGTGGATGGAAATGACTGATATTATTGGAAAAGATATTGCAGCTCCGGTCATGCCTGATGTTTTTCTTGGATCGCATGGTGCTGATATAATCTCTGATGTTGAACTGGGTGCGCCGGTAAAAAAACTCTCCGTGATAGGTGGTAAGGTAACTGCAAGTTCTATCAATTATGTCGGTTCGGTCAATTTGCCAACAAGCTGGTTTAACCAAGGGCTGGTGCTTAATGGCGAACTGGTAAGAGTGTTCAATGAAAGCGCTTTCAAAGAAAAGCGTAATGGTGCAAACCCCGACAGGAACTGGATGACGACCTATGCCCTGAGGCACCCGGATCAGGATTTTACCGGTATAATGCCAAATGGCGGCGCGGCGCAAAGGATAATGCCGGGAGATATCGTGGGTATCCATAGTTTTATGAATTTCAAGGATGGGGCTGGGGTAGAGGATATTGCGGCGAAATATATATGGCTTGATGCTGATAATATTATGAAGGAAATAAAAATGGGGCGTGGCACCACCAATATGGCTGCGCATGATGATGCCGTGGATAGATCATATATACCGATGTATTCCGGCAAGCTTCACCGGATAATCCGGAAGGAAGTGCCGGAACACCTGAAAGGTCTGGCTTCGCAGCTTGATGAGGAGAACCACCTGACGATGCTGGTGGATAAGGAACTTGGGCGCAAGGCCGGCTTCAAGGAAGGGCAGGCGGTGGATTTTCTGATGATATATAAGAATGTGCGGGAATCTGTGAGGGTGAAGTTCACGAATATATCAGGCCATATGTCACTTCACGGGCGGAACCAGAAAGGTGTTTCAGCGCAGGAACTGAGCTCGCAACCAGTGCTGCCGCATATTGTAGTGCAAATGCTGGAGCCATCCGGTGAGGCGGCTAACCCTGATACAACAGTGGTTGTGGGTTATAAAATGATGCCTTATGCCGAGGCCAGCAAATTTTCTGACTGGATAAATGAAAATGGTTATCCGAACCTTGTCATATTTGACAGCCTAAAGAGCAAGCCTGATACGATGCCTAATATTATCAGCGATAATAGCAGGTCATTCCCTTATACGCCAGGCATCAAGCCTCCTGAAAAGGCGCCGGTAAAAATCATAGGGTAGCATTGCTTAAGATAGTTATTCCTTTAACTTTTTTATAAAATGGATTATTCATTTGTAATGAAAAAATCCTTTAAAATATTTCTTCTTTTTATCTTATTTCTTTCAACCGATTCGTTTGCAGTGGAAACGACTTGGCAGGATTCGTCCGCCAAGAAGGAGGGTTCCATCAGGCTTATT
>CAYRJW010000020.1:0-11573 GCA_964424715.1 uncultured Rickettsiales bacterium | reverse complement strand
CGGGGGGATATACCGATAAGAATATCATATATTCCGGGTTGCATATAAAGTTTTCGGATAATTGGAAAACATACTGGAAACATCCGGGGGATAGCGGGATGTCGGTGAATCCGGATTTTTCGAGGTCGGAGAATATTAAGAAATCAGAGATGCTGTGGCCGGTGCCGGAGAGGCATTTGTTCTATGATCTGGAAGGGTGGGGGTATGGCAAAGAGGTTGTTCTGCCGGTGGTTTCGGAGGTTGTGGATATTACCAAGCCGGCCAAATTAGTGGCGAAGGTTAAGTGGGCGATATGTGATGAGAACTGCATTTTTGTTGAGAATGAGATGTCGGTTACGATACCGGCGGATTATTACGATGAAGCGGCGCTGGGGCTGATACAGAAATATAATGATATGGTGCCGGTCAAGGATGGTGGCGTTAAGCTTGCGAGTGTGGTTGCGGGTGATAAGGCGGTGGTGGCGGAGTTTGATTCCAGCGAGGGGTTCGCGGAAGATGTTGACCTGTTCATTGTTGAGGACTCGAAGAATTTCAGGTTCCCTAGGCCGGTTATTACGAGGTCTGGCGATGGAAAAAGGCTTTCGGTGCGGACGGATTATGAGGTGTTGAAGAAGAGCGAGAGTTTGGCGGGGAAGGTGCTGGAATTTACATTGCGGAATGGTGATAGGGGATTTGTTGTTGAGCAGAAGATAGACAATGTAACCCTCTCCCTTGAGGGGAGAGGGTGATACGGCCCGAATCCCTCACCCTGACCCTCTCCCCCAAGGGGCGAGGGGAGCGGATTCCTCAACTCCGCAGATAACGCTGATTGAAGCAATAATCGCGGCAGTGCTCGGCGGGTTGATACTTAACATCATGCCGTGCGTGTTGCCGGTGTTGTTGTTGAAGATATTCGGGGTGATCAAGCATGGGGCGGCGGACAGGAAATTTATCCGCAGGAATTTTGCGTTCACGGTGGCGGGGATAATATTTTCATTTCTGGTTATCGCGATATTTGTGGTCACGCTTAAATCGCTGGGGCATGCGATAGGGTGGGGGATTCAGTTCCAGCAGCAGGAGTTTTTGATATTCCTTTCGGTGGTGCTGACATTATTTGCGGCGAACCAGTTCGGGTGGATGGATGTGGCTTTGCCGAGGGGGATATCGGATAAGATAAATAACAGGCTGAACCTTACGGGTGATGCAACACCGCTTGGGAATTTCCTGACCGGTGCGTTCGCAACATTGCTGGCAACGCCTTGCACGGCGCCCTATCTAGCGACGGCCATTTCCTTCTCGTTCGCTTCGGATTCGTTCACGATAATGCTGATATTCTTTTTTATGGGGGTGGGGCTTGCTATGCCTTACCTGCTTATCATGGCATCGCCTTCGTTCGTGAAGATATTCCCGAGGCCGGGAAGGTGGATGAAAATTGTCAGGATAATTTTAGGGGTGCTGCTGTTCCTGACCAACCTTTGGATATTCTGGATATTCCTGACCAATGGCGGGCCTAATGCCGGGTTCATGCTGCTGGTGTGTAATATTTTAATGGCGGTTTGGCTGCTGGTTGCGCATTTAATGAAGCTGGACAGGACGAAAACATTCTTCACCGTGATATGGATGGTTATCTGTACGTTCGGTATTACGCTGTATCTGGTGGATATGGAGCGTGAGCCGGAGGAGATGAAAGGGGCGTGGGTGATGTTTGACCGTGCTGGAATAGACAGATATGTGGCGGAGGGCAAGGTGGTATATGTTGATGTAACTGCGGAATGGTGCCTTACCTGCAAATTCAACGAGGCCAATGTTATCTATCCGATGAAAGGCTATTTCGATGAAAATGGTGTGGTGATGATGAAGGCGGATTATACTACTCCAAGCAAGCCGGTTAATGATCTGCTGGTGGAATATGGGGCTTATGGGATACCGCTGAACCTGATCTATGGGCCGAACGCAAAGGCGGGGATAAAACTCCCGGTGCTCGTGAAGGAGCGGGATATACGAGGGGCTGTTGAGAAGGCCAGATGAATCCAGCAGAAAAAATAGAGGAATTCCGCAAGAAGGAAAATTTCCCGGTGGCATCGCTGTTGCTGCCGAAGCAGGCGCGGTTGCCGATACGAGCGCTTTACAGGTTCGCACGCTTGGCAGATGAGATATCGGATGATTCAAATATATCTAACGAGGAACGGAAGCGGCTGCTTATTGAGATATATGATTCGCTGAAAGCCGGCGATGATGGCAGCGATTATTTTCATGAATGCAGGGATGGCAAAATGAGTCTGAAGCACGGGCTGGCACTGCTTGAGGCTTTCATTCAGGATACGGAAAAGAAACGCTATGAGAGCTGGGGCGAGACGCTGGATTATTGCCAGAGATCGGCGGCGACCATCGGGCGGAGCGTGCTGGAGGCCACCGGGGAATTCGCGGCGGATGTTTCATCGGCTGATAAGATATGCATGGTGCTGCAACTGGTGAACCATGTGCAGGATATCAAGGCGGACTATGTGAATGATGGAAGGATATATTTCGATGCCGGGCTGATAAACCCGGATGATATAGGGCTTGATGCCGAGACCGTGGATTTCACAGCGGGCAAGGCGGTGATAATAGCGCGGCTGCGGGATATGCTTTATTCGGCGGGGAATATTTTTGAGACCATAAACAGTTTCAGGGTGCGGGCGGAGATCGCGACCATTTATAATATTGCACTAATGCTGCTGGATAAGCTTGAGGGGAATGATGTGCTTGGGGAAAAGCGGGTGGAGCTTACGGATAAGGAAAAGAAACGCGCACTTAAAAAAGGCGTGATGCTGGCGCTTAAAATAAGGCCGTTGGCGGAATATTCATCTGCATCGTTTGCGATATTATCGCGCAGTTCATTCATAAAGCCGCTGCTGACGCTGGATAAAGGCCGCAGGAAGGCGATGCTGTGCTTTTATGCGTTCTGCCGGCTGATAGATGATGCGGTGGATAATGCCAAGGATAATACGGATGCCGCACTGCGCTTAAAGCAATGGAATGACGAGGTGGAAAGGATATATTCGCCTGATCTTATCGTGCTGCCGAAACACCCGGTATCGCGGGAACTTGGGCTTTATATCAATAAATATAGTATAGCGAAGAATGACCTGCTGGAAATGATCGAAGGGCAGCGGATGGATATATCCGGGGCGATGAACTGGCCTTCGGATGAGGTGCTGGATAAATATTGCTATCGCGTGGCATCATGCGTGGGGCTGGTTTCGGTGCGGATATTCGGTTATTACCCGGAGAATGAGGGGCGGATAACGAGGTTCGCAATAGCATTAGGCAAGGCGTTGCAGCTGGTGAATATAATGCGCGATGTTAAGGAAGATGCAAGGAACGGGCGGATATATCTGCCAGCCTCATTACTGGAAAAACATGGTTTTAATTATAATGCGGAAGAGATATATACCGGTTATGAGATGCTTAAAGGCGGCATAGTGCCGATACTGGAAGATGTTTCGCATATGGCGGACGGGTATTTTGCAGAGGCAATGGGGAACCTGCCGGAGAATGAATATAAAAATATGCGTCCTGCGTTGCTGATGATGAGGGTCTATAAGAATTATCTTGAGAAAATGAGAGCGCAAAGATTTGTTTTTGAGAGGTCGGATATAAAATTATCAATTTTGGAAAAAGTAAAAATATTCTATGAACCCGTTGGAAAAATATAAGCCTTTATACGTTAACGAACTGGCGCAAGTGGATGGGCGGATAAAGGCCATTGCCACGGGGCGGGCGGAGCTTATCGGACAGCTGGTATCGCATATAATAACATCGGGCGGGAAGAGGCTGCGGCCAGTGTTCGTGATACTGGCTGCAAAGCTTTGCGGGCATGAGGGCGATAAACATATAACCATGGGCGCGTGTGTAGAGATGCTGCATACGGCAACATTATTTCATGATGATGTGGTGGATGGCAGCAAACTGCGCCGCGGGCGCAAGACGGCCAATGAATTATGGGGCAATTCGGCGAGCGTTCTGGTGGGGGATTTCCTGCTGGCGCAGAGTTTTATGATAATGGCGGGAATAGGCTCGCTGGAAATCATAGACCTGCTTTCAAAGACATCTTCGGTGATAACCGAGGGCGAGGTGAAGCAGCTTATGCATAAATCTGACATTGAAACAAGTTTTGAGGATTACATCGAGATAATCCGCGGTAAGACCGCGGAACTGTTCGCGGCTTGCTGCCGGGTGGGTGGTGTTATTTCCGGGGCTTCGGAAGAAAAGAAAAAGGCGCTGGAGGATTTTGGCCTGAACCTTGGTATATCATTCCAGATAGCCGATGACGCGCTGGATTATTACGCTGATGTTAAAAAACTAGGTAAGGATACCGGCGATGATTTTCGCGAGGGCAAGGCGACTCTGCCTGTGATATATGCTTATTCTAAAGCCGGTGCGGAGGATAAGGAATATCTGGAGAATATATTTGCGGGGAATGAGGAATCGCGGGATACAGCGCAATTCACGAAAGTAAAAGAGATAATGGAAAGGACCGGGGCGCTTAAATTCACCACGGAAAAAGCAGCTCAATATGCAGCTTCGGCAAAATCTTCATTGGAAATCTTCGCAGAATCTGAATATAAACAGGCTATGCTGGATATACTGGATTTTTGTGTTAACAGGAATTACTGATGGTGAAGATAGTCTACGAGTTTACAAGTCTACGAGTTTACAAGTTAAGTAAAAGGCTTGTAGACTTGTTGACTTGTAAACCTGTAAACCTTCTTATCATTTTATTATTGCTGGTGTTTTTACCGTCTTCTTCGCAAGCTGGGTTGTTTGATTTTCTGAAAGGTTCGGCGGCGGAGCATGAGGAAGGCTCGGTCTGTGGTGGGCAGATAAAGATATTCAAGAAATTCCTGCATGATGGCAGGATATGCAAGCAGAATGATGATTGCATAGCGGTGAACTCGGACTGTCCGGTGGGATGCAATCTATACATCAACAAGAATTTCATACAGATAATGCAGACCGAAATGGGCAAGGTGGATGAGGCCTGCTCTGGCAGTGTATGTGCCTATAAATGCGACAAGGTAAAGGCCCAGCCGGTTGAATGCGTGCGGAATAAATGTCAGGTGAAACAGAGATTATAATGAATAAAAGCCATAAAATAAATCCCTCTGCGCTGAGGGCGTATGATATTCGCGGGAGTATCGGGGAATTGCTGTTCACGGAGGATGCGTTCTTTATTGGTAAGGCGTTCGCGACCAAGATCATTCGTAAAACCAATAAGAAAAATCCGGTAGTGGCGGTTGGCAGGGATGGCAGGCTTTCATCACCTTCGTTGCATGAAGGGCTGGTTAAAGGCATGGTTGAAGCGGGGGCGGTGGTTAGGGATATTGGCATCGGGCCGAGTCCGATGTTGTATTTTACGGTGCGCTCAGAGGAGCTGGATGGCGGGATAATGATAACGGGTTCGCATAATCCGGGGCATCATAACGGGTTCAAGATGATGTATAATAAAGCGCCAATATTCGCTGAGGAAATTCAGGAAATGGGGCGGATAATTGAAAATGGTGAGTTCGAGGAAAATAGCGGCGGCAGGGTTGAGATATGCGATGTTAAGAAGGATTATGTAAAAAATCTGCTTGGCGGTGTGCAGGATAAGGCTCGCAAGAATCTTTCAAACATGAAAGTAGCGTGGGACCCCGGCAATGGCGCAGGAGCGGAGATAACCAGCCTGCTGACCAGTGAACTTGAGGGGAAGCATTTTGTTATAAATGAAATTATAGATGGCACTTTTCCGGCGCATCACCCGGACCCTTCGGAGGAAAAGAATTTACAGCAGCTTATCGCGCTGGTGAAAAAGGAAAAATGCGATATCGGCATAGCTTTCGATGGCGACGCGGACAGGATAGGCGCGGTGGACGGGCAGGGGCGCGTTATCTGGGGCGACCAGATGATGATGTTCTTCGCCGAGGACGTGCTGGAGGATAATGCTGGCGCTGAAATAATAGTGGATGTGAAAGCCTCGGAAACCTTCTTTGACCGCGTGCGGGAATTAGGCGGTAAGCCGCTGATGTGGAAGACCGGGCATTCATACATAAAAACCAAACTGGCCGAGACTGGCGCGAAACTTGCCGGGGAGATGAGCGGCCATATTTTCTTTAATGACAGATATTTCGGGTTTGATGATGCGATATATTCCGCTGTGCGTTTGCTGAATTTCTTTGCCAAACGCGGTATAGCGCCTGCAGTTTTTGTTGATAAATTGCCAAAATCCTTTGCCTCCAGCGAATACCGAATCGCTGTTCCCGAAGAGGATAAGGTGCGGATAGTGGAAGAGATACGCGCGCTGGTAAAATCCGGGGATAAGAAGGTTTCGGAGATAGATGGGATTCGCGTTAAGGAGGAGGGCGGTTGGTGGCTGCTTCGCTCATCGAACACGCAATCGGTAATTACGATGCGGGCGGAGAGTACTACGGAAGCCGGACTGGTAAAAATTAAGACCATGCTGAATGGGTATCTGGAACCTTATGGTGTATCACTAGATAATATTTCGGTCGGGCATTAAGAGTGGATAAATTATCTTGTCCTTGTAGTGTCTGAGCTATTAAGATGCTGGTAGTAATCTCTATATCCTGAATTTAATATCACTTTTTTATAGTATCCATCTGGTATCTTTGGGTTGTTATGGTAGAAATCACCTGTCTTGACAGCTTCTTCAGGAGATTGTCCATCATGAATATTCTGTAAATAACCATGACCTATAGGTATAATTTTATAATCAAATAACGCTGTAAATATCTCACTTCTGTTCTTATTAGTAAAGATCGCTGGCATAAAACAACCTTTAGTAAAATATTTTGCTACTTCTGGGTTGTTCTGACACCCCAACAACAAACCATATTCTATACATCCAAAAGTTTTCAATGAAGAAAAAAGCTCTGAATCGGTGACCATAACATCATTATTTAATTTATAATTTTTATTTATTTCAGTAACCCCCTCTATATATTCTTTATGCTTAGCATTAGACATTATTCCTAATGCATGGTGGGTAAACATAGCGAAATCAAATCTTATATTCTGTGAGCCGGACTTTTCTTTGAATTTATTAGCAAGCCTTTTAATTTCATAAGAAGTAAGTCCTGTTAAGTTAATAACATTATTATGGTATATACTATCAGCTTCATATTTCAGATTATTGTTAATACTTCTATCCTTACCAATGGTTTCATCTATATTTTGCTGCATTAAAAGTAATAGAATTTTTTTCCCTGTGTCTATATGAGAAATTCTGTCTTCAAAGCTATAATCTCTGGAAAAATTATTTTCAGGCAGGTTTATCTTGTCAGAATTTATAAATAATTCGTTCGAATAATTACCAGAAGTTAAATAAAATTTATTAAGATCTAAGGAGTCTCTGAGTGCGTAAAGTTTTATTGTGTCTTGGCCTTTAATAAAATGTATAGGAATAGAATCTTTTTCATAAGAGCTATCAGTAGTAAAAACTTTCAAAGTATCTCTATTATTATCAATGGAAATTATGTTGGGATCATTTTCATAAGGGTATGGCTTTTCCTTACCCATTACATTATTAAAGCGATGCCCGGAATAATAAGCAGGGATGCTGACAAGCATTGTGGCTCTGAACAACCATTTTACAATAGTCTTTATATTTTTTTCCATGATATAAAATCCACCAGAATTATTATTGTAACATAAAAAGGTTAAGAAAGCGTTAATAGCCAAAAAGTAATATTAAGTATATAAATCAATATATTAAAATCCAGAAAAAAATTTATCAGAAATACTCCCGAAATAAACTCAATTAAAGTAATGTTAACGCAGGCTTTAATCTTAAAAACCATTTGACAAGAGGGATTAATCTGGTAGATAATGGCGTAAATCATCATATATCCCCAAATTCCTGGCGATTTTCGTGGTTGTCGTTTAAATCTTTTTTTACCCAGATAAAATTTGAAGCAAGTTTTAAACTTAAATAAAAAAATCCAATTATCTAATATCAATCAAAATAAAACCCTGAGGATCAGAGGGCGTTCCCATAGAGATGAGAACAGAAATGACCAGAGATCTAACAGGAATAATGATTCCTATGAAGGCAATAATGCCGGAAATCCGCCACCGGGTGATGTTGCAACTGCTGAAACTCCGGCAGGGTTCTTTTCCAAGGATATACCACCGCATTTAGCCGGTGCTACAGCGGAAGTTACAGGCGCTGCGCCTGATTTTATCCCGCCGCAGGATGATGATGCGGAATATGTTACGCCAGGTGGCCAGGGTGCCAATACGCCGATATTATATGTGAAGGACCTTAAGGCAAAATCCGCTGAAGAGCTGGTGATGCTTGCGAAAGAGGCTTCCATTGAAGGTTCTAACTTCATGCTTAAGCAGGAGCTTATTTTCAATATTTTAAAAGTAATGGCCGAAGCCCAGCAGGGTATAATCGTGTTTGATGGCGTGCTTGAAATAATGCCGGATGGCTTTGGTTTCCTGCGCTCACGCGAGTATAACTATCGTGCCGGTCCGGATGACGTTTATGTTTCCCCGAACCAGATAAAGCGCTTTGCACTTCGCACAGGCGATACTATTGAAGGTGAACTTCGTGCGCCGAAAGCGCGTGAGAGGTATTTCGCACTTATCCGTATAATTAAAGTTGGTGGCGATGACTTGAATGCGCGTGGCCGCAAAACGAATTTTGATAATCTTATCCCGTTATATCCGGATACGAAGATCAATATGGAGCTGAAGGACCTTAAGGATAAATCCAACCGCAGCGCCCGTATAATAGATCTTATCGCGCCGCTTGGTAAAGGGCAGCGTGCGCTTATCGTTGCACCTCCGAGAACTGGTAAAACGGTACTGATGCAGACAATTGCGAAGGCTATTGAACAGAATCACCCGGAAATTGAACTTATCGTTCTGCTTATCGATGAAAGGCCGGAAGAGGTTACAGATTTCGCCCGCTCGGTTAAGGGGGAGGTTGTTTCTTCCACATTCGATGAACCTGCAACGCGCCACGTGCAACTTGCCGAAATTATCATTGAAAAGGCCCGCAGGCTTGTTGAGCAGGGTAAGGATGTTGTTATACTTCTTGATTCCATCACCCGTTTAGCGCGTGCTTATAACACGGTTGTGCCTTCTTCAGGTAAGGTTCTTACAGGTGGTGTGGATGCTAACGCATTGCAACGTCCGAAAAGATTTTTCGGTGCTGCAAGGAATATCGAGAATGGCGGTTCATTGACCATCATCTCTACTGCGCTTGTTGAAACAGGTTCGCGGATGGATGAGGTTATCTTCGAGGAATTCAAAGGTACAGGTAACTCTGAGATCGTGCTTGATCGTAAACTTGCCGATAAACGTGTATTCCCGGCCATTGATATCCTTAAATCCGGTACACGCCATGAGGAAGCTTTATATAACGAAGGCGAGATGCAGAAAATATGGATACTGCGCAAGATACTTTCACCGATGGGTGCAGTTGATGCGATGGAATTCCTGCAGGATAAGATCCGCGAAAGCAAGACCAACGCTGATTTCTTCGATGACATGAACGCCGGCAGCAATGGCGGCAGGGTAAGTTCTAACAGAAAGAACAACAATGACTAAGGCTTGAGTACTATGACCTTGACCAACAAAGACATAAAAAAGATCGCCAAACTGGCCCGTATCCAGATAAGCGGGGAAGAGGAAGAGAAGTTCAAAGGCCAGCTTAATAATATCTTCCAGTGGATAGACCAGCTATCGGAAGTAAAGACCGATGATGTGCCAGAAATGGCCGGCGTCGGCGATGCCACCATGCGCACGCGCGAGGCTGATGTGGTAAGCGATGGCGGGATACGTGATGACGTTCTGGCGAATGCGCCTAAGTCGCAATTCGGGTGCTTTGTGGTGCCGAAGGTTGTGGATTCGGAATAAAAACTCTTTTCCCTCTCCCCTTGCGGGAGAGGGCTAGGGTGAGGGGTTCATAACAAATTCCCCCTCACCAAGACTTTCTAAATTCAGCTTTGCTTCATTAAGAAAATCTGTCCTCTCCCGCAAGGGGAGAGGGAAGTATTATGTGGAGTGATTCTTTAGCTTCTGATATGTTATCACAGTTGGATAAAAGATTCTCGCACGCTTTTGCCTGCTTCCTTTACCTTGGATATAAATGAAGAAGTATAAGAAGATCTAGCAAAATTCGATACGGCTTTGCTTATCTTGGCATGTGCGGTTGGTTTGGAAGATGCATTAATTTTACTTAAAAAATCATTATCTATGCTGGCCTTTAATTTTTCAATACCATCCGACCCATAAAAATATTGTTTATTTTCTCCTATATAGGAATGAATTGCCATATCCATTGAATGATTCGATATTTTAGCCGCGCTGTGAATGAACTTTAAGTTAGTTGGAACATTTTTTCGTTCAAGTTGATTGAGTAGATGGACAAGATCATCATATTTAGAAGGCTCTTTATCAGAAGCTGGGGCAAGCGCAGCCGAGGCAAGACTTTGGACCTTGAACAGGCATGCCTTAATAAGTTCAAAGGTTATGTTTCTTGCCAGTTGCTTAGTAGTATCGATCGTGTTGGATGATGTCCTTTCCTGAGTATCCTGCAAGCTTATTACCTATATTATTTCCGTATTGATAATTGCATAATTATATATATTATCCGGCCTGAAATCAAATGATTCGTAGATAAATGTCAAACCTGAATAAACTTACTATTGAAGCGGCACTTAAAGGCCTGAAGAGCAAGCAGTTCTCGGCGAAGGAGCTGGCGGAGAGTTATATTGAAGCGGCGGGGAGGTCGAAATCTAACTCCTATATCACGCTTACGCCTGGTGTGGCGCTGCAGCAGGCCGAAGAAAGCGACAAGCGCATCGCAAGCGGCAAGATGCGTCTGGTGGAAGGGATACCTATTGCGATGAAGGATCTTTATTGCACCAAGGGCGTGCATACAAGCGCTGGTTCCAAGATGCTGAATAATTTTGTGCCGCGTTATGAATCTTTTGTTTCGAACAGTTTATTCGCGCAGGGCGCGGTGATGCTGGGTAAGGCAAATCTTGATGAATTCGCGATGGGCTCGGCGAATATAACTTCGGCATATGGTAATGTGCTGAATCCGTGGAAAAGTAAGAAAGACCCGGAAAAAAAACTTGTGCCCGGCGGTTCTTCCGGCGGTTCTGCGGCGGCGGTAGCGGAAGATATCGCCATTGCTTCAACGGGAACGGATACTGGTGGCTCTATTCGCCAGCCGGCTTCATTCTGCGGGATAACCGGGATAAAGCCGACCTATGGCAGATGTTCGCGCTGGGGTGTTATTGCGTTCGCCAGCTCGCTGGATCAGGCGGGGCCGTTCGCTAAAACGGTGAAGGATTCTGCGCTGATGTTACAGGCGATGGCGGGATATGATGTTAATGATTCAACCTCGGTGAACAAGGCAGTGCCGGACTGGTACGGGAATATCAACGCCAGCCTTAAAGGCAAAAAGATCGGGATACCGAAAGAATATAATGTGGATGGGATAAGTTCCGAGATCACTGATCTGTGGAAGAAAGGCGCCAACTGGCTGAAAGAGCAGGGCGCGGAGATAGTTGATATATCGCTGCCGCACAGTA
>CAYRJW010000019.1:0-28138 GCA_964424715.1 uncultured Rickettsiales bacterium | reverse complement strand
CGTCTTTTTTGCTGTAGCGTATATTCTCTATCACCGTGCCATCGAACAACTGCACATCCTGCCCCACATAGGAGATATTATCGCGCAGTGAATATATGGTAACATCCTTAAGGTCATGCCCATCTATCATTATTCTCCCGGAAACAGGATCATAAAAACGCAGTATCATATTCATGATGGTAGATTTCCCGCCGCCTGAATGTCCGACGAAAGCGTATGATTTCCCCGCATCGAGCTTAAAGCTCAGATTTTTTAGCGCCTGTCTTTCCTCATTATAACCGAATGTGACATCCTTGAATTCAATATCACCTTTCGCGCGGCCAAGATCAACAGCGCCCGGCTTATCGGCAATCTCCGGTTTCAGGTCCATCATCTCGAAAACCCTTTTCGCACAGATCAGGCACATATGGAACTGTATGTTCATCCCGCTCAAAGATTTCATCGGCTTATAGGCCATCATCATCGCTGTGAAGAATGCGAAGAAACTGCCCGGCGTGGCATCACCGCCCATAACCAAACTGCCGCCGTAAAATAATACCGCCGCAGTTCCCACGCCCACCAGCGCCTCGTTCAAAGGCCCCGGGATATTCGTGGTCCGCGCTATCTGCCATGCGTTCTTATATATCTCGTCCATGGATTTACGCACCCGTTCTATCTCATATTCCTCGGCATTGTAGGATTTCACTACCTTTATCCCGCGCAGTGAATCATCCAGCAGCACAGTGAAAGATTCCTGCTGTTTCTGCCTTACCACCACCTGTTTGCGTATCTTTCTGTATACATAGACAATCGGCACTATCGCAAGCGGCAGGCCCACCATGGAAATCAGCGTCAGCTTCGGGTTCATTACCAGCATCACGATAAATAACGCTATCACCGAGAACAGATTCTTGAACACACCGGAAATAATAAGCGTTACCGCGCCCATCATCCCGCCGATATCGTTCAGCAGGTTGGAAAGCATCTTCGCGGTGGAATTATTATTGAATTCCTTCATGTCATTGCCCATGAACACGCTGAACAGCTTTAGCCGCACATCATTTATCATTCTTGTGGTTATAGAGACCGATATTATCTGCTGGTAATATGTCGCCACACCCTTTGCCAGCGCCACGCATATCATGAGTATCGGCACCTGCACCAATATCTTCTGGTTACTGGTATTGAACAATGTCTGGTCCACCGCCGGCTGTATCAGGAAAGCCTGAAATGCATTGGTGGAAGCAATAAGTATCATAAAGCCTATAGAAACCAGCACCTGGAACCAGTAAGGCCTTATCACCTCGTTCAGTATCCTTTTTATCGTAGCGAAGTTAGAGATTTTACTATCCATTATTTCGTTTCCTGTACTTTAATAATATAAGCCCTAACCGAGTGCCTCTAAACGGACTCGAACCGTTACATCCTTGCGAATAGCAGATTTTGAATCTGCCGCGTCTACCAATTCCACCATAGAGGCAATCTGTCGGTCAAGCAATTATGCAATAGATCATGGTTTAATTCCAGTCAAGTCTGCGTCCAGATTAAATTTGTTTGAATAAGTTACTTAAAAGTAATAAGTTAGCTATGATGTTATAAATTAACTTAGGTGTCAGCTATGGCGGAAGAGGAAAAGAAGGAAGGCGAAGCCACCGAAGGGGCCAAAACCGAGACAAAGGAAGAGAAAAAAGCCCGCAAAGCCAAGGAAAAAGCCGATAAAAAAGCTGCCAAGGCGGCCAAAAAGGCCGGCACTGCACCGGCTGAAGGCGAGGCTGCGGAAGGCGGAGAGCCTAAAAAAGAAGGCGAAGAAGGCGCCCCTGCCGAAGGCGAAGCGGCTCCCAAAAGTAAAAAGAAACTCATCATCATAATCGCGGTGGTAGTACTGCTTGCAGGCGGTGGCGCAGGTGTATTCTTCAGCGGTATGCTCGGCGGCGGCAAAGATAAAAAGACCGAAGAGGAGAACGCCCTAACCAAAGACCAGACCCTCTACCACGATATGGATGAATTACTGGTGAACCTAAACAATCCCGGCAATCAGGTAAGCTTCCTTAAGGCCTCTATCACGCTGGAACTTCCCAACCAGCTCTCACTGAATGAGGTGCAGGAAAAAATGCCGCGTATCCGCGATCTTTTCCAGGTCTACCTGCGCGAGCTGCGTACCAGCGATCTGCAGGGTTCCGCTGGCCTGCAAAGGTTACGCACTGAATTGCTTTTACGGATAAACAGTGTTATGGAAAAAGGCAAAGTGAATAATGTATTATTTAAAGAGATCATCGTTCAGTAGAGAGAACTAAATGGCCGAAGAACAGAAAACTCCAGAAGAACAGGACGCCGCCGTCGCCGCCATGATGAGTGAGATGGTCGATGCCGGTGCGGAAGCCGGTGCCGCGAACGCAGCCCTCTCGCAGGATGAGATCGATAGCCTCCTCGGCTTCGGCGATCAGAAGGAGATACCTACACGCGGGGTGGATGCAATAATCCTGCGCTCCAACGATAATTACGAAAAATTCCCGATGCTGGAAGTGGTGTTCGATCGTTTCAGCCGCTCCATCTCCACCAGTTTGCGCAGTTTCACCGGCGAAAATTCCGACATCACCATTGAGAATATCACATCAATAAGGTTTGAGGATTATTTAAATTCCATCCCGCTTCCCGCCATGATCTCCATCTTTCAGGCGGTAGAGTGGGAAAATGTCGGCCTGCTAACCATTGATAGCGCGCTGATCTATTCACTGGTCGATATTCTCCTCGGCGGCGGCAAGTCCGAAGGTGTATTCCGCGTTGAAGGCCGCCCTTTCACCACTATCGAGCAGGACATAATAAAAAATTTCTCCCGCCTGATACTGGAGGAGATCACTTCCGCATTTACACCGGTCACCACCGTTTCCTTCCGTATGGACAGGCTTGAGACCAATCCGCGCTTCGCCACCATTACCCGCCCAAGCAGTCCGGTAGTGATAATATCCTGCCGCATCGAGTTCGATGGCGTCGGCGGCAAGATAGATATCGTTTTCCCTTATGCCACACTTGAACCGGTAAAGAACCTGCTGACACAAATGTTCTCCGGCGAAACTTTCGGCACTGATGTCTCATGGGAAGGTTATTTAGGTGAAGAAATAAAAACCACCACAGTGAACATCCGCGCCGAGCTTGATCGCAAATATATTTCCCTGAAAGAACTCGCCGCGCTTAAAGTAGGCTCTACACTGGTGATGGAGAACCGCCCTGATGATAATTTCAAAATAACCTGCAACGGCGTCAATCTGTTCGATGGCAAGCTTGGCTCCACCGAAGAGAATGTGGCCATTTCCCTTACAACCATAAAATTACTGGAAGAAATAAATTAATATGGAGCACGCGGATATCATACTTAATGTCGTCATCGCCCTGTTGCTGGTGATAACCATAATATTCTGCCTGGTACTCAGCAAGCGCATCTCCGCATTCAATTCCAACAAGAACGACCTTAAAAGATTCCTCACCGATTTCAACGAGGCTATCCACAAGGCTGAAGGCAACATCAACCTGCTGAAAGAGATGGGCAGCAATGTCGATGAGAACCTCAAAGCCCAGATAAAGCGCGCAAGATTTCTGGCGAATGACCTATCCTTCCTCTCTGAAAAAGGCGAGAATGTCGCCCAGAACCTTGAAGGTAAAATAAGCCTCTCCCGCGATATCCACCGCCGGGTCTCCTCCGAGAACCTGATAAATTCCAATGCCATCAACAAACAGGCCCGCGACATAATCTCCGGCGAGGAACCATTCCGACCTAAACAACCGGTGGCACAGCAACAACCCGTAACTCAAAACAACAATCAGGTAAGCACCTCTAAACGCATCGCCCTCGATGCCCTGCTACAAGAGATCGCCCGCAAGAAGTCGGAATTGAAATAGACTTTTCTACTACCCCATCCGAAATCTGAGGACACAAAAACTTGTAAACTTGTAGACTTGTAAACTCGGAAACTATACTATAAAATCAGATCTAGCCCAATAACTGATTTATGTTTTACACTGGCGTATTACGCACATTGATAATTTCCTCCTTCATGCTGTTGATGGTAAAGACCATTGATATGGTGATAATCGCCTCTACTGATTCGCCGGATGGCATACTTGTCGGCGATACTCAGGCTAAAACCCCTGAAAAGGCCGAAGAGAAAAAAGATGCTCATGGCGGTAAGAAAGAAGAGAAAAAAGACGATGGTCACGGCAAGAAGGAAGAGAAAAAAGATGAAGGCCACGGCGATGACAAAGCCGCCGATTCTGAAGGCAGTGATGAAAAACCGGTCTCGATAGATGAAGTTAAGACCTACACCGATGCCGAACTCGAAGTGCTAGAAAGGCTTTCCGAACGCCGTGAGCGTCTTTTAAAATGGGAAAAGGACCTTCAGGTAAAAGAGAATGTCCTGAAAATCACCGAGGAAAAGATCGATACAAAGATCGAGGAACTCCGCAAACTTAAAAAAGATGTTGAGTCATCACTCACTGAATACCGCAAGGAAGAAGACGCGAAGACAAAAAGCCTTGTTAAAATATACGAGAACATGAAACCGAAATCCGCCGCCGACATCCTTTCCAAGATGCGTGTTGATGACATTGTGCCACTGGTTGGCAAAATGAAGGAGAAAAATGCAGCCGAGGTACTCTCTAAAATGGATCCAAAGATTGCAAAAGAAGTTACAACAAGGTTAAGTAATATCGGTAAGATACGTTCTGATGTTGCTAAATAATAAGAGGCTCTAAGTGACCGTAGATAAACAAATGCCCATACTTATAGTAGATGACTATAAGACCATGCTGAAAATAGTGCGCGGCCTGCTGAACCAGCTTGGCTTCATGCATATCGATGAAGCCACCGATGGCTCCATGGCATGGACAATGGTCGAGGAAAAAGCATATAAACTTATATTATGCGACTGGAATATGGAACCCATGAATGGGCTGGATTTCCTAAAAAAACTGCGCGCCGATCCCCGCTTTGCCAAAATGCCGTTCATTATGGTCACCGCTGAAACAAAAGCTGATAACATCCTTGTCGCCAAACAGTCCGGCGTGAATAATTACATCGTAAAACCATTCAACCTTGCCACACTCAAGACCAAGATGCAGGCGGTTATAGGAGCGTTCTGATGGCTGATATATTCGAAGAATCCATAAAAATATTGCAGGCACTTGTAAAAGATACTGAGCGTTGCGCCGATAACATCTTCGATGCCTGCGAAAAGCTCGGTAAGGAAGTTAATAAATTAGATAAAAAAGCTCAGGAAAATATCCGTGAGCAATTAGCCAGAATAATTGAATCCTGCCACTTTCAGGATTTCACCGGCCAGCGCACTACTACCGTGATCTCTCACCTGAAACACGGCAAAGAAAAAGCCGGCCCGATCGAAGCAAAGATATTATCCTTTGAGGAATCCTTAACTCAAGGCCCGCAGCTCGAAACCGCCAGCCAGGAAGAGATCGACAAGATGTTTGAAAATAGCTGATGCTATCTTTTTCTTCTCCTCAAACAGATCACAAAAATAATTATTACCCTACTGAAGCCTCAAGCATCCAGCGGTTCTTTTCGTGTATCTCCATACGGTCGACCGCTAAGCCTTCGGTAACTTCATCATTGGCTAAATCAGCAGCATCGGCGAGTTTTTTCAGAGTTTTTATAATTATGGTCTGGTCTTTTATAAGCTGGTTTATCATCTCTTTCGCTGAAACATTCTCGCCCGCTTCCTTGATGGAAGTAAGCTTGCCGAATGCAGTGAAACTGCCAGGAGCCTTGGAACCAAGTGCGCGGATACGCTCCGCGATAAGGTCATTGGCGTTGAACAGATCGGTATATTGCGCCATGAATAATGTATGTAATGACTGGAAATTCGGACCCGTGACATTCCAGTGGAAATTCTGGGTCTTCAGATACAATGTATAATTATCGGCAAGCAATGATCTCAGATTCTCTACAACTTTTTTGGACATATATTCTCCTGTTAATTGTTATTGTTATCCTTAGTGAAACGAAGGATCTTGCTAGATTCTTCGCTTTGCTCAGAATGACATTTTTAACCTATGAACAGCCCTTGTGCCGCCGCGTTCATCACCGCCGCTATCTTCAGAGCCGACTGGACACCCTGCTTAGTAACGCCCTGATGCAGCGCCTGCTTCACATGCGAAGCAACACACGCTCCACAACCATTGATAGCAGAAACCGCCAGCGCGTAAAGCTCAAAATCCACCTTGTCAATTCCCGGGTTCCCGATCACCTGCATCCGGAGACCTGCCGGCATCTTCTCCAGCTCCTCATCTTCCGCCAGATGCACCGCGCGGTAGTAAACATTATTCATCGCCATTATCACACTTGCCGATTTCGCCGCATTAATCTCAGCATCCGATATCTTGCCGGTAACTTCCGCCAGCATATTATCCACCAGCTTCTGGTTACGCGTTGTATAAGCACAAGCCAATGCGATACCATAAGCCTGATTAAGCGTGATACCCTGTGCCGATGTGATAACCGTACCCAGATTCAGGCGAGTATCCTTCGCGTAATCTGGAAGAGAATCTTTAAGTGCTTCGATGGTCATATGGTTCCTTGTGTATTTTTATTTGCGAATTGTGGATTGCAAAACATAATTCACAATCCACAAACCACTCTATTATCAGGCAGCCTTAAGTGGCGCGTCGCCTTTCTTCCAGTTGCACGGGCACAGTTCATCGGACTGCAGCGCATCAAGTACGCGCAGCACTTCAGCCGGGTTACGGCCAACTTTGCCTTCGGTAACATAAACAAAACGGATAACGCCGTTCGGGTCAACTATATATGTAGCGCGTTGCGAGTAGCCCCCTTCCGCATCGATGATTCCTAGGCTATAACTTAGTTCACGCTTGAAATCCGCAAGTAGAGGGAATGGCAGATTGTTTAGATCTTTATGGTCTTTCCTCCAGGCAAGGTGAACGAATTCGCTATCAACGGAAGCGCCAAGAACCTGCGCATCACGGTCAGCGAAATCTTTAGTAAGTTTGCCGAACTCTGCAATTTCAGTAGGGCATACGAAAGTGAAATCTTTCGGGTAGAAGAATACTACCAGCCATTTGCCTTTATATGTGTTGTTATCAATATCTTTAAAAGCAGTATTGATATCATTAGATACCGTTGCTTTAACCTTAAATTGAGGGAATTTTGCTCCTACTCCTAACATGGTATTTTCTCCTTTTATTGTTTATAATTTTAGTAGTCGTAATCTAAGTCTTGTGAAAATTTTTACAAGTTACTTCGTCATACTTCTATTTTATACTACTTTGCTACCGATAAGTATAATCAATTGATTATATTATTTTGATAGACAAAAGCTATCAATTAAATTATAATGAGCTGTATGAACCTGAAAGATCTCAAATACTTAGTAGCGGTTGAGGAATATAAGAGCTTCCGCAAGGCCGCGGAGGCATGCTTTATTTCCCAGCCAACCCTGTCCATGCAGATCAAAAAGCTGGAAGATCTCCTGCAGGTAAAACTGATCGAGCGCAACCACCGTAACATCATGCTCACCACCGCCGGGAAACTGATAGTGGAAAAGGCCCGCAGCATCTTAAAACTTTCCGATGAGATAATAAAGACCTCCGCCAATTTCCGCAATCCGCTTTCCGGCGATATCAGGCTTGGCGCGTTCCCTACGCTTGCGCCATATTATTTCCCGAAGATAGTTCCTATCATCACAAGGATTTTCCCGGCGCTGAATGTTTACCTTATCGAAGAAAAGACCGAAAAACTTATCGAGATGCTGAAAAATGGCGAGATAGACGCCGCCTTTCTGGCCCTGCCGGTAAAAGACAGCCAGTTTGTAGTGAAAAAAATATTCACCGAAAAATTCTTCCTCGCCGCTCCAAAAACAGTTCAGGGCGGCATGATGCGCTTTAAAAAAGAAAAAGTTTCGCTTAACGATATCCGCGACCAGAAACTGCTGCTACTGGAAGAAGGCCACTGCCTGCGCGAACATGCATTGCAGGTCTGCAAGGTAAGCGGCGCCACCGAGAACAAGACCTTCCGCGCCACCAGCCTCGAGACCCTGCGCAACATGGTATCCAACGGCATGGGCCTTACCCTGATGCCCGCCCTCGCCCGCAAGGATAATGACGGCATAAATTACATCTCTTTCGAAGCCGGAGAAAAGGCCAACCGCGAGATAGCGCTGGTATGGCGTAAAGAAAATGTGCGCGGAGAGTTATTTAAGAATTTAATAGAGAAAATTAAAAACTAAAGTTTTTATTTTTTATATAAACCACCAATTTTTCCCTCTCCCTAGAGGGTAGAGGACAGATTTTCTTAGTGAACGAAGTGAACTTAGAAAATCTTGGTGAGGGTGATTAACGGCACGAACCCCTCACCCCCCCCTCTCCCCCAAGGGGCGAGGGGAAGTATAGTAATTAAAGTTTTTTACCAAGCATCATGAAATTAACGCTTAAGTCATTATCCAGCGAAAACTCATCCCGGACAGGATTGAATTTTACGCCTTTTGATTCAACCAATTTGATGTTGTTCTTCTCAAACTGCTCGTTTATCTCGTGCGGTTTCAGGAATTTTTTCCAGTCATGCGTACCGGCCGGAAGCCAGCGCATTATATATTCAGCGCCGACTATGGCGAAGGCGAATGATTTAAGAGTGCGGTTCAATGTTGCGACCAGCATCAGGCCGTTTGGCTTAAGAAGCTGCGCGGAGGCTTGCATGAAGCTTGTTACATCGGCGACATGTTCAATAACTTCCATGTTCAGCACAACATCGAACTGGCGGCCGGTGGCGGCGAGTTCTTCGGCGGAAGTATTTATATATTCAATATTTAGATCTTCTTTTCCGGCATGGATGCGGGCAATGTTTATATTTTTTTCTGAGGCATCTATACCTGTCACCGTTGCGCCAAGGCGAGTGAGAGGAACAGATAGTAACCCTCCGCCGCAGCCGATGTCAAGAATGGTAAGGCCTTTTAGTAACTGGTTACTGGTAACTGGTAACTGGAAATATTCTGCCAGTTTATCGCGGATATATTTTAAGCGAACCGGGTTGAATTTGTGAAGGGGTTTGAACTTGCCGTTCGGGTTCCACCAGTCCTCTGCCATGCGGGAGAATTTTTCCACTTCTTCGGTATTTATGCTTGGTGCGGTCTGGTTCATGGTTCTAACTTTAAAGTGAAGATTGGCAGCGACTCGCTCGATTCGTTACGGATGCTGGCTTTCGCCCCTGTCCGGGTTGGCGAACTGACACGCCCGCCACCAACCTTCGTTTATATAAATAGTAGTTTTATATAAGAAGGCAATAGTTTAACCGACCTTACGCAGGGCTTTTGGCAGGTGGAAGTTCACGTTCTCGATTATGCCATCCATGGTCTTAACTTCGGCATTAGGATGGAAGGACCTGATGCGGTCTATCACTTGCTGAACCAGCACTTCCGGGGCGGAGGCACCGGCGGTAAGACCGATGGTGCTTATGTTCTCAAGCCATTTAGGCTCTATGTTATCAGCGCTATCTATCAGGTATGATGTGGTACCGAGTTCATCACCAAGGTCTTTCAGGCGGTTGGAGTTGGAGCTGTTCTTCGCACCTACCACCAGCAGCAGATCAACCTGCGGGGCGAGCATGCTTACTGCGTCCTGGCGGTTCTGGGTGGCGTAACAGATATCCTTGGTCTCAGGGCCGGTGATGTTCGGGAAGCGCTCTTTCAGCGCGGCTATTATGCCTTTTGTTTCGGTGAGACTAAGAGTTGTCTGCGTTACGTAGGAAAGGTTGTTATCATCATTCACTTTCAAACCTTTTACATCCTCTGCATTCTGCACCAGCAGCACTCCGCCCTTTACGCGGCCGGATGTTCCTTCCACTTCCGGGTGGCCAGCGTGGCCAATCAGGATTATCTGGCGGCCTTCATTTTCATTCTTGATCGCCTGCTTGTGAACCTTTGTTACTAAAGGACATGTAGCATCCATCACCGGAAGATTGCGGTACTTGGCTTCCAGCTCAACAGCCTCGGAAACACCGTGGGCAGAGAATATGGTGACGGCACCTTCAGGTATCTCGGAAAGCTCCTTCACGAATATGGCACCTTTGCTTTTGAGATCCTCAACAACGAATTTGTTATGCACTATCTCGTGCCGTACATAGACCGGCGCACCATATACTTCAATGGCCCTTTCAACTATCTCTATCGCCCTATCTACCCCGGCGCAGAAACCGCGTGGCTGTGCTAATATTATTTGCATTAACTGTTGATTTTTAGTTTGTTAAGACTAAATAAGCCTTTAAAACCATTTAATCAATATTTTATGCCGGTTAAGAGAGAAGTTTTACAGGATATATTACAGCGGTCATTTCCCGGTTCGGAAGTATCGCTTATTGCACTAACGGGTGATGATGACCATTGGGAAGCCACTGTAAGATCAGCGCTTTTTCAGGGCAAAAGCCGGATAGAACAGCACCGTATGGTAACTGACGCAGTTAAGGAATTGAACATTCACGCATTATCCATTAAGACCATAAGCAATTAACAGGAGATAAAAATGTCTGACACTCAAAGAGAAGGTAACATACAGGAATTCATCAAGGAAACTGTGGATAATAACGATGTGGTGATCTTTATGAAAGGCACCAAGAAGTTTCCGATGTGCGGGTTTTCCGGGGCAGTGGTGAATATATTCAATAATCTCGGCGTTGATTTTGTGGATTATAATATCCTTGAAAATGAAGAGCTGCGCCAGGGTGTAAAGGAATTCAGCAACTGGCCTACCATTCCGCAGATATACATAAAAGGCGAGTTCATCGGCGGTTGTGACATTACCAAAGAGATGTTCCTGAGCGGCGAGTTACAGGAATTACTGAAGCAGAAAGATCTGCTGAAATAACTATCTTTTTATCTTACAAACAACTTCGTTGCCATTGCCGAGATATTGCATTTCGTCGAAAGAATACATCTTGGACATTGCTATACCGCGGCCATTAGGGTCTGTTAGGCGGGAGGGGTCGAAATTCATGAATTGCTGGCAATCAAAACCGGTGCCCATATCTTTTATCCTTATCTCATAATACGCGGGAAAAGTATCAAATGTAAGGGTCACGAATCGGCCTGAATATACAGGAGATTTAAGACGGGCACTTATTTCATCATGCCAGTGGCCGGCGGATATAAGATTTCTTTTTTCTTCAAATGTTATTCCCAAATTACCATGCTCTACTGCGTTAATTGTAAGTTCGTTCAAACCAAATAATACCTTGTCAGGGTCAGTGAAAGCGTTGGCTACGGTAAAGGATACATATTTTGCTTCCTCCATGGTCCTGAAAATGAACCTGCCATGTTCCATTAATTTTATGGCGTTCTTGTGGGTGAGCATCTCGTCCTTCATGCGGTGCTGTGCCAGCTTCTGTTCCAGCGCGGAATTAAGGATGGTAAGTAAGGTTATCTTTTCATATGGTTTGGTGAGGTAATAAAAAACCCCGGCGGTGATACCTTCTATTATCTGTTCAGGAGTACCGGCGGCTGTCTGCATTATCACCGGGATATTTTTATAGATGGGTTTGGATTTTATCTCTTTCAGGAACTGCATGCCATCCATTATCGGCATCATCCTGTCGAGCACGATGGCATCTACAGGCATGTTGGCTTCAAGCTTGGATTTAGCCTCAAGGCCGTTGCTGGCGAGGATGGTCTCATACCCGGCATCTTTCAGATATTCATCGAGGATATCCACATTGAATTCCTCGTCATCAACTATCAGAATCTTTTTAACTATGTTCTCAGTCACCTTGTTTCTCCGGCGCTATGTTGGTCTTATTATTATGCCTTGGGATGCAGAAAGCAAATCTTGCTCCACCCTCTTTAAGATTTTCAGCTTTTATCTTTCCCTTATGGGCCGTAATTATCTCACGGCAAATAGCAAGGCCGAGACCTGTTCCACCTGAGCCCGTGTTGGTCTTGCTGCTCTGGACGAATTTATCGAATATCTTTTCCAGTTCATCATCAGGGATACCTATCCCCTTATCTTCCACCGAAACTTCAAGGCAGTCAACTTCGCTATCCTCGGAAAATATTTTTTTATCGCTGTAACGGATGGTTATTATTTTTCCGACCTCAGTGAATTTTATAGCGTTGGAAAGCAGGTTCATCAGCACTTGTGAGATGCGCGCCTTATCAAATTCACAGGTAATATCTTTAGTTTCAACTTTCTGGTCTATCATCAGGTTTTTGTTACGCAACAGGGCTTCAACCTCGATTATGATATCATCCACGGCCTGCCTAATGTCGGAAGGTTCAGGATTAAGTATCATCCGGCCGGCCTCCAGCTTGGAAAGATCGAGCAGATCATTCAGAAGGTGAAGCAGGCGCTTGCCGCTTTTATTTATATTGTCGTAATATTTTTGCAGTTTTTCTTTTTCAGCACTGCCTAATTTATCCAGACCCATCTGCGAATAGCTTATGATGGAATGCATTGGCGTACGCAGTTCGTGGCTCATATTCGTTAGAAATTCGGTTTTTGCATGGTTGGCATTCTCGGCAGCGACCTTGGCGATTATTATATCCTTGGTCTGTTCCTCCACCATCTCTTCAAGATGATTGCGATATTCGTGCAATTCGCGTGTACGCTCTATCACTGTTTCCTCAAGCTCATCCTGATAGGAATCGTAATGGTTCTTCATTTTCACCAGAGCCTCATGAAGCTCTTTAACTTCTATCACATCGGATTTTATATTATCGATATTTGAGGAATATTTATCATCTATATCTTTCAGCTGGGTGGTAAGTTTGCGTATTGGTTTAATGCTACTGTTTATGGTACGGCTGATGATAAGTATAAGAACAGCAAGCAACACACCGCCGAGCGCGATGGTCTTCACCATAAGGTCTACCAGAAATGTATGAACAGTGCTGCTGTCGACATATATCTCAAGCGTTCCAAGAGAAAGTTTTTTATTTTTATATTCGTAGGTAATATTCTGGAAATAATATTCCAGACCGTCAATATCTATATATTCAGCGCTATTTTCAGGGCCAATGGTCAAATTAAGATTACCGGCCTGGCGCAGTATCTTGTTATCCTCATCTTTTAATATCACCTTAACTATGAAATCCTCGGTTGAGATATTATTTATTATCTTGTCTATCTGCACTTCATCAATATCCCACATCGGTTTTGCGAGTGACTGTATATGGTATTTCAGCATGAATTTTGCTTTCTTATCGAGGTCGCTGTGGAGCTGGGAATCTATCAGGAATACTGAGATGACCGAAACAGAAATGAATATCAGTAACAGATAAAGCGCCAGCCTTACCGTTATCTTGGCGGATAGTTTGGTCTGATTTCTTGCTGTTATAGGCATGCTTTTATAGTCATTTTTTATCTATCCAGTCCTGAACATTGTATTTATCGAGTATCTCTTTCAGTTTACCGCTGGCACGAAGCTCCTTTATGCCCTCGGAAAGGGTTTCAGCGTAATAGCGCGATTCTTTTATGAAGGGACTAAATGAGATATATACATAATGTTCCTTCACATTGGTAACTTCCTGTCCGGCGACCTTTAACTTGCCCCACAGGGAATGATCCGCGATATATTTCTGGGCGACATTGAGATCTTCAAGGTAAACATCTATCCTGCCCTGTTCGAGTTTTTTGAAATTCTGTTCCAGACCAGCATCACCGGAGATGGATTGTATACGCGCACTATTGCCGGAATTATCAGAAATGTATTTATCCAGCTCCTTCTCATACGAATAGCCATCTATCACGCCTAAGGAAACGCTCTCCAGCGATCCAAGACCTTCATATTGCCATTTGGAACCGGCTTTTACATAAAAAGTATTTGTGGTGTAACCAAGTGATTCTGAAGGCATCACGAAATCAGGCGCATCATCGACCCGTGCGCCGATTATCCCGTCATAGGTCCCTTTGCGGGCATCCTCTATCGCCCTTTCCCACGGCATTACCTGATAATTTATCTTTATGCCCTTAGGCTCAAATACAGCTTTGGCTATTTCTACCATATAGCCGGGCTTTTCGGAATTCGGGACACAGTTATAAGGGCACCATTCGTCGGCCGCCAGTGTTATGGTCTTTTCCTCAGCCAGCGCCGGATGCGAAAGGGAAAAAACGCAAATAAGAGCAAAAAGATATTTTTTCATGACAGTTTACCGACAGTTTGTAATTAATTGAAACTTGTATTTTATCTATAACAGTTTTTACTACCATGTTGAAGTTTTTTACTTATATTAGCATTACGAATTTTAGCACTTGTGACAAGTTTATATGGCTGATCCAAATTTTTTTAAGAAGAACGGTAGTTTTAAAATGGGATTCCTCGCCGGGATATCCGATGGCAAAGTGCCGAACCCGAAGGATAATGACATTATAATTCATGATGTTGCCCCGCTCGATCGCGCCGGTGAAGGCGACATAACCTTTTTGCAGAACCCGAAATATCTGGAGAGCCTGAAGACCACCAAGGCCACTGCCTGCATCATCAGCCCTAAGCATCTGGAAAAGGCACCGAATAACCTTGCCTTCATAGTTTCTGAGAATCCATATTACACTTACGCAAAAATCGCGGAGAAGTTTTACCACAAGGATAATCTTTTTTTCAGCATCTCGGAATTTGCCTATGTTGATGCAACGGCTGATATAGGCAGTTTAACAGTAGTACAGCCCAACAGTTTCATCGGGCCTAACTGCATCATCGGCAAAAATTGTGTGATACATTCCAATGTTACCATCACTAATGCGATAATCGGCGATAATGTGATAATCCATAGCGGCGCGCGTATCGGGCAGGATGGTTTTGGCTACGCTTTCCATAATGGCAGGCACCATAAAGTTCAGCAGCTTGGCCGGGTGATCATTGAAAATAATGTTGAAATTGGCGCAAACACCACTATAGATAGGGGCGCCGGACCTGATACCATCATCGGTGAAGGTGCAAAGATCGACAATCTGGTTCAGATAGGTCATAATTGCAAAATTGGTAAACATTGCGTGATCGTTTCCCAGGTAGGGATATCCGGCAGTACCGAGATAGGCGATTACACAGTGATAGCAGGCCAGGCCGGGATAGCGGGGCATTTGAAGATAGGTTCAAAAGTCCAGGTAGCGGCAAAGGCCGGTGTGATGAGAGATATTGAGGATGGCGGCGTTGTAGGCGGTTACCCGGCGGTTCCGATAAAAGAATGGCACCGTCATAGTATTATAATGAACAGACTTGTTGAAGGTAAAAATGACAAAAAAGATTGATCTGCAGAGAATAAAAGAACTTATCCCGCACCGCGACCCGATATTGCTGGTTGATGAGGTGATAGATGTTGTGGTGGGCGAATCCGCCACCGGTATAAAACACCTTAAGGAAGGCGATAGCTTCTTCGCCGGTCACTTCCCGGGGCACCCTGTAATGCCGGGCGTTCTGATAATTGAGGCACTGGCGCAGACCTCCGCAATTCTGGTTGCAGATAGCATGAAGGAAGCTGAGGGGAAAATAGTATATTTCACCTCGATCGAGGATGCAAAATTCAGAAAACCGGTATCTCCCGGCGATACGCTTTACCTGAAAGTAGTAAAACTCCAGAACAAGCGCAACCTCTACAAATTCAAAGCCGAAGCCTATGTGAATGACAAGGTTGTTACCGAAGCAAAAATATCAGCAATGATAATGTTATAGGCCTTCTGTAAGGTTTTGTAATAATTTGATAGTTCCACAAATGCTTTATTCCGCTATTTTGGCAGCATGACAAATAACATACATAAAACCGCTATCATCGAAGGCAATGTTAAGCTTGGTAACAATGTTGAGGTTGGGCCTTACTGCGTTATCATGGGTAATGTTGAGATAGGCGATAACACAAAGATAATCGCGCAGGCACATATCAGCGGCAATACGAAGATCGGAAAAAATAACAAGATATACCCATTCGCATCAATAGGCACCGCACCGCAGGATCTAAAATATAATAACGAGGAAGTATTCCTTGAGATAGGCGATAATAATACCATCCGTGAGCATGTTACCATTAACCCCGGCACTATCACGGGCGCGAAATATACGCGCATCGGCAATAATTGTTTGCTGATGATAGGCGCGCATATCGCGCATGATTGTGAAGTGGGGAATAATGTGATACTTGCGAATAACGCAACGCTGGCGGGCCACGTGAAGGTTGGCGACAGCGCGATAATCGGCGGACTTTCGGCGATACATCAGTTCGTGCGTATTGGCGCGCACGCGATGGTCGGCGGAATGAGCGGCATTGAAAGTGATGTTATACCTTATGGCAATGCATTCGGCGAAAGGGCAAATCTTAACGGGCTTAATCTTATCGGACTTAAGCGCCGCAATTTCTCGCGCGAGACCATCCATAGTTTACGCAATGCGTTCAAGGATATTTTCGAATCTGAAGGCAAGCTGGAAGAAAAAATATCAAAAGTAAAAAGTGAATATCAGGATAATAAGGAAGTCAGCGAAATAATAGATTTCCTCGAGAACGCAAAAGACAGGGCCGTATGCCAGCCGAAAAGATCGTAGATAATAAAATAGGCATCATCGCCGGAAAAGGCAGTTTGCCGAGACAGGTGATAAACTCCCTAAACCAGCGGAATATAAGATCATATCTGGTAGCGCTCAACGATATCACGGAAAAAGAAACAGACCATTCCGCCACCGAAACTCTCTGGGCAAGGATAGGCAATGCCGGGAAGATAATAAATTTCTTTAAAGATAACGGCGTGAAGCAGGTTATTTTAATAGGCGGGATGAAGCGCCCTTCATTTACCTCGCTGATACCGGATGCTACCGGTTTCAAATTATTGAACAAGATACGCAAGCTTGATAAGGCCGGCGATAATTCCCTGTTCGACCTGATAATTGAATTCCTCGAAGAAAATGAACTGAAGATACTAGGCGTTGATGAGGTTGCAAAAGAACTTATCGCCACCAAAGATATGATAGGGAATATAGAACCTAAAAAATATCTGAAAGATATTGAACATGGCAAACACATCGCCCTTGAAATAGGCAAGCTGGATATCGGCCAGGCCGCTATAGTTCAGAACGGCGTTGTATTGGGTGTTGAAGGCATAGACGGCACCGATGCCCTGATAAAACGCTGCGCAAGTTTACAGACCGATGGCAGCGGTGCGATACTTGTAAAAATGAAAAAGCCAAAACAGGACAGACGGATTGACCTTCCCTCCATCGGCATAAATACAATTGAACTACTATACCAAAGCGGCATGAAAGGCGTTGCCGTGGAAGCCGGAAGCTCGCTTATACTTGATAAGGAAAATGTAATAAAGAAAGCCGATGAGCTTGGTATATTCATCTATGGCGTCTAGCCAATAAAAAACCCAACTAAAAGTTGGGTTTTTCGTTTTAATATATGAACTTGAAATATTACGCGTTGTTCATCTTGCGGATCTTTTTAGCTCTGCGGACTGCTTCCTGAGCTTTGCGAACGCGCTTCTCAGAAGGTTTCTCGTAAAATCTGCGTTGTTTAACTTCTTTGAAAAGACCTTCTTTCTGAAGTTTTCTTTTCAGAATTTTTAAAGCCTGATCAACATTATTATCTCTAACACTTATCTGTACCACTTTATTTACCTTTCCTTTATGGTTTATATTGAATTGTGGAGTTGCCTTTTTAGGCTTTTTAAACTAACTGTCAATATATAAAGTACAGGGTTTAGTGGCTGGTGGCTAGTGAATAGTGAAAAGAAATGGAACAAAAAGAACAAATAACTAATAAATTCATAGAGTTACTGGTGTTCGAGGGGTGGAATCAATCTACCCTGGAAAAGGCTTGTGCGGAATGTGGGATTGAGAAAGGTTATTGCGATATTATCTATCCTGGCAGAATAGCGGAATTTACCGGGGAGTTTGTAAAACAGTGTAATGACGAAGCTTTAGGAAAAGCGCGGGAAGCAGGGTTTGAGAAATTAAGAACCACGCAGAAGGTTGAGGAAATTATATATCAACGTATAAGGTCTTATCACACAAAACTTGGCAGCCTTGAGGCCCTGAAAAAATTCATCGGATATTGTTTAACGCCAGCTAATCTGGCCTCCTCAGCACATAATATCTATGATTTCTCCAGCGAGGTATGGTATACGTTGGGTGACAGGTCGACAGATTTTTCATATTATACCAAGCGTATCTCGCTTTCTGGTATCTATGCCAAGTGCATGGTGTATTCTATGAGTGATAAAAGTGACAATCTGCAACAAACAAAGCGATATATTCAAAAGTCTATTGACGGACTCATGAAAATAAATAAGTTGAAATTGAAGATAAAAGATTTAACATCTATTTTTAAAACAAGGGCTTAAAAATTATGACCAATACTTTAACAAGAGCAGAGATAGCAGCACAGGTTCAGAAAATTCTTGGATTCTCCTTTTCCGAATCCACCGAAATGGTTGATTCACTGGTGGAAGAAATGTGCGTATCGCTTGAAAAGAACGGCGGCCTGAAAATTTCCTCGTTTGGTACTTTTACCGTTAACCAGAAAGGCCAGCGCATCGGCCGTAACCCGAAAACCAAGGAAGAAGCCATTATCACACCTCGCAAAGTTGTAAGCTTCTACTCTTCCAACATCCTGGTTGATGAAGTTAACAGCAATAACTAACCACTCCTTAAGTGAGCAGAATAGTCTATATCAACGGCAAGTTCCTGCCAATTGAACAGGCAAATATTCCTATTATGGACCGCGGCTTTTTATTCGCCGATGGTGTGTATGAAGTTTCCGCAGTGATAAATTCCAGACTGGTTGATAACGCCGCGCATCTGGCACGGTTGCAGCGTTCCCTGAAGGAGCTGGATATCCCGTTGCCGGAAACTTTAACGGAAATAGAGACGAAGCAAATTGAATTATTGAAGCTGAATGAACTTAAGGAAGGCATAGTTTATCTGCAGGTAACGCGCGGGGTTAGTGAGAGGGATTTTAATTATTCCGCCGAGATGAAGCCAACATTCGTGATGTTCACGCAGACAAAAAATATCCTGAACAGTCCTGATAAAAAGAACGGCGTTAAGGTAGCCACCGTGAATGAGATAAGATGGCAGCGCCGCGATATTAAATCCACCGCCCTGCTCGCACAAGTAATGGCAAAGAACGAAGCAGCCCGCAAAGGCGCGTTCGAGGCATGGATGGTTGAAGACGAGTTTGTTACCGAGGGCTCTTCTTCCAATGCTTATATAATTAAAAATAATGTTATAATCACAAAGAACCTTTCCAATAAAATTCTGCACGGCATTACCCGCGCCGCGGTTCTCAGGATAGCGAAAGAAAATAATTTAAAGATCGAGGAACGTAATTTTTCCGTGGCCGAGGCTTATAGTGCGGATGAGGCTTTTCTTACAAGCGCTTCTACCTTTGTTACGGGGATAGTTGAGATAAATGGGAAGAAGATAGGTAATGGTAAAGTTGGCGAGATTACGCAGAAATTACTGGAATGTTATCTGGCGGAAATTAACTAGAATTCAGGCAGCCTTTTCTACAAAATCATCAAGCACAGTCTTTATCGCGGACTTCTCGAACACTATCTGCAGATGGCGGCCGTTGACGCTTATGATGCGGCCATAGCCGAAATCGGAGTGGAATATTTTATCGCCGATGGAGAATTTATCATTGTCCTCGAACATTTTTGTACGTTTTTTTACTTCGCCGACATTGTAATTATTCTCGGCGGAAGGAATGGTGAATTTTGAGGCCGGCTTTTCGGATAATCTGTTATTGAAGCGGCTTTGCCTTTCGCGGTCATAGCCGGGGCCGGATTTGCCTTTGTTGATTATCTCGATATGTTCCTTCGGCAGTTCATCAATGAAGCGTGATGGGATGGAACTTATTATATTACCGAACACCATACGGCTTGAGGAAAATGAAATTGTAAGGCGGGTCTTCGCGCGGGTAATGGCAACATAAGCAAGGCGACGTTCTTCCTCTAAACCTTCACGGCCGCTTTCATCAAGGGTTTGCTGGGATGGGAAAAGCCCCTCCTCCCAGCCTGGTAAAAAGATATTCTCGAACTCAAGCCCCTTGGCACCGTGTATGGTCATTATAGAGATCATCTCACCCTGCACCGCATCATCAGAATCAGAAACTAAACTTACATGTTCAAGGAATTCACTGATATCCTTGAATTGCGAAAGTGCACTTAAAAGCTCTTTCAGGTTTTCCACGCGGCCTTTGGCCTCGATGGTCTTTTCGCCTTCCCACATTGCGATATAGCCGGATTCGTTCAGCATTTTTTCGACCACATCCACATGTGAATAATTTTCGTCATTCTCATTCATGAAATCATTTTTCCATGAATCAAAATTCGCAATTAAGTTTGAAAGCGTATCGTGGATTTTCGGTTTCAGGGTTTTATTTTCTATCGCACGGCGTATCGCGGCGTTAAGCGAAATGCCGTTGGCACGGCCCTGCGCTTTAAGGTCATCGATGGTCTTATCGCCAAGGCCGCGCTTGGGAACATTTATTATACGCTCCAGCGCCAGATCATTCTCCTGCGATATGGTGGCGCGGATATAGGCAATGGCATCACGTATCTCAAGCCTTTCATAGAAGCGTAATCCGCCGAGAATTCTATATGGGATAGCGCGTTTCAAAAAACATTCCTCGAACGCGCGGGTCTGGTAACCGGCACGCACTAATATCGCCATTTTCTCTAAACTTTCTTTTTTTATCTGTTGCAGAGCTTCTATCTCATCGGCGATGTAATTAGCTTCCACCCTGTCATCCCATAGGGACACAAGTTTTATCTTTGAGCCGTGCTTATGGTGCGCACGCAAGGTTTTGCCTAAACGATTTTCGTTATTTGCGATAACGGCATCTGCAGCGGCGAGTATATCCGGCGTGGAGCGGTAATTGGTTTCCAGCCTTATTATCTGCGCGCCGTCATAATCTTTTTCAAAGCGTAATATGTTACCAACCTCAGCACCGCGCCATCCATAGATTGACTGATCATCATCACCCACACAGCATATATTATGCCGCTGCTGAGCCAGCAGGCGGAGCCACAGATATTGCGCGACGTTGGTATCCTGATACTCATCGACCAGAATATATTTAAAGCGGCGGTGATATTCGGCAAGTATATCGGCATGAGTCTTGAACAGCGTGATGGTCTTTAATATCAGATCGCCGAAATCTATGATGTTCAGCTCCTCGCAGCGTTTCTGGTAAACCTCATATACCTGCGATGCGGTATCGCCATCGATAACATCAGCGGGTAAAAGCGCGCGGTCCTTCCAGCGGTTTATCACGGCCTGGATCATTTTCGGGCTGGTGGCCTTTTCATCGATCTTCATCGATTTCATTATGTCTTTCAGCAGGCGTAACTGGTCATCCTGATTTATTATCGAAAAATCCTGCCTTAAGCCGGCCTCGGTGAAATTCTTGCGGATGATCTTTAAGCAGATGGAGTGGAAAGTACCTATCCATAACCCCGCAGAGGCCCCACCGGCCATGGCATCGATGCGGTGCTGCATTTCTTTTGCCGCCTTGTTTGTGAAGGTGACCGCTAATATCTGGCTTGGGAATGCAAGCTGCTGGTTTAAAATATACGCCACACGAGTGGTTAGAACCCGCGTTTTACCCGTTCCTGCCCCCGCCAGAACCAACAGCGGGCCTTCCGTTGTGGTAACTGCATGGGCCTGCTCGTTGTTCAGTGATTCTAATATCTTTGAAAAATCTTCCATGTCGAGGTTACGGGTTACAGGTAAGAGGTGACAGATACAGATTTATAGTATAAAAAACCTGTAAACTGTTACCTGTCACCTGTAACCTAAATATTAATTTATGTCAAAAAAAATACAGATCTGCCCATCAATATTATCCGCCGATTTCGCAAAGCTTGGCGAAGAAATTGCCGCGATAGAAAAAGCCGGGGCCGACATGGTGCATGTGGATGTGATGGATGGACATTTCGTGCCCAACCTTACACTTGGCCCGGTTGTTATCGGCAGCATCAGAAAAACAACAAAACTGCCTTTCGATGTTCACCTGATGATAGAATCGCCAGAAAAATATATCGAGGATTACCGCAAAGCCGGAGCCGATATCATCACCGTTCACTATGAAGCGGTTACACATTTAGATAGGGCGTTAAGTCAGATAAAAGCAACCGGCGCGAAGGCCGGTGTTTCTATCGTTCCCTCCACGCCGGAAAGCGTGCTGGAATATGTACTGCCACAATGCGACCTGGTGCTGGTGATGAGTGTCAACCCCGGTTTCGGCGGCCAGAAATTCATTCCTGCATCACTGGAAAAAATAAGGAATCTCCGCAAAATGATCGACAAGACCGGTAAAAATATACTGCTTGAAGTAGATGGCGGCATAAATGGTGAGACCATAAAAAGCGTTCTGGAAGCAGGTGCTGATACTATTGTTGCTGGAAGTGCGGTGTTTGATGGGAATACGAATAATTATGCGGCGAATATTAAAAGGCTTAGGGGTTAGGGCTAAGGGCTGAGAGGTTTCATGATGAACGAAAAAGATTCTGAAATGATCAAGAAGATCGAAGCGGAAAATAAGAACTCCCCGCACCCGAAGAATAATGAGGAATTAAAAAAGATACTTGCCGAAACAAAAGAGATCGGCGGTCCGGTGGAAGGCACCACCGAATTCGGCGACTGGAGCGTTAAGGGAAGGGTCAGCGATTTTTAGACAAATATCATCCCTATGAAAATAACTCCCGAATATATCCTTATATATCTTTTAGCGATCAACCTGATGGCCTTTACCGGGTTCTATATGGATAAGCGCGCTTCGCGCTATAGCACATGGCGTATACCTGAGGCAAGCCTTCTGGTACTTACTTTTCTGGGAGGGACCTTGGGGGCGATACTGGCTAGAAATATATTTCGCCATAAGACCAAAAAAACGAGTTTCCGGGCAAAGTTCTTTTTTGTTGTCGCGGCACAGATATTCGTGGTGATCTATCTGTTAATGAATTATTTTGGGATAAGATTATAATTACTGGTCAAATTCCTGCTTCTTTATTTTTACCTTACCGGCCTCTTTCCTTTTGTCCTTAGCTTTCTTTTTAGCTTTGTTAAGTTCAGCAAGTGCAGTGAATTTGCCTTGAATCTTCCTTTCCCCTTTTACTTCTTTTTTCTCTTTAGCAGAAGTTACATTAGCGGCATCACCCTTCACATGTTTGTTTACTGTATATTCTATGAAGAACCCGCCGCGCGATGATGGCTTTATCTCAAGCACGAATTTCTGTATGGGAGTGTTACCTTCAGCATTTCCATATATCATTATGTAAAGCTTGTTCGGATTTGGGATTGATACTTCAGGATATTCCTCATGAAGCTGGTTTAATATCTTGTGAGCCTCGTTGACAGAATCGAACGCCATGCCTTTTTTTACTATACGCAATGCCGGATGGCCCCAGTCCGGGTGCTTCTGCTTCGGCCTTTTGCGTTGCGGGTGATATTTCAGGGCGATATCCTGCTTCTCCGCGATGAGGGTATATTTTCCTTCTATCTGCTTTATCTTTATCGCAGCGTAATTACCAATATAACCGTTCTTCTTTTCGGCCTCTGTGAGTTTATAACCATTTATCCAGAGTTTCAGCGCATTTTCATTGCCATCTTTTGGAAGCCTCGAAGAAATTATGAAATTATTTTTGATCGCTTCCAGCCGTGAATTCGCCTGCTCTATCTTCTCAAACCGGAAAAGCGCATGGATTATAGCCTGTATGGTAGGATGCTTCTCGGTAGCAAGGGTCTTCTCTTTTTTCTCGCCCGATCCATCGATCTGGTCTTTAGATGACCTTAGCTTATTACCTATCTTAACAACAGGTACATTTGTTTTCGTTTTGTCATTCATCGCAATACCCCTCTCACCTGTATTGTCGCCATATATTCAGCAATGGTCAAGCCTAATATTATCTCTCCGCTATCGCGAAAGCTATAGCAAGGCCCTCTTTCTCATCGGAAAGGGAAAGATGGATGGTCACATCAGCGAATTTTTCTATTTTTACTATCGGTTTTCCAAGTTCGTTATTTGATATCTCTATATCCTGAAAGGAAAGACTTTCGCCGATACCAACGCCAAGGGCTTTGGATATAGCCTCTTTTGCGGCGAAGCGTTTTGCGAGGAAGGCGGTTTTATTGTCTTCGTTATGCATCTCGATATAGTAATTGCGTTCGTTGCGGGTGAGGATGCGTTGCAGGAATTTGTTACCGAAGGCGGAAAGCGCGTAGCGGATGCGGTCTAAACTTATTATATCTGTACCAACGCCGATTATCATATTTCTGTTATATCAGGTTTTTATCAATAACGCTTTTCATTTTCCTTATAACCGCCGGCAGACCATCAAAAACCGCCTCACCTATAAGGAAATGGCCGATGTTAAGTTCAACTATCTGGGGAATTCTTACAATATCCGGTACAGTATCATAATTAAGCCCATGCCCGGCATGGCAGATCAGGCCCAGTTTCTCGGCTTTTGCGGCAGCTATTATTATTTTATCAAGTTCGGCTTTACGCTCGGCGCCGGTCTTGTGGCAATATGACCCTGTGTGGAATTCAATTATATCAGCCCCGGCATCAAATGCGGCCTGCACCTGCGCTTCATCGGCATTGATGAATAATGAGGTCTTTATTCCGGCTTTTTTAAGGTTTTTTGCGAAATCTGAGATATTGGCGAAATTCGCTTTAACATCTAAGCCCCCTTCTGTGGTAAGCTCGGCGCGCTTTTCCGGCACTATGCAGCAGGAGTTCGGTTTCACTTCCAGCGCTATCTTTAACATCTCATCGGTAGCGGCTATCTCAAGATTCATGGGGAGGGCTACTTTCTCGCGTATCTCGAACACATCATTATCGCGTATATGCCGCCTGTCCTCGCGCAGATGCACGGTTATACCATCGCCACCGGCGCTTTTCACCATCTCCGCCGCCTTAAGTACCGAAGGGTTCACATCGCCTCTCGCATTGCGCAGGGTTGCAACATGATCTATATTAACGCCTAGTTTTACCGCTCTTGTCATTGTAAAGTTTGAGTTTTTGCTAATTTTACTGATAGTTATAGTAAGATTTTTCAATTTTGGAACTATAATATGCTGGGTCACCCGTGGCTAAGATCCTATCCCAAGGGGATAGACTGGAACGCTAAGATAGAGCCGAAGCCCATCTTCGCCCTGCTGGACGAGGCTGTAGGTAAGTTCCCGAAGAACATCGCGGTGGATTTTGAAGGCAAGCTTCTCAATTATACCGAGCTGGCTGAAAAGGTTGAACTGGCGGCAAAGGCCTTTATTGAACTGGGTATAAAAAGAGATAGCAAGGTAGCAATATTTTTGCCTAACTGCCCGCAATTCATCATCGCTTATTTTGGTATATTGAAGGCAGGCGGAACGGTTGTTAACTGCTCGCCATTATATTCCGAGGCCGAAGTTGCCGCACTGGCGAAAGATTCCGATACGGATATCATCATTACGCTGAACCTTAATATCTTATACCCGAAGGCAAAAGCGGTTCTGGATAGTTCAGGCGGTAAAGTTAAAAAGATAATAATCGCCAACCTGCCGGAAGTCCTGCCTTTCCCGAAGAATATATTATTCCCGCTTCTCAAAGGAAAGCAGGTTTCACAAGTGGAATATTCTGAAAATGTTATCTCATGGAATGATTTTTTAAATTCCGGAAAAAATTCAAAAGTAAATTTAAACGATATAAAAATAAATTTAGAGGATACTGCTATAATCCAGTATACCGGCGGTACTACTGGCACTCCTAAGGGCGCAGAGCTTACGCATAATAATGTTTATGTTAATACAATACAGTGCAAATTATACTGCCCGGTATTCACTGAAGGCAAGGAAACCATATTAGTTGTTCTGCCTTTATTCCACGTTTTCTCCATGACCGCAGGCATGTTATTCGGCATGGCCTTCTGCGGCAGGCTGATATTGCATCCGCGCTTTGATGCGGAAAAAGTTCTGAAGGATATTGAGAAGAAAAAGCCGACCACCATGCCGGGCGTGCCGACCATGTATAATGCACTGAATAATTTTGTCGGTGCAGATAAATATAGTTTGCGCAGCCTTACAATGTGCATCTCCGGCGGCGGGCCGCTACCGGTTGAGGTAAAAAAGACATTCGAGGAAAGGACCGGCTGCGTTGTGGTTGAAGGTTATGGGCTTACGGAAACTTCGCCCGTTGCATCATGTAACCCGGTAAATGGTGTGAACAAGGCCGGCTCTATCGGTATGCCGTTACCGCAAACTGAAATTCTTATAGAGGATATGGAAAATCCTGGCAAATATTTAGGCATAGGCGAACGCGGCGAGCTTTGCATCAAAGGCCCGCAGGTGATGAAAGGATACTACAAACGCGCCGAGGCTACCGCTGAATGCCTGAAGGATGGCATATTAAAAACCGGTGATGTGGCAGTAGTTGATGAGGACGGCTATATTTTTATCGTGGACAGGATCAAGGAAATGATAATCTCCGGCGGTTTCAAGATATATCCGCGCCATGTCGAGGAGGTCCTTTACCAACACCCCTCCGTGCTGGAAGCCGCAGTGATAGGCATAGACGACGAATATTCTGGACAGAAAGTAAAAGCATTTATAGTATTAAAGAACAAGAACACCGGCAAGGATGAGATACTTAACTATTGCAAACAACACCTCGCCAAGCATGAGATACCGAAGGAAATAGAGATACGCGATGCTCTACCGAAATCTCCGGTTGGGAAAATATTAAAAAAAGAATTGAAGTAAAATTATGAGCCACAATACATTCGGAAAATTATTCAGATTCACTACATGGGGCGAAAGCCACGGCAAGGCGATCGGCTGTGTGGTCGATGGCGTTCCGCCGATGATACCTCTTTCAGAGGCCGACATTCAACCTTATCTGGATGAGCGCAGGCCGGGACAAAGCAAGTTCACCACCCAGCGGCAGGAAGCCGATAAGGTGGAAATACTTTCCGGCGTTTATGAAGGCAAGACCACCGGCACGCCTATTTCCATGATAATCTGGAACACCGACCAGCGCAGTAAGGATTACGGCAATATCGTCGATAAATTCCGTCCCGGCCACGCTGATTTTGCTTACATGGAAAAATACGGTATCCGCGACCCGCGCGGCGGCGGCCGCTCTTCGGCACGTGAGACCGCAATGCGTGTTGCCGCAGGCGCTATTGCCAGAAAGATACTTGGCAATAAAATAAAGATACAGGGCGGCGTTACAAGGATCGGCGAACTTGAGATAGACCGCAAGAACATCAACTGGAAAGAGACCAGAAATAATCCGTTCTTCACTCCCGACAAAAAAGCCGTGAAAGGTTTTGAGGATTATATTAACAAGATACGCAAGCAGGGTTCTTCCGTTGGCGCAGAAATTGAGGTTGTTGTGAGCGGCGTTCCTGCCGGCTGGGGCGAACCTGTCTATGGTAAACTTGATGCCGAACTGGCAAGCGCCTTAATGAGCATAAACGCCGTAAAGGCCGTTGAGATCGGCCTTGGCATGGAAGCTGCAAAATGGCGCGGCGAAGATAACGGCGACCAGATCAGAAGCTCCGGCAAAGCCGCAAAATTCCTGAGCAACAACGCCGGTGGTATCTTAGGCGGCATCTCCAGCGGCCAGGACATAATCGCAAGATTCGCAGTAAAACCCACCAGCTCGATATTAACCCCAATGAAGACCATAGACGCCAAAGGCAAGAACACCGAAATAATCACCAAAGGCCGCCATGATCCATGCGTTGGCATACGCGCTGTTCCGATTGGTGAGGCAATGGTTGCTATAGTGCTGGCTGACCAGATGCTGAGGCATCGCGGACAGGTTGGGAATTAGGATATTGTTTTATTCTTATTTCCGGCAATGGAATTATAGACATATATTCCCGCCGCTGGCGAGCCAGTGGGCGGCGTTCCGGCTGCAGGTGCGCGCGCCGCGACGGCCGCTCATCACGGCCACTCCTGCTCCGTCCACGGTGTGCGGCACGCCTGCCGCGCCTCGTAGCGCGCAAGATTGGCGGCGATACGGGTGACGACGCCGGGCAGGCCGGCCCGCTGCGCGGCCGTCAGCAGGTCACGCTGCACCGCCGCGGCGCGGTCGAACTCACCCAGTTCCGCCAGTGTCATGGCCATGGTCTCACCGAGATCGAGCGTGCGCCCCTGCTGCACCAGGGCATCGACGAGCATCTT
>CAYRJW010000018.1:0-29044 GCA_964424715.1 uncultured Rickettsiales bacterium | reverse complement strand
ATATAACCGAAAAACCAGCCCCGGTGCGGATAACCCCAGAACATATTGCCGAGACCGAACGGCTGCTGGATGGTATCAGGCTGGATGAATGTATCAGAAGGCAGCCTATCTGTACTATAACCGATGTTAAGAATGTAAAACCACTGTTCCATGAGGTATATATAAATATACCGACATTGCAGAATATGTTAAAGGTGGATTACCGTTTTGGTTCTGATAAATGGCTGTTCTATTATCTTACACAAAGGCTGGATGATAAGATGCTGGAGGCGATAAGCATAAATCCGGAGAATTATCTGTATATGCCGGTTAGCCTTAATCTCAACATAAGCACCGTATTATCGGCTAATTTCGCGGAATTCTGCGAGATAGCCAAAGATTTCAAGTGCCAGATAATGATAGAGATAGCCGCCGCCGATGTATTTTCGGATATGACAGGGTTCTTTAAAGCGTTGGATCTGAGCCGCGAACGGAACCATAAAGTGTGCCTTGATGGGTTGAATAACGATAATTTCGTGCAGATAAGCCGCAAAAAACTTGGCTTCGATCTCGCAAAACTACAGTGGAACGCCGATATGAAGGGAGATCTCTACCGCAAGGAAGAGAATGAATTACTGCGTCTTGCGGTTGAAAATAATGGGGGGAACAGGGTAATATTGTGCCGTTGTGACGATATAAGTGCCATAGATTACGGCCAGGCGCTTGGAATAAGCTTGTTTCAAGGCAGATTTCCTGATAGGATACTGAATCCGGGCAGTAAGATAATCAACTAGCAGATCGGCTTATGTATCTACGCAAAGGTAACCTGAAATTCACCGTGACTCAGAACAATGCTGAGCGAAGACTATTGGTGGATGATCTCGTAAAAGTAATAGATGAAAGGCGCGATGGCGACTATTTCGGCTATCAGCCGACAGACCTTGTGGGCCATGATTTCCGCGAGTTGCTACCTGAGGAAGTTTCAGAGATATTAAATGACAATATAGAATTCAACCTTGAAGGTAATGACCTTAAAACCGTGCTGGAAAAGATAATCAGTTTTAAAGTCTTAACTTCTGCGCGCAAAGAGATAGATATGAACGCCTATATAGAGCGTTCCATATCAACATCAGATAAGCTTTCATTCTCGGTCATACTCGAGCGCAAGATATTCCTGCAGGAAAAGATAAAATCAGTACTGGCTTCTATCGCCCTATATCAGCAGGTAACGCATGATCTTACCGGCCTTATAAATCCGGAAGCATTCTATGATGTCCTCGATGAATTGATGGATTTCCTTTATGAAACGCGGGTCGAGGCGGTGCTTTGTATAATATCCATCGAAGGTTTCTCGATGATGGAAACGCATGACGGAAAGGAAAAGATGGACGATGTAATATCCCGCGTTGGCAAGGTGATGGGCGCAACGCTGCGTACCAAGGATATAATCGGCTATTTAGGCGGCGGAAAATTCGCGGTGCTGATGGTGCGCACTTTTGAGGATGAGGTAATATACCCGCTGAAAAGGCTGGAGACCAACTTTATAAAAGAGGGCATACTCACCCCGAAGATAACATATAATGTACGCTATCAGACCGTAGACATGGAAAACAAAGCCAAGGACATGGTGGAGATAGTTAAAGATAAGCAGATAGACCACAGTATAAATCCCACCAGATAATCCCCATGAAAAAAGACAAGGAAAAGAATCAACCGCTTTCGGACAGAAGCGTCCACAGAAGTTTTCAGCTCGGTGCGCTGCTGCTTATAATTTATATATCATATAACATATTTCTTGAAAAGCCTGTAAATGAAGACATGCGCGGCCTCTCTGACAGCGAGATAAATGAGAGGGTTGAAGTTGCGATGAATAAGATAGTGCAGAAACCTGAATATAAACAGGTAAAGGATTTCGCGGAATATATAGAGAATAATGTTGATAAGGCCGAAAGTAAGATCCTGAATGTGAAAGATGGTATACTCATATATGTGCCACAAAAACTTCTGGTGGGGAAGGGTGGTAAGGTAGAGGTTGAGGGGGCGGGGTTTAAAGTTATCCTGAATGCCGAAAAAGTAGAGTAAAGATATCTACTTCCCAGCCTTCGCTGGGAAGTGAGTATTTTTTCTGGCAGTTATACAAAAAATATAATAAAAAATCTTTTCCCCGTTACAAATCCGCAACTAAAGCAATAAGCGTGCCAGTGGCTTGAATCTGAGGGGCGCTGTGGGTTGCATGGGGCTTAGTTATATATCAAAAACCCGATTAGTTAAAATTTGAAGTAAATCCGAATAGAAAGTCTTTGTTAGTTATGCTCCTTTATGTTATAACAGAAACTGTAGGCAAGTAGCTTACATTTTAAAAACAAGTCCAAGTAGGAGATCAATATGGTTGGAATAAACTCTAACTTCGCGGCATTATCCGCGACACGTAACTTAGGTTCAGCGAATTCCGTTGTATCTAGTTCAATAGCGAAACTATCAAGTGGTAACAGGATCATTAAAGCATCTGATGACGTTGCGGGCCTCGCAATCGGTACATCACTTGCGGGTACTGTGAAAACACTTCAAATTTCGTTACTAAACACTCAGCAGGCAACTTCAGTATTAAGTATCGCAGATGGTGCACTTAACCAGATCGGCGATATCTTATCTCGTCAAAAATCACTAGCAACACAAGCGAACTCCGGTTCACTAGGTCTTACCGAAAGGGGTTACCTGAACCAAGAGTTCCAAGCCCTGACACTGGAGATCGATCGTATCGTTACTTCTACCCAGTTCAACGGTATCACTCTACTTAACGGTTCACTAGGTGCTTCAACTGCAGGTAAAGATACTCTTGCAACAACTGTTACTTTCGTTGATACCGGCACTATAGGAACTTCTGCGCTAGATGGCTCTACCTTCACGGTAGCTGATGATAGTGATAACTCTACCGTTATAGGTTCAACTGCAGGCATTATTGTTACTGGTACTTATTCCAACAACAACAACGCTTCATTCACTATAAACCTTGGTGGTGTTACTTACATATCTAATACAGTAAACTTAGCGACTATTAACGGTAACCAAAACTTAACATTTACTAACCCTACCAACTCCGGTGGTACCATAGATATCGTTCTTGATAACTATGCTGCTGCTATCACATCGCAAACTCTGATGAATACACTGGCTGCTGCGATACAGGCGGATCTTGATGCGTTGACTGTCTACCAGACCCGTACTGTTGCAACCACAACCGGTAACATAGAGTCTGATACACTTGATGGTACTGTGCTTGAAGGCCTGGACGGTGGTGACTTCAAAATATCGGGAACTATCTTCGATACTGCTGAGGATACTGCTCCTGTAGTTGGTGCATTCAGCGGTACTGCTGAGACATCTACTCTTGATGGTAACATCACAACTACTATCGGTGGCGTGACCTACTCTACTGCTGCTCACCAGTTCGACAGTGGTGCTACTGATCTGCAAGCCGCTGTACTAGGTGGTGGTGGTACCCCTGGAACTACTGCAGGTGTGATCAGGTTATGGAAGAACGGTGATGATGCTAACACTAACGAGTGGTTAGATATCACGCTTACTTCCGGTAACGCTCTTGATAACCTTCAGTTCGATACGGCTGGCTCTGTAAAACTACTTACTGATGCACTTAATACTGCATTCGGTGTTGGTAGTAACGGTGCACTAAGCTTCCAGGTTGGTGGTAACGTAACAGATTCCATCTCTGTAAGTATCGACTCGGTTGCAACTGATGATATCTTTGTTGATGATGACGGTGCTGCACAAACACTGGATATCACTACGCAACAAGGTGCTCAGGATGCCATTGAGGTTCTTGATAACGCAGTTAGCTCAGTTATCGGTCGCCGTGCTGATGCCGGTGCCGCGATATCAAGGTTCAACTTCGCTGCTGCAAACCTTGAAGTGTCTATCGCGAACCAGGATGCTGCACGTGGTAGCTTCCTTGATTCCGATATCGCTTCTGAATCTACTAACTTTGCATCTGCCCAAGTAAGGCTGCAGGCTTCTACCTCAGTTCTTGCACAAGCGAATGCACTGCCAAGAGACTTACTAAGACTGCTTCAGTAAGAGGCTTTTTAATACGGAAAGCCGGGGAAATGTATTCCCCGGCTTCTCCATTCTAAGATTTTTAGTTCTTAGTTATTAAATTTGGTATGATTATTGCTTGTATCTTGTTTAGTAACCAACAACTAAAAACAATAACTGGAGGTTCATATGGAAATAAATCTAAATAATCTGGTGCAGAATTCCAACCCGGCCGTTAATAACAGCGCCGCAGGTGTTGCTGCCCCTATCAATAATGAACAGCGCGCCGATCTTTCTGTGACACGCGTGGTATCCGGCCAGGAATCCGCACATCTGGAAAATCAGGCAGCTTCTTCCGACCAGAAAAGGTTTGAATCTGTAAGATCTACCGCTTCACGCTTCGTGGATGGCAAGAATAAATTCCTGAACGATACCAAATTCACCATATATGGTGCATCGAACGAGGGCAGGGGTATAGATTTCACCATCAGGTTCACTGACCTTAGTAGCGGTGCTATAGAAGTGCAGACCGAACAGCAGATCTATGGCTCCACAGGCGGTGGTGATCTGGTAAGCGGCCAGGTATAATTAAAACAATAACAGGAAATTTTTTCCTGTTGATCCGGAAGGAATATCATGGCCATCAATCTGGGAAATATATCCGGCAACAGGATCATAGGTCTTGGCTCCGGTATTGATTCTGAAGCAATAGTGAAGGATCTTTCAGCGATCCGTGGAAAACCCATTGATAGCCTTAACACCAAGATAGACCTTAACAAAAGCAAAGTAAGTACATTCAGTGAACTGAGTACATTGCTTAGCTCATTAAAGACCTCTCTGAACTACCTGCGCAAGCCGGCAGGTATCAACAGCCAGATATCAAATATATTTGAATACAGAACCACCACACTTGGTTCATCAACACTTACGCCTTCCAGCTATCTTAGCGTTACAGCCAATCCGGGCTCACTGATAGGAACTTCAAAGGTTCAGATAGGTCAGCTTGCAACTGCTCTGGAGCAGCGTTCAGCCGCATTCAACGCACGGAATGTCGATGCTACAACTGCCTCTACAGGTTCATATTTTACTGCTGGTACCTTCCAGATAGGTTCTGGCGTTGTTACCGCTCAAACTGGCACCAGCCTTTCCGGTTATCAGACCGTTGATGGTGACTATAGCGCAGAAGGCCTTGGCACCGGTGTATTGACCGCGGCAGGCATGCATAATTTTAATGTTATCGGCGCCAGCGGCGGCAAGGCATCGCTGAAAGGTGCGGCAACTTCCGTGGCGGCAAGTAATATAAGCGGTGGCACGGCAGTGCTTAGCATAACAATAGGTGGAGTGGTATACAGCACCGGCGCGATACAGGTTGATGATGTGATAGGTGGCAATACCGGTATTGAAGATGGCAGAACAATTACTTTCACCAATGATGCTGGTGGTGTGAATGAGGTATCTTTCGATATCATCACAGCTTCCGATATAATAATAGATGATACCCAGGCCAATCTTGATGATTTTGCTGAGGATCTTGCTGATGCAATATCAGATCAGGTAGTATATCAGGCAAGGCAAATAACTAATTATACTGATGCCAATGTTAAATCGCCGCTTACCGGGCTTACCAGTACGGATGTAAAATTCTACAGCGATTCATATGGTACCACCACCGGTGCCATAGGCGATATATCAGGTTTCATAGTTGAATATGGTGCGGGCAATACCAGCGCCATCTCGGTTGATATAAACGGTGAGACCTTCCGCGCCACAGGTCTTGGTAATTCCCTGAATACCACCCTTGTGCTCAGCAGCAATTCTACCGATAAGGAACTACGTCTGGATTTGACAGGTGTGGCCGCAGCCCTTGCCAATGATGATAACGCCGTTTCGCTTGAACGCGCGCTGGATTATGCTTTCGGCACCAGAACACTTACCGATATCACGGTCAGTTCCGGCGAGTCGCTTAACGATGTTATATATGGAATAAACACAAAATCCGCAGTGACAGGCGCTTCTGCTTCCATAATGAAAATAAGTGATTTTGATTACCGTTTCGATATAAAAGCGAATAATGAAGGCATCGATAACCAGTATGAGATATTCGATTCCAGCAATGTTCTTGCCAACACCGATATCCTTGAACCAGCCAACATCGTTCAGGAAGCGCAGGATTCTCTTATCACAATAGATGGCATAGAGATCAGCCGTTCATCCAATACAATTTCAGATGCTATTTCCAATGTTACACTAACACTTGCCGCCGTAACCCCTAATTATGGTGACGATACCGATACTGTAGATATTCAGGTCGATAATGATATCAGCACTATTTCCGCCGGGATAAAAGGTTTCCTTGATGCCTATAACGCGGTGCGTCTATTTTACTCCACCCAGAGCCAGAGGGATACCGAAACAGGTGAATACACCGAAGATTCTATATTAGGCGGCGATACTACACTTCAGTCGCTTGTTAACCTGCTTGGTTCGGAGGTCAATGCCATAGTTTCGAATGCATCAAGTTCAAGTTTCAATTCCCTTTCTGATATCGGTGTAAAGCTGGAAAATTTCGCGGGTGATTCAGAAAATCCGGCGACCACCAACATCCTTACTTATGACATAACCGCCCTTGAAGAAAAACTCAGGGAGAATTTCGATAAGTTCCGGGAGATATTTGAGTTCAAATTCACCTCCAGCTCCACCAGCATTTCAGTATCCAAGACCAGCAACAGCATATCGTTAAGCAGTTTTAAGCTTGATATTGATAGTACGCGCCCTGTCGGTGAGCAGGTAAAACTACTTAACGCGGATGGTTCCGACTATCTTGATTCCGACAATGAGAATGTTTACCTTACCGCGCTGGGCCAGAAGATAACCGGCCAGACCGGTACCCCGCTGGAAGGGCTGGAATTCATCTATACCGGCGATGGTGAGGAGATAATATCATTCACTCTTTCACAAGGTATCGCTGATAAACTTTATAATGTGGTGGACAGCTATACCGCAGAAGATGGTCTTATAGACAGGGCGATAAGCAGCCTTGATGAGACCAATACCGCTTACAGAACGCAGATAGAGCAGCTTCAGGTGCGTCTGGATGCCTATACTAAATCGCTGCAGGATAAATTCTCTGCGCTGGAAGCGGCTATCGCCAGCGTAAATAACATATTACAGCTTCTGGATGCCAATGATGCTGTATCTAACAGGGCTAGCTGATAATGAGCGGATATAAACACATACAGGCTTATAAAAGTTCTTTCGCGAATGTTGATAAGATCAACCAGGTGATAATGCTTTATGATACCGCTATCGCCTCCATGCAGCAGGCGCGCCAGGCCATGGTGGACAAGAACATTGAAGAAAGATTCAACAAGCTGACCAAGGCCTTCCATATAATAAACGGCCTGCATGATTCGCTGGACCACGACAAAGGTGGCGATGTGGCGTCGGCCCTTTCGGAATGGTATTCCGGCACAAGCCTGCAGATACTCACCCTGAACCGCACAGAAAACCTTGATGTATGCGATATGTGCATAAAACACATTAAACAGATGCGCGATGCCTGGGTGGATGTTGAAGTGCAGGTAAAAACCAGTAATATGGCCGGTAATGAATCTAATGATTCCGAACCGGAAGCCACCTCGGAGGAAGATGAGGACATCGATAACGGCTCCATGGAAGTAAGTTCCAAGGATGATTATTTCGAGCAAGAATCGCAAGCTATTACTATCAGCGCGGGAATGAATATCTCGGTTTAGATTTTTCTTCTCTTCCCACACATAACATCTCGCCAGAATGACAGCGATGGGTGGATTCTAGGAATGGCTTAAAACTTCCTCAACCGCATCGCCTATCTTTTCCAGTTCCTCTAGCGTTATATTGAAATTCGGCATGATATAAACAACATCCTTGAACGGCCGCAGCCAGACGCCGAGATCAACGAATTTTTTGCGCATCTCGGCAATGTCTTTCCACATCTGGTTATATTCGCCTTGTTTGAACTGCACCACGCCGATAGCGCCTTTTACCCGCACATCCTCTATATTGGCATCACCCTTGAAAAGTTTTAATTCCTCGGTGAGGAATTTTTCTATCACCTCAACTTTCTGTAAATAATTTTCTTTCTCGAACAGGTCTAAACTTGCGTTGGCTGCGGCACAGGCGAGGGGGTTTGCCATGAATGTAGGGCCGTGCAGGAAGGCTTTTTCAAAGCTGTCATCGATAAAACCTTCATATATCTCTTCAGTGGTGATGGTGGCTGCAAGCGGAACCATGCCGCCGCTCAATGCTTTGCCGAGGCACATTATATCCGGTGTGATGCCGGCCTCATCGCAGGCGAATTTATTTCCGGTGCGGTAGAAGCCGGTCATTATCTCATCGGCGATGAACACCAGTTCGTGCTTTTTGGCGATGCGGTAAATCTCAGCGAGTATATCCGGCGAATGGAATTTCAATCCGCCTGCACCCTGCACCAGCGGTTCTATTACCAGCCCAGCAACTTCTTTTTTGATTCCGCCAAGCATAGTATCGAATTCCGAGAATCCATATTCATCACTCGGTATATCAATAAAGAACTGGCGCGGGGCATAGTGGTTGAAGGTCTTTGCCGTCCAGCCTTCCGGGTCACCGAGGCTGAGTGCGCCCATTGTTTCGCCATGATATCCATTGCGGAATGAAACGAATTTATTTTTGTTTTTAAAGCCCTTATTATACCAGAACTGCACTGCCATTTTCATTGCTATCTCAACGGCCGCAGAGCCGGATTCGGAAAAGAACACGCGGTTCAGCCCTTCCGGTGTTATGGCGGCAAGCCTTTTTGCCAGTTCATATGCAGGCTCATGCGCAAGGCCGGCGAACATTATATGGGAAAGTTTTTCCACCTGTTCTTTCATTTTCTCAACGATATACGGATGCTGGTAACCATGACAGACACTCCACCAGCTTGCGATGCCATCTATTAACTCGCACCCGTCTTCAAGAATTATCCTGCTGCCTTTGGCAGATGCAACGGGCAGGGGAAGTTCAGCGGTCTTCATCTGGGTATAGGGAAGCCAGATATTTTTAAACCCTTCCTCAAGCCAGTTATTTGTTGGTTTTTTCCTGATCATGTCCGCCTATTTAGCGGTTTTTTCAATAAATTCCACTACTTTAGATAATCCGAAACCCTTGATACATTCCTCGCTGCCTTCTATCGCGGAAAAAAGATATTTGCCGTTCAGCTCGAACTTATAGCTCCCGGCGCAGCCTATAGGGTTATCTTTCTGAATATAATCCCATATTTCGGAGTCGCTTAGCGGTTTCATAGTAAGTATGGCCTTGCCGGTAAATTCAAAGATACATTTCCCGCCCAGGTAGATACAGGTGCCGTTATTCTGGAGATGAACTTTACCATTAAGGCGCTTTAAACAGTCAAAGGCATCCTGCTGGTTTTTACTCTTAGATATTGATATTCCTTCAAATTCACATATCTGGTCGCTACCTATAACATAGCTTTCAGGATATCTACCAGAAATTGACTCGGCCTTGGCCTTTGCCAGTTCCAAAGCCAGCTCTGAAAGTTTCAGGTGCTTTTTCTGATCTTTTATGTTATCTTCGTCGCATAATGGAGCAATCGCTTCAAACTCAATACCTGCCTGCGAAAGCATTTCTTTCCTGATTGGTGATGTTGAAGCCAGAATTATTTTTTTCATATATGGATGATAATAAAGAAACAGGGGTAAATCCAGAGGGAAAATGGAGTGCTCAGAAAGTTACTGAATATCGCCGTAAACAGTTAGATATTATCCCTAATAAAAGAAACCTTCCGGTAGCGGACAGGGTGATGTTAAAATTATATTCTCTCCTTACATTCATTGAGGACGAGAAGGGTGCGTTCGGGGTATATTTAAAGGATAAGGATTATATCGAATTAAAGAAAGACCTTACCGATCTGCTGAAATGTGAGAGATCCGGTGATATCCCCGCTCTTAAGATAATGAGAAAAGAGGTGGCGGAGAAAACTGAGGGTTACATAAAAAGTCTTGAAGATGAAAGAAGAACAAATTGCCGGAAGCATATAAAAAAATACGACTCCTATTACCTGAATCAAAACCTGATGGGAAAAAATACCCATAAAATATTATATAGAAATATTGATATATTCTTATACGATCCGACTGAAGCTGAATTGGCTAAGTATCTTTCAAGCACTGCTGAAAAGATAAGTAGACTCCTCGATAAGGCAAAGCAGGTGAAGTTGTATCCGGAAAAGAAACCTGCGCCGACGGTGAAGAAAATAGAGCCGAAAGAGGAAAGGAAGGAAGGGGTGATCCGCACCGTAGATTATTCGGAAATATATCATGCGGTAGAAAAAGCATTATATGCTATAGATGATGATAAAGAGGGCAAAAGGACAGAGCTTACAAGATATTGCAAGATACTTATGCTCTTGAGCTATAATGTTGGTTTTAAGCAGGCTTATCCTGCTGATAAAAAGGTTGATCTGGAAAGCACTGTTGGAAAAATATATACGAAATTAGATTATTTGGTAGAAATTGCAGATTTTAAAAACTCTTATGCCAGAAAGGTCAGTCTATCTCACTTTAAGTACGGACATGGCGATCAGCCGACAATAAACATTTAGCCCTTCATCCAATTGCGCCACCAGGTCATCTGGCGTTTTGCGTAGTTGCGGGTGGCCTGCTGGCCTTTGTTGATGGCTTCTTCTAAAGATATCTCATCATTAAGATAACTTATTAACTCGCGCAGCCCGTGGGCTTTATAAGCGGGCAGGGTGAGCAGTTCGGTATTGCTTAAGCCGGAATTCTTAAATATCTCATTGGCTTTTCTGGCCTCTTCAAGTGCGCCGATCTCAACAAATCGCTCGAATCTTTTATTTATTTTATCATAAACTTCCTCGCGTGGGCGGTCTAAGAAATGTATCTCGAAAATATCCTTATCGAAATATTTTTTGTTGGGGCGTTCGTTCCATTCACTTAAAGATATGCCGGTCAGTTCTATAACATCATAGGCGCGGGTAAGGCGCTGGCTGTCGCCCGGTTTTAGTTTCGCGGCGGATGCCAGGTCTTTTTCTTTCAGTAATTCATAAAATCTTTCATTGCCGACCTCTTCCAGCAATTCACGGGTGGCGGTCCTTATATCATCAGGAATTTCGGGTATCTCCGATATGCCATCGATAAGCGCGCGCAGGTACATCCCTGTTCCACCCACTATCACCGGGGTTTTGCTCTCTTTTAAAACCTTGTTTATCACCGGCACTATCTCATCCAGCCAGATATTCATATCGGAATGTTCCAGTATGTTTTTATACCCGAACATTAAATGCGGAACCCCGCGCATTTCCTCAGGTGCAGGCTGGTTGGTGATTATGGGGATTTCCCTATATATCTGCATGGAATCACCGTTTATGATGACAGAGTCAAAATTCTGTGCTAGTTCGGTGGCAAATTCGGTCTTGCCGCTTGCGGTAGGGCCAAAAACGATATGTATTTTTTTACTCATAAAGATTAGATATTATCAAAATGAAGTCAGTTGCAACAATTATCGCCGGTCCCGGTTTTAATTTTAACCAGAAAGAGGCCGACCAGATCATAGATGCACTGAGCAATAACGGCGCCATTATTGAGAATATCGAATGGCTTTCAAAGGATAAAGCGCTGGATATATTCTTCGCCGTACTTTCCATTGAAGAAGTTCGCGAGATACTGGCGGAATTACTAAAACCTTTCCCGCTGGATTTTATAGTGCAGGCCAATTCAGGTCGCCGCAAAAAGCTTCTTATAACGGATATGGACTCCACCATCATCGAGCAGGAATGCATCGATGAACTGGCCGATTGCCTTGGTATCAAGCCCCAAATATCCGCCATCACCGAAAAAGCGATGAACGGTGAACTGGATTTCAAAGCGGCGCTGCGTGAGCGCGTTCTGCTGCTGAAAGGCCTAAAAGAGGAAAAATTACAGGAAGTTTATGATACCAGAATAACCTTCATGCCCGGCGCCAAAGCCCTTGTCGCCACCATGAAAGCGGCTGGCGCAAAATGCGTCCTGGTCTCTGGCGGTTTCACCTTCTTCACCTCCCGCGTGCGCGAGGCGATGGGGTTTGATATTGATGAATCCAACATTTTAGAGATAGCTGACGGAAAACTAACCGGAATAGTCCGCGAGCCGATACTGGACAGCACCTCCAAACTCAACGCCTTACTATATTATTCCGAAGAACTCGGCATAAACCCCCACATGGCCGCCGCCGTAGGCGATGGCGCCAACGATATCCCAATGATAAAACAAGCCGGCCTCGGCATAGCTTTCCACGCAAAAGACAAGGTAAAAAGAGAAGCCACCCACCTACTAAACACCCCCGACCTGCGTAACATTCTATATGCGCAGGGGTATATGGATGAGGAGATTATTAATTAGAGCCTGTGGTTACTATTATTTCGCTTTTCCAATTCTTTTGCCGCAGCTGCCAAACCAAGAGAATTTTCCCAAGGGTCATAACCCAGAGCTTGCCTTGTTTCTTTAGTAAGCTTCAATAGATTAATTTTTTCATTAACAGTCCCCTTTTTTGATACGATCACACTCTTTTCTTCGGAAGCTATATCAAGAGTTTTGCCTAAGTGATCTAGCGCTTCTATTTTTTGGGACTTTGTTTTATCAAAAAAGCCTTCTTGAAATACAATATTGCTGAACATTTCAAAGGTAAGAGCTATAGCTTTTTTCCAGCTATTACTATTAGATCTAGAGCTATATTCTGAGAATATATCCTGAATTTTAGGGTAGTCTCGGTTATCGGGAGAAGAAAAGCTTATTTCAGTTTTTATACAATGTTTATTTTCTGATTCATCAGAAAATAAATACCTTTTTATATTAAAAAATTCATTTGTTTTGAGAGCGTGTATAATTTTATCATTAGAACTCAGGATTCTTTCTCTGGTTATAGGATCGTCTGATTTGAAATTTTGTGAATAGACTGCTATAGAAATTTTATTATGAGCTAATGTATTCTGATTGGAAGGAGATATTGATAATTTTATTCTGCCAGCATTATTTTGTTTATTAGGATTTTTTATAAGTAATTCTATCCATTTGACTTTTTGTTCTTTGTAGCTTTGATATATTTGTGTTGATTGAAATATTTCTATACTTTCCTTGCAGACCAATGGGGCAAGTGTAGAAAGTCCACCTAAAATATTTTTTGGTCCATTCAGTTCTCCACGTTTGTTAATAACAGTGGAAAACTTATACTGCTCCAGATTTAATGCCATATTTCCCCAAATAAAATTTTTATAACGAATTCCGGGGATTTTAGCATATTATTATATAAACTTCAATTAAGAACTGAGCCAAATTATACCTGTAAATCAATACCTTTTTCTTATCGCCAATCTTAAATTTCTTAAGTGTCATCCTCGAAAATTTTTCAGGAGAAAAATTTGTCGGGGACCCATGAAAGTTGTAGATCCTGCTGTGAAGGGCGGTCGCAAACTCAGGAGAGTTTGCGAGGAGTATAAAATATCTGGTTTACTGTTCCGGTTATCTTCCGCTGGATTCCCGCCTTCGCGGGAATGACGCGGTGGGGAGTGGGGAGGTGCAAAAAATAACCTCACTGACCCGCATAATCACTCCATTTTTCAATCGCAAATTAATATTTTTGTTTAACAACCCCCTAAATTCCTGTAGCTTGGTAAAATGCTTTACTTAACCAGAAAGATCGGCCAGTCGATAATCATTAACGATAAGATAGAAGTTAAGATAGTTGAGGTCAGCGGCAAGAATGTGAAGATAGGGATAGAATTCCCTAAAAGCGCCACCGTGCTGCGCAAAGAGGTTTATGATACCATCGTTGAGCAGAATATCGAATCCTCAAAATCCGCCCTCGATGATCTCGGTTTTTTCGCCTCGATGACCAAGAAGATAAGTGAAGAGAAAAAAGATAGTTAGTAGTTTGTAGAGGGTAGAAGGTAGCTTTTCTACCAACCACCTTCTACTAACTACCTTCTACCAACTAACCTTTATGATAGACGGAATCACAAATAAAATAAACGCCATCCCCGAATATCGTGTGTTCGGGCGGGTGTTTGCCATTAACGGGCTGATGATAGAGGCAACCGGCATGGAAGGGGCGGTGGCTATCGGCACGAAATGTCAGGTGCTGTCAAATTACGGAAATAAGATACTGGCGGAAGTGGTCGGGATAAAGGGCGACAGGGCGCTGCTGATGCCGTTCGGTGAACTGCACGGTGTATCAGCCGGTTGCCGGCTGGAGGTGGAAGAGAGCCAGAATTTCTATTATCCATCAGAACATCTGCTCGGCCGGGTACTGAATGCACTGGGTGAACCGGTGGATGAAAAGGGGCCGATAGAGCCGGGTACGGTGCCATATCTGCTGAAAAATACCCCGCCTAACGCGCATAAGCGAAAAATGGTGGAAGGCAAGGTCGATCTCGGCGTTCGTGCGGTGAATACTTTCGTTACCTGCTGCAAGGGCCAGCGTATGGGGATATTCTCCGGTTCCGGTGTGGGTAAATCTGTGATGATATCAATGCTCACGAAATATTCTGATGCTGAAGTGAAGGTTATAGGTCTGGTGGGTGAACGTGGCAGGGAGTTACAGGAATTCCTGCATAAATATTTAGGCGAGAAGGGCATAAAGAATGCCGTGATAATCGCCGCAACTTCCGATGAATCAGCGCTGATGCGCAGGCAGGCCGCCTATCTTACGATGACCATTGCAGAATATTTCCGGGATATGGGTAAGGATGTTCTGTGCCTGATAGATTCCGTAACACGCTTCGCAATGGCGCAGCGCGAGATCGGCCTTTCCGCCGGAGAACCGCCCGCAACTCGCGGTTTCACCCCATCGGTCTTCGCCGAGATGCCTAAACTTCTGGAGCGCGCCGGGCCGGGAATGAAAGGACAGGGTAGCATTACCGGGCTTTTCACCGTACTTGTGGAAGGTGATGACCATAACGAACCAATATCAGATTCAGTGCGCGGTATATTGGATGGCCACATAGTTCTGGAACGGAAAATTGCCGAGCGTGGCAGATATCCAGCAGTAAATATTCTAAGGTCCATATCGCGGACAATGCCGGGATGTAATACAAAAGAAGAAAATGAACTTGTATCGAAAGCAAAAAAAATATTATCGGTATATGAAGACATGGCGGAAATGATAAGGCTTGGCGCTTATCGCAAAGGCTCGGACCCGGAAGTGGATGAAGCCATAAAATATTTCCCCAAGATCGATGCCTTCCTGAACCAGCTGCCGGAGGAATCCTCAACACTGGCGGAATGTTACGCGAAACTTAAAGAGATATTAACAGCCAAATAATGTTAAAAAGCCTTTCAACATTGATAAAGATACACAAGGCCCAGCTTGATGATAAGCGCAAGCAACTTGCCATTCTGCTCGATAATAAGCAGCAGAAGATAGACGAGATAAAATGGCTGGAAGAATCCATCATGATAGAAGGCAACAACCTGCACCAGCTCAACGAGGAATTCCGCCCCACCTTCCTCGGCTACCTCACCGGCGTGCGCATGAAAGAGGGCATATTGCTCGATGAGATAGAAAAATTAAACCCGCGCATCAATGAAGTTACCGACGAGATATCCGAGATATTCTCCGAAATGAAAAAATACGAGATAGTAAAAGACAACCGCGAAGAACAGATAGAATCCGAACTCGCCCGCCGCGAACAGATGGAGATCGACGAAATGGCGATAATGACCTTCGTGCGTAAAACGGATTTTGAGTATTATAATTGACTATGTTTGATTAGCGAACTTGTGAGCTTGGTAAACAGTCATCCACTCCACCGTTATTCTGGCGAGGGTGGATTTACTATCACCTCATTGCCATCTCGCCTGATTTTTCTGTAGCCCCGCGCGGCTTTTCATCAAGCCCAACCAGCTTTTCAAGGTATGGGTTTATTCGCCGCAGATCTTCCAGATAACCTTTTATTTTTAATTTTACGACGCCATTGGCTTTAGATTCATCTATCTTTATGGAAGATGAGGTATCTGCAGTTTCAAACATCTTTTTTACGGTCTCTATGCAAAGCTGTCTGTCTTCTTCCTCAACAGCTGCCGGAATACTATATTGAAGGATGAATTCACGGACAGTACCATCATGGCCCTTGAGCCTTTTTTCAGCGGCAAGTATAGGGGTTTTCTGTTCGAGCTGATTATCCTCTATAAGGCAGTTTATCATGGATCTTTGGTGATATATTCCCATGAAAATATCTTTTATGGAGCTTATATCATTTTTGTGTTTCTCATTAAGTTCGAGCCCAACCTTTTTTTCAAGCGCCTCAAGGTTTTTTATTACGGACTCGGTTCTTATTTCATCAGCTTCTATAAAGCCATTTTTGCCGTCTTTTGAGATGTATTTGATGCCTTTAAAAATGTCATTTTCCACTACTATATCATATTCTTTTGCCGGCAGAAGTTCGTGGATCTTGTTAAATAATGTTGTTAACGGCTGTGCTCCACCTAGTTTTTCCAGATTTTTTATTTTTGTAGCAGTTTCATTCAAGGCCCTTTTGGCAAGTTTATAATCAAAATCAATAAATGCCTTTGATTCACTGAAAAATAGTTGCAATCTATCATAGCTTATAAAATTAGGGTCATACTTTTCAGCAGTCTCTTTGCCGGCCGCGGTTTTTGTTTCTTCATTTATCTCGGTAGCTGGCTGATAGCCGACTGCTTTTTTTATTTTAAGAAGCAAGTCAGGCATATCGGCATTTTTTATTTCTGTGCGTAATTTTTTATCATTTATAATATTAAGGTTTTTAGATATATAATTTACCCCTTTTTCTATCTCAGGAATGACAGTATCAGGCAAAAAATAAACTAGCGCGAGCGGGTAATCATAATTATTGAGCTTTATCTTTTGTATCGGTTTCCCCAGATCTGAAACACAATTTCTAAGGCGTATATCACTAGCTTTAGAGAGGTGAGAAATTGCCTGAAGGGACCAATATGCGGTAACAAATTTATCTATCAGATAGTTCTTAGGGTCATTTTCAAGTATGTTCTGTATTTCCTGCGCGGTCTTTCCCTGATCAGACATTAATCTCGTCTGTTTTGCTATTGAATCGCGAGATCTAAGGCAATGATCGCTATTCAGTATTTTAAAGGATATATCTTCAAAGCGCTTTAAAGTTCCGGATTTTTCAAGTTCACGAGCTGTTTTTACATCTATCATCTTATGTGCGGAATAATCAAACTTATCTGTTTTTGTTTTTGGATTAACATCAAGCCATTCAGGTGGAACTTCCCTGCCATTGATCACAGATAAAACATCATTCGCCCATTGGCGGAAATTCATTGACTCGATATAGAGGCTTGTGTCACTGCTAAAAATCTTTTTGCCTTCCTTAGCTGAATAATATGAATCTATTTCCTTAAAAAATGCCCCTATGACCTTATTATCTAGGCGCATTAGGTTTACAAAGTTTTCTTGGCCATCCGAAACAAAGTTTGCATATTTTGCCCCATTTTCCTCATAGGTTCCAAATTTTTCAGCCGTGGACAAAAAATGGATAGCATTCATGGCTTGGTTATAAACCAGAAGTGTATTGATGAATATATTATCACCTGAATTCAGGATATTTTGAACTTCCTGATCGTTTATACCTTGTAAGGCTTTCATCTTCAGGGTGTTTTCCAGATAAAGACTGCTTACATTCTGGTCTGTTGCCGCAACTGTACAAAATTCCATTAAAGAATTGAACTGATATGTGGAGGCAATGTTCTTTGCCATCCCAAGTGATATGAGGTTGGGGGATATATTATCGAAATTCTTAATATCCTGCAAAATTACGGTAGGTTTTATTATGTTAATGTTAGGGCTCATATATTCCTGTTCAGCGTTTCTGACTGCCTTATTCTAACACAAAAAGGTTAAGAAATCGTTAATGAGGTCTAATTTTTTAAACTATTGAAATATAAAGAATAGTGGTGGCGGCGCAATATCAGGCAGCGCTGATCTTCTCAATTTCCTCAACCGTATAAGGCTTGGTATTCCTGCTGCTGAAATAGGTGCGCATCAGAAGTTCTGCGAGGAATCCGGTGGTGATAAGCTGGATGCCGGTGAGTATCAGTAATATTCCTACGAAGAATAACGGTCTTGTGCCTATGTCGTTGCCGAGGATGAATTTATCTATGGTTAGGTAGAACGATACTAATCCGCCAACGCCAAGAGAAAGCAGGCCAAGCGAGCCGAACAGATGCATCGGTTTCTGGCGGTATTTTATGAAGAAGGCCATCAGCAGCAGATCACTTGCAACGCGTAGCGTGCGTGAAAGGCCGTATTTGGAAACACCGAAGCGGCGAGGGTGGTGTTTAACATCAACCTCGGCGATCTTCGCGCCGCGGATACTGGCAAGGATAGGGATGAAACGGTGCAGCTCGCCGTAAAGATCGATATCCTTGGCGAGTTTTGTTTTCATTAATTTAAGAGTGCAGCCGTAATCCTTCACTTCAATCTTACTGACACCGTGTATAAGTTTATTGGCTATCTTGCTCGGTATCTTCCTCAGCAGCATGCCATCCTTGCGCTTTGCGCGGCGGCCGGCGACCATGTCCAGCCCTTCATCCTGGAGTTTTTTTATCATCATTGGTATATCGGAAGGATCATTCTGCAGATCACCATCGAGGAAGGCCAGATATTCACCTTCCGCCGCCTCAATACCCGCTGCCATGGCGGATGTCTGCCCGAAATTCCGCGCGAAGCGTACCAGCTTTACATTACCCTGTTTTATATTGCGTATCTCTTCAACGGTACGGTCGGAAGAACCATCATCAACAAAAATGACCTCAAAACTGAACCCGGAAATGCTTTTATGAATTTCCTCTATCAGAGGTTTTATATTCTGTTCTTCGTTATAAACGGGGATGACAATACTGAGATACATAAAATGATTTTTGGGTTGTTTCGGCGATTCTTACATAAAATCACCGAACTCTCAACCACCAATTCCATAATGACCGGGGGAAAGTATATTATTAGGATCGATGCTTTGTTTTAATTTATTTATGAAATCCACATATTCCGGCGAGGTTGAAAGCATTCTATCCATAGACTGCACGCCAAGGCGATATGGCGGATAGCCGGCTGCAATAAGAGTTTCCATCATTTCCTTATAGCATTGCATGGCTTTTTCATCATGGCCTGCGGTCTCGCGGTCGTAGATTATAGCGGCGGTGAAGGCGATAGCGCGGTCAGACATGAAATTCATCCCTATGTTAGGTTCAAACTGATATTTTTTATATATTGTTTCCAGTATATCCAGAACCTTTTTAACATGACCACCATGGAACGGTACGGAAGGAGAGCACCACATGATTCCGCATTTATCCTTGTCAGGGTCCATTTTTGTAGGAACCGGGGTTTTCTTTCTCCAGTAGCAGATGGCCAGTTGTTTTTCCATCGGCTTGCCTAAATAAAATGAATTATAGAAGAAAAATAAAAGTTCGCGCAGATCAACGCCGGTAAATAATTTTATAGGTTTCCATAATATTTTAAATAAGACAGCGCTTGTATCATCTATAAAAATTATTTTATCAGCAGCCTTGCCAAGTACCTGTTTCACACGTTTTGCCCGTGCCTTGCCGATGCGTTTTGTGGGAGCAAGAATAGCATCATCGCCAACCCATGAAGCTCCGTTTAAGGAGTTATCCTGCAATTCTTCTATATATTCTTGGGGAAGGGCTTTGTCCTCGTCGGTCTCTTTTGGGAACTGACGTTTCATTGAAAGTATGCGGTGGGAATTTGCCAGTGTTGAGGTCGTGGTAAGTGTGCCTTCAAGACGCAATTGTCGTAAGGCATCAACGCTTCTTTCGAGCTGCTCATTATTTTTTATGGTATAAAAGATGGTCTGGAAATATTCCGGCCTTCTAGAAAGCCAGAAGGTCATTGCGGTAATGATACCGAAGTTAGATTGGGTAAAGATGCCATCTATGCTTGGCCCAACGCCCCATCTGTACAGGTTGCGGCTAAAGGCACTGGATATAGTTCCAAACCCTGTCTGGATGAACTCGCCAGTTGGCAGAACAATTTCCATGTTACATGAATACTGAAATCTGTCGCCGTAAATGCCTTTACCTATACCGCGTTCAAGCGCATTGCCGATAAGGCTGGCATTCTTGGTTGAACCTAGTCCCGGTCCCACAAGGGCGGAGTTTTTTTCTTTCAGGAAATCACAGACCTGCTGGAAGGTAACGCCTGGTTCAACGGTGATATAAGCCATGTCTTCATCATAACCGGTGATATTATCCATTTTTTCCAGTGAAATGACCGCGCATCCATCCTGTGGCGGAACACGGGATCCATATCCCCAGTTATTGCCTTTGCTTATAGGATAAAGAGGTATCTTATATTGATTGGCTATACGAACACATTCCTGTACCTGTTCTCGGTTTTTAGGTTTTAGAATAGCTATAACGGAATTATAAGTTTGAAAAGTAGTGTTCTGATAATAAGAGATAGTGCCAGAATCTGTAATTACTCCTTCTCTACCGAGAGCGTCTACCCATGAACGCAAGGCTGTACTGAGACCTTGCTCTTCCTGTACTTTATTATCTTCTAACATTGCTTAGAACTTAACTTTCACCCGCGCAAGAGCGGCCCTAGGAATTTCCGAAGGCGTGGAATTCAATATTTCATTAAATTCCTGATGCTGATCATCAAGAAGATTCTGAGCTATCAAGCTTAGTTCTACATCTTTCATAACATTCCACCTTACTTGTGTATCCAGCCGTGCATAACCATCGATCTTAGTTCTAGGTCCGGTGCCGCCATTAGCAAAATAATGTAAATTACTTACATAATAAAGATTCGTATCCCAATTTATTTCAGGAGTAATATTAACGAATGAACCGAGTGAGAACTGGTTTTCAGGAGATCTTTCCTCATCCCCTGCAAGTAATGTGTCCGAATTGCCGGGCGGAGTGTGGAAGCTTTGTATAAGGAAAGTATAGCTTGGTTTTATATCCCACTTATCTGTTATACCAATCACTGAATAGGCTTCTATGCCATAAGTTTCGCCATACCCGTTGTTATATGATGTAAGTACACTTCCGCTGATAGCTTCTGTGGTTCTTAGATCTGAATAATCATTATAGAAAGCGGAAACATCCAGGAACATTTTTTCTGTTATATCTCCTCTATAACCAATTTCATAAGCGGTCAGATTTTCAGATCCATAAGAATGATTGCCTGTAACTGAAAGAGTTCCTAAAGGTGCTCCGGGAATTGTTATGCCGTAGGTATTGAAACCATCTTCACCTCTAGTGGGTGTTCTAACGGCCTTGGATATTGCGGCCCAAAGGGAATGATGGTCATTTATCTGGTAAGATATCCGTGCATTCGGTTCCATCTCAAAATTCGTATAATCATTATAATCAAACTTTGAGCCTAATGTCAGGAATAATTTATCTTCAACGACAGTTATTTTATCCTGCAAGAATGTACTTAATATTGAAACTGATGAGTCTGGTGAAGAATATGAGATATAAGGAGTATTATTTATACTATCTGTAATATATCTTACCTCGCCGCCGCCGATCAGGCTGTGGATCCCATAATTATACTGGGTCTGGATACTTATATCCTGTGTATAGATCTCCTGTTTCAGGACAGGAAGATCGTTTCTGCCGGTATAATCCATGTAAGCTTTGATGTCGGTATTAAATTTATCAGTAACAATATTCCAGTTAAGCATAGCATTCGCTCCCTGGAAGCGCTCATTGGTCAGAATATTATCTATAAAAGGTGATCCAACGGTGTTTGATAAAGTCCATGGATAGGATTTTCTACCCTCAAATATATCAGCCTGAAGGGTTACTTTATCGTAATTCCAATCCCTGAAATCATATCTGAACCCGCTTTGTCCTTTATTCCAGTCATCATTATTCTCAGCGTGGGTCTCTACATTGGATAATTCGCCCTGATTATTAAGCTTTCCGTAAACCCTGTAATAGCCTAGATTCTTTGTTTTTCCGCCATACCTATATTCAATAGCCCCCTGTTTATCAGTTCCTAAGGTGACAGATGAATAATTGCCCTGAGTTTTTCTTGCTTCTTTGGTTATTATGTTAATAACGCCGTTAACTGCATTGGCGCCCCATAATGTACCGCCTGGACCTTTTATAACCTCAATTCTATCTATATCGTCTAATATATAATCCTGAGAATCCCAATAAACCCCTGAGAAAAGAGGCGTATAAACAGAGCGTCCATCTATCATAACAAGAAGTTTGTTAGAATACTGGTAATTGAACCCCCTTATAGTGATAGCCCAAGTATTAGCATTAGTCTGGGCTACATTAACACCGGGAACCATTCTTAATGCTTCCGGGATACTTGTAACGCCGGCTTTTGCAATATCTTCAGAGGTAATTACATAAACAGAAGCGGCTGTGTCAGAAAGTTTTTCCGGTCTTTTAGACGCCGAATAGATCTGTGTGTTCATTAATTCTTCAAGGGACATTTCGCTAGGATCAGCTTCCTTCTCTTCGGCCGCTGCAAATGAGTTGACAGAGCATAACAAAAAAGTGCTGGCTAAAAGAACTTTTGTAACTGAAATTTTTTTCATGATTCCCTCTTTATTTATTGTTTAGTATAAGTATTTAAATTTCATACGCACAAACATAAAATTCCAGGTTACTGTAGTCCCCATCCCAGTCAGAAACATCTAAGTATCTTGTATCGATTAATTTAAAGTGCTTTTTAGCTTCCTTGTTATAAATTCTAACCCTAGATCTGGAGCCGCATAAAAACAAATATTTAACACCAAGTTCTATCATTTGCTCTCTGGTTGATCTGAAAGCATCGACATAATGCATCATATTGTTTCTATATTGTGGTAAAACTGCAAAACGCGATAGCTCGGTATACCTGTTATTAAGCAGGTCAAGTTCCGGGAACAGGCTTTTGAATGTAAATCCAGGTTTTTCAGATGGAAGGGAGTATTCAGTCAGCGGGTCATCAACTATCATCCTGAACCCTCCGACGACTTTATTTCCATCGCATATTAGTCTATAGTAGCTTCTAAAATCAGATTCTTTTATTTTTTTGTAAACATCCCTAAGATTCAACTCTGTATCGAAGCTTTCATCGATGATTCTTGCGTATTGTTTGATGTAGAAGGGATCTCTGCTCCACAGATATTCAATTTTTTCATCTTCCAGATTTGAATTATTCTGAAAAAAAGACCAATTGCTGACCTTCTGTTTCCCGAACAGGAATTTTGATTTATCTATCATATGTGCATCTGTACTTAGCATAAAACCGATAATAGATGGCGGTTTCATTGGTTATATAAAAATTATCTAAAATTTTAGATAAATTTGAATATATACACTTCTTGTGGTGATTTTGCAACTTGGAAATAACCTAGGATTGTAGTTTTTTATTGAGTGCAACCAGCAGGTTAAGTGCCTGAATTGGTGAAATATTGTTGATATCTGCGGTTTTTAGCTGGTTGAGTGCTTCTTCCTCGTGTGGGTTGAGTGGGGGTTTTTCCGGTGTGGCTTTATCATTTTTGCCTGCATTATTATTAGAAAATAACGGCAGGTTATTAGAGATTATATTGCTCGAATTTCCCTTGTTTTCCTTCACCAGAATAGAAAGTATCTCATTGGCGCGGGTGATAACATTCTTCGGCACTCCGGCGAGCTTTGCAACGTGAACGCCATAAGACTGGTTCGCTTTTCCGGCGATAAGTTTATGCATGAATATTATATCGCCTTTCCATTCTTTTATCTGCGTGGTGTAGCAGGCGAGGTTCTTTAATTCATCGGTGAGCGAGTTAAGTTCATGGTAATGTGTGGCGAACAGGCAGCGGGCGCGGATATTATCGTGCAGGTGCTCCAGCACCGCCCATGCTATCGCAAGCCCATCAAATGTTGCAGTGCCCCGGCCTATTTCATCTAATATTATAAAACTTCTTTCGGTGGCGTTATTCAATATGCTCGCCGTCTCGATCATTTCCACCATGAAGGTGGAATGTCCCTTGGCGATATTATCGCTGGCGCCGACGCGGCTAAAAATTTTATCGATGATGCCAAGTTGCAGTTTTTTCGCTGGGACAAAACAGCCAGTTTGTGCCATCACGGCGATAAGTGCGTTCTGTCGCAGGAAGGTACTTTTTCCGCTCATGTTCGGCCCAGTGATAAGCCAGAGTTTCTCATTTGAGCCAAGACTTAAGTTATTCCCGATAAACTCCTGTTTCTCATCGGAATTTTTAAGCGACTGCTCAACGATAGGGTGGCGGCCTTCTTCAACGGAAAATTCAATATCCTTGGTGATCTCCGGCTTGGAATAACCATTCTTTTCCGCCAGAAAAGCGAACCCGCACAGAACATCGATATGCGAGATCGCGGCAGCCGTTTTTTCTATCTTTTCACTGAACAGATTTATCTCACTTCTAAGCTCATGGTAAATTTCCAGCTCAAGATTTATGGCATAATTTGCGGCATTTATTATCTCATGCTCCACCTTCCTCAAATCTTCGGTGGTGTAACGTATATAATTGGCAGTCGTTTGCCTGTGTAAAAAGCTCGGTGGTACCTTATCAATATGGGTGGAGGTTATCTCAATGAACATGCCGATAACATTATTCTCTTTTATCTTGAGACTGCTGATGCCGCTCTCACGGATATATTTTTCCTGCAAGCCTGTTTTTATATCCTCGCTGTTCTGTCTTGTATTGCGGTATTTATCTAGCTTGGCGTTATAGGTCTTTTTAATGTAACCACCTTCATTCAATGATACTGGCGGGAATTCCTCAATAGCGTTCTCCAGCAAATTTATCAGCGAATCAAAATTCCCGATATTGCTTAAGGCTTCCTTTATCTCCGCCGGGACTTTTACAAAATTGGAAAATGAGAATATCTCATTAAGCCTCAGGACGCTTTTCAACCCATCGCGCAAGGCCGCCATATCCTTGGGGGTAGAGCGGTTAAGATAGATGCGTGAAATTATCCTTTCAAAATCCGGGACACTTTTCAGTAGTTCGCGAATATCCTCAAGTGCCTGCGGATTGTTCATAAAGAATTCCACCGCATCGAGGCGTTTTTCTATTTTATTCTTATCAATAAGCGGTCGCGCCAGCACCTTGCGCAGCCAGCGCGAACCCGCGTTGGTTCTGGTGTGGTTAAGCACGCTGAACAGGCTGTTGCCTTCCGGTGCGTTGAATATCTCAAGGTTATTAAAACTTGCCGCATCTATTTCTAAAAAACTTTTTTCATCGCTGCGTTTCGGGTTGGAAAGGCGGGGCATCTTGCCTACCTGGGTTATCTCCAGATATTCAAGCAATGCGCCTATCGCGCCGAGTTCTTCTTTCTCCAGCTTTCCGAAAGAATCAATGGTGGCGACCTTGTAAACTTCTTTTATCTTGCGTTCCGACTTTCCTGCTTCAAAAAAAGATCTTGCGTGGGTGGAAAGTATCTTGCGGTAATGCGAAGTAAAATCTGAAAATTCCCTTAAGCTCAATATATCATCATTGATTATAATTTCTTTTGGTGCGATGCGTTCTATCTCGGAGAGTAAATTTTCTTTTTTTACTGAGGTAAAATAAAGCTCTCCGGTGGAAATATCGCACCACGAAATTGCTAGATCACCGCCTTTTACAAGGTTCAGGCTCAGTAAATAATTGGATGTCGCGGCATCAAGCAGTGTATCTTCCGTTAAGGTTCCGGGTGTTATAACGCGTGTAACCTCACGCTTCACCACGGCCTTGTAACCGCGTTTTGCTTTTGCTTCTTCCGGGCTTTCAAGCTGTTCGCAGATAGCCACTTTAAAGCCGAGTTTTATTAATTTATTCAAATAACTTTCATGCGAATGTGCCGGCACTCCGCACATAGGTATATCAACGCCCTGCGCCTTGCCGCGGCGGGTGAGGAGTATGTCGAGAGCCTTGCTTGCAATAACTGCATCATCGTGGAAAAGCTCGAAGAAATCGCCCATGCGGTAGAAAAGCATGTAGTCGGGATATTGCGCTTTCACTTCGAGATATTGTTGCATCATCGGCGTAATATTTGCGCCGGATACTGCTTCAGTATCGCTTTTCGATTGAAGCTCGGAGGTGTCTGTATTAACCTTTTTCAGTTGCATATTCATAAAAATAACACTGCCCAGTATGTTTGAAAAAGCAAGGGAATTCAGAGAAAAATATTACACGCCGCCGGCACCTGAAAAAGCAACGCCGGAACTTCGCATTGCCACGGATATCCTTGGCAGGCACGCGCAGGGCTATATCCGCAAAGCGGCAAAGATACGCTCCGAAATAATCGTGCTGGAAAGTGAGTTATCGCTGGTGGAGGCCGAGATAGAAAAGTTCATGTTGCTATACCACGAAAAATTTTCTGCATTCCTGCTCGATGATGGTATCTTCCCCACGCCGGAAACCCCGGCTGAAGCCTCGTTCGATGAGGATAATGAATCGGTGATGCTGTTTGAAAAACGCACCGAGGCCTTCAACAAGGAACTTAAGAACACCTATCGCAAACTGGTAAAGAATTTCCATCCCGACATGAATCATGATGAATTCGATTCAAAATATTTCTACCGCGTCCAGGAGCTTTACGAAAAAGGTGATCTTGCTGAACTTGTCTATATCCAAAGCCAGATAGAGGATATCCCCGATGAGAACATGATCCGGAAAATAGAAAAGCTGGAAGCGCAGATAAGGGTTGGCGAGAAAAAATTATTCAAGCTGATAGAGCGCAAGGCCGATATTCTTTCGGGCGCAGAATACCAGCTATTCATGAAATTCAGGCTTTCTGAAGTGCGCGGCTATAATTTCTTCGAGGAACTGCTCAAGCGGGCGAAAGTGTTACACTAGGCAAAAAAATGCCATAAATAAATTCAAAACAATGATTTATATTAAGCTTTTGAAAATCCCCGGTCTTAGTATTATATTATAATTGAGGCAGTTAGTTCCTCTTAAGGCTAAACAGCAAAGGTGGTTAAAATGCGTAATGCAGTTATCGTAGAATATTTAAGGTCTCCATTCACAAGAGCTGGAAAAGGAGAATTCGCAATGGTCCGCCCGGATGATATCGCCGGCCATGTGCTGAAAGAGATCGTCGCGAAATCAAAAATCAATCCCGCTGATATTGAAGATGTAAAACTCGGCTGTGCCTTTCCAGAAGGCGAGCAGGGGCTTAACATGGGCAGGCAGATAGTTTTTATCGCGGGCCTCCCGAATTCAATTTCCGGCACAACGCTTAACCGTTTCTGCGGCTCATCAATGCAAACCATTCACGATGCAGTAGGCGCAATAGCCGCCGGCAGCGGTGATCTATTCGTGTGCGGCGGTGTCGAATCCATGAGCCGCATCCCGATGGGTGGCTTAAATCCCGGTCCGAACCCGGAGCTTTATGAAAAACTTCCCGCTGCCTATGATGGCATGGGAACCACTGCCGAAAACCTTGCCAACATATATAAGATCTCCCGCAAAGAGCAGGATGAATTCGCCGCTAACTCCCAGAAGAAAGCCGCTGCCGCATCAGCAGCAGGAAAATTCAAGGATGAGATAGCTCCATATAAAGGCGTTTCAACTGATACCATAATCCGAGGAGATACTACTGCCGAAAAACTCGGTGAACTAAAACCGGCGTTCGACGCAAAAGGTTCTGTCACCGCTGGAACATCTTCCCCGCTTACAGATGGCGCCGCCTTTGTTGTTGTGGCTTCGGAAGAATATGCCGACAAGCACGGCCTTAAAAAACTTGCGAGAATAAAATCAACCGCCGTTGCAGGTTGCGCGCCGGAGATCATGGGCATCGGCCCGGTCGGTGCTTCCGCAAAGGCATTAAAACGTGCTGGCCTTTCCATAAAGGATATCGATATTTTTGAACTTAACGAAGCCTTTGCTGCGCAAAGCCTTTCCGTTCTCAAAGAAATGGGCGTCGATATAAACAAAGTAAATCTGGACGGCGGCGCAATCGCCCTAGGCCACCCACTTGGTGCCAGCGGCGCGCGCATAACCGGCAAAGCAGCATCACTTTTAAATCGTGAAGGAAAAAAATATGCTCTCGCCACAATGTGCATAGGCGGCGGAATGGGCGTTGCAACGGTGTTGGAAAAAATATAACCCCTTGCGTCATTCCCGCGAAGGCGGGAATCCAAGATAAAAAATTAGAGCAAAGCGAATTCAAAATAAAAGAAGGTAGCAAATGGAAATAAAAAAAATAGCAGTAATAGGTTCCGGCGTGATGGGCAGCGGCATAGCGGCGCATATAGCCAATAGTAATACGCAGGTTCTGCTGCTTGATATTCCGGCGAAGGAAGGTGATAAGAATGCCATCGTGAAGGCGGCGCTTGAAAAAATGCAGAAGGCGGACCCGGCGGCGCTTACTTCTCCGAAGAAATTAAAATATATCGAGATAGGTAATCTTGAGGATGATATTAAAAAGCTGAAAGATTGTGACTGGATAATAGAGGTGGTGCTTGAAGACCTGACCATAAAACAGAATCTCTACAAAAAAATAAATGAATATCGCAAGAAGGGTTCGGTGGTATCTTCCAACACTTCAACCATTCCTCTGGAAAAATTAACGGCTGGAATCGGTGGCGGTTTTGAGAATGATTTTTTAATTACGCATTTCTTCAATCCTCCGCGCTATATGCGTCTGCTGGAACTTGTCACCGGGCCAAAGACCCGCAAGGATGCGGCGGGAACAATTAAGAATTTCTGCGATATAAAACTTGGTAAAGGCGTTGTTGTCTGCAAGGATTCTCCGGGTTTCATCGCTAACCGTATCGGTACTTTCTGGCTGACGCGCGCGCTTAATGAGGCCATCGCGCAGAAAACTTCCGTTGAGGTTGTGGATGCCATGATGAGCAAACCAATAGGCGTTCCAAAAACCGGTGTGTTCGGTTTAATGGACCTTATCGGTATCGATCTTATGCCGCTTATCGCAAAATCTTTCGCAGCAACTTTACCTGCAACAGACGAGTTCAACAAAATATTCAGCATGCCACCAGTAGTACAGAAAATGAT
>CAYRJW010000017.1:0-29596 GCA_964424715.1 uncultured Rickettsiales bacterium | reverse complement strand
ATACTTTTAATTTCGGTGCCGGTACTACGGTCTATTATGCCTTCGCGGTGGATGCGCCAATAGTTACACTGCCGGGAATGACCTCCGGCGGCCGCGTTACCAATGCCGCATACAGGAAAATGGGCATCACTGACCTTATTGCAAAAGATAAGGATGATTATGTAAGGCTTGCGGTGAAATGCGCAAGCGATAAGGAATTCAACCGCTCCATCCGCAGCCGCATAAATGCCGCGAAGGAAGGAATATATAACGATGTTTCTGCAGTTGCCGAGATGAAGGAATTCTTTATTTCCGCGCTGGAAAAATTCAGCTGATAATTAATAATAAAAACCTTTCCCTCTCCCCTCAAGGGAGAGGGGGTTTTAGTTTTTAAATCTTGCGGTTATTTCAGCGATCCTTTTGCCAAATAATTTTGCCGTCTCGATATCGCCCTGTGGCGGGGTTATCTCCGGGCTTTCATTGGTAGACTGGGTCATCAGCCCTACCGCGCTGCCAAGCCTGTTTATTGCATCATTGCCCGGGCCGCCATCGCCTTCCTTGTGGCTGGCTGGCATTTCGCCCTGGCCTACCCAGATCATGCCATGCTGCAATGCGTTTATGTTAAGCTGGATCAGTGCGCCGAGTTTATCGCCGCTGTAAGAGCCGGAATTGGTAAAGCCTGCGGCGATCTTGTTCTTCCATTTCTGCCCGAACCATTTTTTGGAGGCTGCATCTATGAACATCTTGAACTGTCCGGAAACTCCGCCCATATAAGTAGGTGCGCCAAAAATTATGGCATCGGAGGAATCCAGTGTTTCCCAGTCTTTATCACTCACGCTTTCCGCTTTGATAAGATCCACGCTCGCACCAGCATTCTTTACCCCCTCGGCAACGGCCTTCGCCACTTTCTCGGTATGACCGAAACCGCTATGGTAAACTATGCTTATTTTCTTCGACATCCTTTGTTCCTGTTAATTAACTTATACTATCAATAGAGTTATATTTTGGGATTTCAAACCTTAGATTGAAACAAAAAATATGTATCATAATAGAACAAAACAGGAAATGCAAATTATATGTAAATATAAGTATTTGAAAAGAAGCGGATATTTAGGGGGGCTTTTTTGGCACGGTAAACGCTCTATATACCCTATAAGATCAATCATTATTTTGGGAAATTATGAAAAAAACTAGAGAGATAGATGTTGTATTAGGCCTGAATATCATAAGATACAGGACCGAGACCGGCAAGACCAGGAAGGAGCTTGCAGATTCCATCGGCATTACGCACCAGCAGATGCAGAAATATGAGAAAGGTATCAACCGCGTATCGGTGGCACGGCTTTATGATATATCATCGGTGCTGAAGGTTCCGGTCACCAGACTTCTGGACATAAATATCGATGAACAGAAAGGTCTGGCCGCAGATAATAAATCTCTTGCTGATATCATGAAATATATCAACAAGATAACAGATGAATCAAAACTCGCGGCGATAAGGAACCTGGTAAAGTCACTGGTGGTTGCGGAAGCCACCCCGAACAGCTGGTAGGCTGATCGTGATTTTTATTATTAAAATATTTGATTTATGAATTATTTAGATTAGTCTCTAAAATATTCTAAACCTAAAATATTTTAATGATATGAGCGGAAGTCTGAACAAAGTTACCCTGATAGGAAATATCGGCAAAGAACCTGAGATACGCGCAACCCATGATGGCAGGGAAGTTGCCAATCTGGTAGTTGCCACCAACGAAAGCTGGACCGATAAGAACTCCGGCGAGAGAAAAGAAAAGACCGAATGGCACAGGATAGCCTGTTTCAATCCCGGCCTTATCAATGTTATCCGTAACTATGTAAAGAAGGGCGCGAAAGTTTATATCGAGGGCCAGCTGCAAACCCGCAAATGGCAGGATCAGCAAGGACAGGACCGTTACTCAACCGAGATCGTGCTTCAAGGCTATAACTGCAATCTAACTATGCTTGACCGTGCCAATAATTCTTCTGGCGGCGGTGATTATGCTGAAAAATCCCAGAGCAAAGGCGCTCCTGCGGAAAGCCACTCTGATCATCTTGATGATGACATTCCGTTTTAGGCTGATTAATTACTAGAAATCGTATCCCATTCCTATTGAGGTGACCGTATCGGTCTTTTTGTAGCCGACCGGGACCTTGCTGTTGTTTTCTACCTCAACTGCGCCTTTTATGTAAGCGCCGCGATACAGGAAGGTTTTGATGCTGGTATCGGAAACGGTCTGGGTGTTATCTTCGGCATAGGCCATGTAGCTGTTATTGTTAAGTTTCACATTCTTGTAGAATTCCCAGTTTATATCTGTTCCCACTTTTCCGAGTAAGGAATTTGCATCTTCCAGGCCTGGCTGGTAATCACTTTGCCTGAATCCGGCACCTGCTTCACCGCTCATATCGAAACCATCTTTCTCGATCAGCAGCTGCTCATAGCCAAGAAGTTCTGAGGTTCTGCTTTTAACTCCAGAGGTTTTATTGCCAACTCGTTCAACTTCGCCGAAAACATTGCCGCCTTCGGTTACTTCATATTTAAGTCTTTCGCCGATCTTGTAGCCTACTTCACTGTTGCCGTTGCTATTCTCAAGGTTTGAGATATTGCCTTTAAGTTCATTGGTATATCTGCCATAGCCGGAAACAAGCTTTCCGGATAATCTGTGGTTCTGCTGGTCTATGTTCCCGGTCCCAACACCCTTTGAGATCTCGATGGAAGCCCTGTGCTGCAGTGAAAGCGGGGGAACCATCTCTGCATTGGCCAGAACTGGCATGAAACAGGAAAGATTCAGCAATATAATGAGTTTTTTCATATGAGCGCCAAAATTTAATTAGGAACCCCCAGTTTAAACATCATCTATGGCCCCGCTCAAGCAAATGCGTTAAAAACCCGCCTAAAAAGCCGTTTTTTTGCTTTTTTGTTTGAAAAATGCCTCAATCTTAGTATTAAATCTCCTGCAACTAATATTCATGAAATTGACCGGTAGCGATAAAATATCTTTTGACGACAAACAAAGGAAACTCCTGCGCGAACTTCTTGGCGATATATCCAACGATCAGGCACTGTGGCTTGCCGGGTTCATTGCCGATAATGCAAAGCTTGGTAATTTTGTTGCCGAAGCCGCACCTTCTGCCAGTGCCATTCCTATTACTATCCTGTTCGGTTCCGAATCCGGCAATGCCGAGAACCTTGCTGATAAAGCCAAAAAAATATGTGCGAAAATGGGTTTTAAACCTGTTGTAAAAGATATGTTCAATACAAAGCCTGAAGATCTGGTCTCTGTAAAGAACCTGCTTGTTATAGTTTCCACCTGGGGTGAGGGTGATCCTCCTGAGCGTGCCGTTAATTTCTTCAAGAGCATAAAAGATGCCGGTGCGCCTAAACTTTCCACGGGTACAAATTTTGCCGTACTGGCCCTTGGAGATACTTCCTATGTTGATTTCTGTCAGGCCGGGAAGGATATGGATTCCCGCTTTGAGCAGCTTGGCGGCAAACGTATATTTGACCGTGTTGATTGCGATGTTGATTTCAACGCCAATGCGATGAAATTCCTTGAAGGTATTTTCCCGAAATTCCTTGCGGCAAATGGTGTAGATGTTTCAAAGATCGAAGCGCCGAAAGCAAAAGCCTCGGATTTCCTTTCCATCTTCGGCGGCAATGAATATGACCAGGCTAATCCATACATTGCTGAACTGAAAGATAAAGTTCTGCTCAATGAAGATGGTTCCGAAAAAGAAACCTTCCACATAGAAATAAATCTTGAAGGTTCCGGAATAAAATACCAGGCCGGTGATGCGCTTGGCCTCGTTCCGCTGAATGATAGTAAGATGGTCGCTGATATTTTAGCCGCAACGAAACTCTCCGGCGATGAGCTGGTGGAAGGCAAGAAACTTCATGAATTACTGCTCGGTGAATATGATATAAATTCCCTGACCAAACCTGTGGTGGAAGCCTACGCAAAACTTACTGATAACGCGAAAGTAAAAGAACTTGCCGCGCAGAAAGATATTTCAGAATACAGCTATGGCCGCGAACTTATAGATATGCTGGTGGAATTCCCGCATAAGAATATTAAGGCAGATGAACTGGTAAAATTACTGCGTAAACTTCCGCACCGTTTATATTCCATATCATCAGCGCAGGATGCTGTTGGTGATGAGGTTCATTTGACCATCGCAACCGTTCGTTACCAGTCTAATGAGCGCAAGCGCAAAGGTGTAGCATCCGGCTTCGTGGCAGATGATCTTAAAGCCGGTGATAAGGTAAAAATCTTCATTAAGGAAAATAAGAATTTCCGCCTGCCGGAAAATAATAATGTTCCGGTGATAATGGTAGGTCCCGGCACAGGTATCGCACCGTTCCGCTCGTTCCTGCAACAGCGCGATGCTGAAAATGCAAAAGGCAAGAGCTGGCTTTTCTTCGGAGAGCAACGCTACCTGCTTGATTTTTTCTACCAGCTCGAATTACAGGAATTTAAAGAAAAAGGTATCCTGACCAATTTCGATGCTGCTTTCTCCCGCGATCGCCCTGATAAGGTTTATGTACAGCACAAAATGCTGGAAAAGAAAAAAGAACTTTACGAGTGGCTGGAACAGGGCGCTTATTTCTATGTATGCGGTGATGAAAAACGTATGGCAAAAGATGTTGATGCCACCCTGCACAGAATAATCGCCGAGGCCAGTGGCAAAGGCGAGAGTTTTGCGGCAGAGTATGTTGGTAAGATGAAAGCGGACAGAAGATATTTAAGGGATGTTTATTAAATAGTAACTAGTTACAAAAGCGAAGCGTTATGGTCGGAAAATCTAAGAACGAAGGCATAAAGGATAAAAGTAATTATCTGCGCGGCGGTATCAAGGAAGGCCTGGAAAATGTTATTACTGGTGCTCTTGAGGAAGATGATACGCAGCTTACAAAATTCCACGGCATCTATATGCAGGATGATCGTGATATCCGCGCTGGCCGCCGTAGCAAGAAATTAGATAAGGCCTACTCATTCATGGCGCGCGTGCGTGTTCCGGGTGGTGTTTGCACTCCGCAGCAATGGCTGGATATGGATTACCTTTCGGATAATTATGCCAACCACACATTAAAATTAACTACGCGTCAGGCATTCCAGTTCCATGGTATAATCAAAACCAATCTGCGCTATACCATAAACGCTATAAATAAATCGTGCCTTGATACTCTTGCGGCGTGCGGTGATGTTAACCGTAACGTTATGTGCAACCCGAACCCGTATGAATCTGTCCTTCACGCACCGGCGCAGAAACTTGCGGAAGATATTTCCGCCCATCTTTCCCCGCGTACATCGGCCTATCACGAGATATGGATAGATGATGAACAGGTCGCAGGTGGTAAAGAGGAAGAAGATGTTGAACCTATCTACGGCAAATTATATTTACCGCGCAAATTCAAAACTGTTGTGGCGATACCGCCTTCCAACGATGTTGATATTTTTGCGCATTGTTTAGGCTTCATTGCCATTGCCGAAAATGGCAAGCTAACCGGTTACAATGTGACCGTAGGCGGTGGCCTTGGTATGACACACGGCGATGTTGAAACCTTCCCACGTACTGCTGATGTAATGGCATTCTGTACCCCTGAACAGGCCGTTGATGTTGCCGAGAAAATTGTGATAGTGCAGCGCGATAACGGTAACCGCGATGAACGCAAGAATGCGCGTTTCAAATACACGGTTGAAAGAATGGGCGTTACAAAGATACGTTCCGAAGTTGAAAGGCTGCTCGGTTACAAATTACAGGATGCAAAACCATTTACCTTCACCTCCACCGGCGACAGATATGGCTGGGTAAAAGGTGTTGACGGCAAATGGCACGTTACCTTGTTCATCCAGAATGGCCGTGTGAAAGATACTCCTGAATGGAAAATGAAAACAGGCTTGCGCGAGATCGCAAAAGTTCATAAGGGTGATTTCCGCCTTACCAATAACCAGAATGTCATCATCGCATCGATCGATGAAAAAGATAAACCGCAGATCGAAAAACTTTTGAAGGAATATAAACTGGATTCCTTCGACCAGTCCGGTCTGCGCCGCAATTCAATGGCCTGTGTGGCGCTGCCTACCTGCGGACTTGCGCTGGCGGAAAGTGAACGCTACCTGCCTGATCTGGTGACCGAGCTTGAAGAGGAATTCGAGAAAGCCGGGCTGCGTAATGATGATGTAGTTATCCGCATGACCGGCTGCCCGAACGGTTGCGCCCGCCCTTATCTTGCTGAGATCGGTTTCGTGGGAACCGGCCCGAATAAATATAATTTATATTTAGGTGCTGCCTTTAACGGTTCCCGCTTAAATAAACTTTACCGCGAATCGGTGGATGATAAGGAAATAAGAACTATCCTGAAACCAATGATCCACGCCTATGCCAAAGAACGCAACGAAGGCGAAAGCTTCGGCGATTACGTTATCCGCAAAGGCATAGTAAAGGCCACCACTGCCGGAAATAACTTCCACAAGAATCTTGATCTTGAAACACCGTTTGAGAAATTGGCAAAACTATAATTATTTCTTCCACCCGCTGATGGTCACAAGCTCGAAAGTGGCATCGAGATTTCCGTTCTCGTCGCTGTAATTATTTTTATATATTTTTTCTAATTCATTAAAGTAATTCCTGCCGGGATATTTGTTATTCATCTTATACAAAGCGTTGGTTTCTCCGGTGTTGCGCAGGTCGGATAATAATTCTGAGACGGAATTATATTTCACTGTTATCTCTTCGCTTGCTGAGACCGGTTCATCAAAATTCACTCTCTGTAATAATGCTGCGCCATCCTTAACCCCAACGAATGGTGAGATGCGCGGCGAGATACCATCGCCGCCCTGTTCCAGCAATATCATTGCGCTGCGCAGTTCCTGCAAGGTTGCGCCGCCGAATATATTCGCACAGAAGAAGCCGCCTTTCTTTAACATACGCTTTATTTGCGCAAGGCATCCCGGCAGGTCATTTACCCAGTGTAGTGCGAGGTTGCTGATGATCAGGTCAAAACTTTCATCCCTGAAAGGTAATAATTCCTCATCAGCCACCACCCACCCGTCATTGCGAGGGAGCGTTAGCGACCGCGGCAATCCATCAGGTATCTCGGATGGATGGATTGTCGCGTCGGCGATGCCTCCTCGCAATGACGATAGAAAATTAATTGCGATATCAGTTTCAAATATATTTTTTACCAGCCCATTTTTTTTGATTATCTTTGTTAAATGACCGTTCCTTGTTCCTATATTAAGCGCTATATCGAAGCGTTTTTTTATTATCTCATCAAACTGTTGTGCTAACCGGTTTGCAGATTCATTATGCAGGAAATCTGAGCCATAAAATGTTTTTGCTGCGCGGTTAAGCTGTTTTATTTTTCGCGCGCGGTTGAAAATTAAATGGCTCATTTGCGACCGAAGAGTTTTTCAATGTCGTTAAGTTTTAATTTTATATAGGTTGGCCTGCCGTGGTTGCACTGGCCGGAGTAAGGTGTGGCCTCCATCTCGCGCAGTAGTGCGTTCATCTCACCCACATTAAGCAACCTTCCAGCGCGCACAGAGCCGTGACACGCCATTGTTTCAAGTATATGTTCTATGTGTTCCTTCAGCGAAAGTTCCTCGCCATATTCTGAGATGTCGGAGGAAATATCTTCGATAAGTTTTTTGATATTCTCCTTGCAGAGTATCTCCGGAATTTCCTTTACCTCAATGGCGGAACTGCCAAACTTATTCACCACCAGCCCGAATTTAGCCAGCTCTGCGGACTTAGACATAAGGTCTATGGTCTTATCCTCACCAATCTCGATGATCTCTGGTATCAGTAATCTCTGGGTTTTCACGCCCTGCGAATTATATTCGGTCTTCATCCTCTCATAAACCAGCCTTTCATGCGCGGCGTGCTGATCCACTATCACAATGCCATCGTTGCTTTGTGCCACTATATACGTTTCATGCAATTGCGAGCGCGCCGAGCCGAGCGGGAAATTCTTTAGCGTCTCATCATCAAAGCTAGGTGCTTCGGTTCTTGCAAAGGGCTGTGTTTCTGCGGGCGAGAATATCTGGTTACTATGCTGCGGCTGGTAATAGGAAATATTATTTGCCTCTGCCAGATTACCCCGCGAATATCCACCGGAACTATAATTAGGACGCTGCTGAAAATTCATCGGGTTGGTATTATTCTCAACCGTGAAAGACTGCAACGCAAAATCTGACACCGTTGAAGATGCCCTGAAACCGGCCTCTGCCAGTGTATTTTTTATACTGCCGACAATAAGCCCGCGTATCTCGGCCTCAAAACGGAAGCGCACTTCTGCCTTGGCCGGGTGTACATTCACATCAACTTCCTCCGGCGCAATATTTATGAACAGTACCACAACCGGATGCCTACCCCTGCTGATGAAATCGGCATAAGCCCCGCGGATAGCGCCAAGCAGCAGCCTGTCCTTTACCGGCCTTTCATTCACGAAAATATACTGGTCGCTCGCGGTGGCGGCGTTATAAGTGGGAAGAGAAACAAAGCCTTTTAAACTCGCATTGCCTCTTTGCGTGTTTATCTCGACCGAATTCTCGATAAAATCCTTGCCTATTATTTCTTTTAATCTTGCCCCGCGCGAATCAAGCATATCGCCCTGCGGATTCTTGTATGACAGAAATGTTTTGCCGGAATCCTTGAGAACAAAGCCCGTATCAGGGTTTGCCATTGCCAGTTTTTTTATGGTCTCGATTATTCTTGCGCGCTCGGTCTGGTCAGATTTCAGGAATTTCAATCTTGCCGGGGTGGCAAAGAAAAGATCGCGCACCTCAACAACAGTTCCCTTTGAAATGTTCGATGGGCGGGTTTCTTTCTGCTCACCACCTTCAACTTCTATCTTCCAGGCATCATTCTCATTAATATTTTTGGAAGATATTGAAAGCCTTGAGATGGAACCGATGGAAGGCAAAGCCTCGCCCCGGAAGCCGAAGAAATTTATATTGAACAGATCATCATCCGGAAGTTTGGAGGTAGCATGGCGTAATATACAAAGCTCAAGATCGGCTCTGTTCATGCCTTTTCCATCATCGCTGATACGAATTAAATTCTTGCCGCCATTCTCAATTTCTATCTCGACATTCTTCGCACCTGCATCAATGGCGTTCTCAACCAGTTCTTTTATTACCGAGGCCGGGCGCTCGATCACCTCACCGGCGGCGATGCGGTTAACTGTTACAGGTGGTAATATTCTTATTGCCATTTAAATGGTCTTCAGCATTTCGATTGTTAATTTTTTACCCTGTTCCACCGCCGGCTGGTCGAAGGGGTTAAGTTCCCATGCTTTCGCAAGAAGTACTGTTTCCAGAATGAAATGCATCACGATGCTGCCCATGGTATATTCATCCAATTTATCTATCTCAAATACCCGCACTGGGCTCTGGTTATTAGCCAGTGTTTGAATGGTCGCGCGCGCGGCAGAGTTTATAACATTACTGAAATTCTTGCCGCTGATATAATCAAGCTGCTCACCTTTGAAGTGCTGGTTCAGCTCTATCTTCAGCTCATCGCCATTTTCTTTTATATACATTATATTAAAGAATTTATCCTTCTTGCCCTGCAAAAATAATTGCATCTGGCTGTGCTGATCCAGCGTGCCGAGTGAGCGTATCGGTGTGGTTGCGATATCGTTCTTGCCGAGGCTTTCCGCCCATATCTGCGCCCACCATGTAGTGAAGTTCTTCAGGCGATCTATGTAAGGCATCATCACTGTCGCGTTGGTTTTCTTATGTTCCACGAATGCATAATTCAATGCTGCACCGGTAATGCTCTGGGAGTTTTTTTGTTTGAAGGTCCTGTCGACCTCATCCTTCGCGCCTTTCAGGAAATCTTTTATATTTAATTTGGCGAATCTTGCCGGTATCAGGCCAACCGGGCTGAATATAGAGAAGCGGCCGCCGACTTTCTCATGCGGATAGATCGGTATATTCAATTTATTTGCGATATTCCTGATCTTGTTATTCTCACATTCAGTATCGGTTATCGCAAGGAAATGGTCTTTTATTTTATTCTCGCCCAGTGCCTCTTCATATATCTTGGTGAAGAACGCGAATTGAGTGATGGTCTCCAGTGTCGAGCCGGATTTGCTTATCACCAGCACAAAACTATCCTGTGGTTTTATCTGTTCCCTGATATGCTCAAAGCTTTTAGGATCGATATTGTCGATGAATTTTATTTTTGACCTGCGCTTGTGATTTTCCAGTAATCCGAAAATGGTCTGCCCGCAAAGGGTGGCACCGCCAGTGCCGAGTATGTAAAGATATTTATAATCTTTGGAAAGCCGGCCTACCAGTTCTTTTATCGCGCGGTTCTTTTCCTGTATGTCAGAAAAATCGAATAATTTCAGTTTCTCTGCCTTAAGGGCATCAACCTGTTCGAGCACTATCTTGACCGCTGCCTGCAGCTGTTCGGTGGAGATGCCGTTGCTGCCGATATTACTATCAAAGCAGTTATCAAGTATTTGTTTAAAGGTCATATTATTTACTGTCAATTTTAATGGGGGTGAGTATAATTTGCTAATATTAAAATTAAAAGGGAATTTCTCTGTTGATAAGGGTATCACGGGGTAAAATCGCAATTTTTAGACAAAATGTTAGATCTTTCTTTCTGGGAAATAATAGTTATCGGGGTGGCCTGCATCCTTTTCCTGAAACCTGAGGATATGCCGGAAATGCTGCGCACCGCCGGGAAATTATTCCGTAAGATAAAAAACACCGTTAACGAATTCACCTCTGTTCTGAAACTGGATGATGAGGATGATACAAGGATATTGCGTCCTAAAAGCAGGATACTGGGCCTTGATGGTAAGTATCACCCGGCCTATGATGTCACCGAGGTCTTTAAGGATGAGATGAAAGAAACCACACCGGAAAAGATCGAAGAGAAAAATGAATAATCCCTCCCCTCAGAAAACAATGGTGGAACATGTAAGGGAATTGCGCAAGCGCCTTATAATCTGCATATCTGCGCTTATCATTACGGCCTGCATCTCCTATCTTTTCGTACAGGATATATATGATTTCCTTATCGCGCCGCTTGCGGATGCAATGGGTGATGCGCCCGGCCGAAAAATGATATATACTGGCCTTACCGAGGCTTTCTTCACCTATCTGAAACTTTCAATATTTTCCGGCGTTATCATATCCTTCCCTATTTTCGCATGGCAGATATATATATTCTGCGCCCCCGGCCTTTATGCGCATGAGAAAAGATTCTTCATCCCGTTCCTGATAATAGCACCGATGTTATTCTTAAGCGGGGCGGCGTTCGTATATTATGCCCTGTTCCCGATGGCGTGGGAATTCTTCCTCAGTTTTGAAATGCCGGCCGGGCAGGGCAATCTGCCAATACAGCTGGAGGCCAAGATAAGCGAATATCTTTCCCTTGTTACCAGCCTTATACTTGCCTTTGGCCTGACCTTCCAGCTGCCGCTGGTAGTGATACTGCTTGAAAGGATAGGGGTTGTAACCGTTGCCCAGCTTAAGAAATTCCGCAAATATGCAGTTGTAATAATATTAACAGTGGCGGCGTTCCTGACCCCGCCTGATGTCATCAGCCAATTAGCACTGGCAACTCCGCTATATTTATTATATGAGATATCTATAATTTTCTGCGCTTTCAAGGCACGGAAAAAGGTAATCACTTAAGAGCATATCATGCACGATATAAAATATATAAGGGCCAACCCCGCGGAATTCGATAAGCAGATCGCACGTCGTAATCTTGCGCCGCTATCTGCAAAGATACTTGATATAGACAGCAAACGCCGTGGCGGCATAACCGAATTCCAGTCGATGCAGGAAGAGGCCAACAAGCTTGCAAAACAGATCGGCGAAATGATGGCATCCGGCAAAAAGGCCGATGCCCAGCCATTAATGGAACGTTCAAAAGAAATAAAAGCCAGACTTGCCGCTGCTAAAAATAGCGAAGCAGGCGAGGGCGAGAATGAGGAATTAAAAGAAATTCTTGCGACGATACCTAATATTTTAGATGCCTCAGTACCGGATGGCAAAGACGAAAATGATAATGTTGAGGTACGCAAAGTAGGCGCGCCGAAAAACTTTTCCTTCGAGCCGAAAGCACATTTTGAAGTTGGTGAGGATCTTGGCCTGCTCGATTTTGAACGCACCGCAAAAATATCAGGCAGTCGCTTCGCCTCACTTTTCGGCGATCTCGCAAGGCTCGAAAGAGCACTTGCCGCATTCATGATAGATGTAGCCACAAAAGAATTCGGCTATCTTGAAGCTTCCGTTCCGTTTATGGTAAGAGCAGATGCTGCCTTCGGAACCGGCCAGCTTCCTAAGTTTGAAGAAGATCTGTTTAAAACTAATAATGATTTTTATCTAATCCCGACCGCCGAGATACCGGTTACAAATCTGGTGCGTGAATCCATTCTGGAAGAAAAACAATTGCCGCTTCGTTATACGGCATATACCCCGTGTTTCCGCTCCGAGGCTGGTTCTGCCGGGAAGGATACTCGCGGGCTTGTGCGTATGCATCAATTCTCGAAAGTGGAAATAGTATCCATAACTGCCCCCGAAAGATCTCAGGAAGAGCATGAAAGATTAACTTCATGCGCCGAGACCATACTGAAAAAACTGGGCCTGCCATATCGCGTTGTGTTGCTTTGCGCCGGGGATACCGGTTTCAGCAGCCATAAAACCTATGATATAGAAGTATGGTTGCCGCAGCAGAAAACTTATCGCGAGATATCAAGCTGCTCCAATTTCGCGGATTTCCAGGCGCGTCGCATGAATGCCCGGTTCCGTCGCGAGGGAAATAAAATAGATTTTGTGCATACTCTTAACGGTTCATCGCTTGCCGTAGGGCGAACCATTGTTGCCATACTTGAGAATTATCAGCAGGCAGATGGCACGGTGGATATCCCGGAAGTCTTGATTAATTATATGGGCGGAGTTAAGAAGATAAGTAAGATATAGTCTTTCTCTTATGAAAAATATTTTCAAAATTTTATTTTTAACTTCTACATTGCCGCTTGTGGCCTGTGAATATTCACAGCCGCCTGCAACGGTTGAATATCACCTTGAGGATGTCTACAGCTATGGCGATGTGCAGGGCCCGCCAACTGCCGGTTCTCCAGAAGAGATCGCTATGCGCGATAAGGGCGTTCCCGTTGTTATTGAAGATATAAGCGAAGATACCAATCAGGATATCACTGAGGAAAATACTGAAACTGCCACGCAGGTATATAAGGTTTCCGACAAGGTCGGCCCTAAACCGCCGAAAAAACAGAAACTCGTTCGCAACCCGGTAACTTCCGATGCCAGCGAAGTTAATATTTCCGGCAAAACCCACATAGTTGCGGCGGGTGAAACATTATTCAGCATCTCGCGCAGATATGATGTTCCTATCCTTCCGATAATCGTGGCAAACCGCCTTGAGCAGCCATATGCAGTAACAACCGGCCAGAAGATAAAGATACCTGAGGGCAAATTCCACAAGGTTGCAGACGGCGAGACATTATATAGTATCTCGCGCCAATATGGTGTTGATATGTCGGGTATCGTTAAACTTAACGAACTTCACCAGCCATATAATGTTGTGAAGGGCCAGACCCTGCAGATACCTTTCCCTTCCGATCTTCCTTCTGAGGAAGCTCTTGAAGAAAGCGGCGAAGCCCTTGCAGAAGCGCCGGTTGAACCGACCAGCGTTTATTCCACATCCGCAGATGATGAAGGCAAGCCTGCCAGCATGAGAAAGGGCAGCAGCGGCGTGCTTGGTTCTTATAACCAGCCGGCAGCAGCGCCAAAAATAGATACTGAGATCGAGAATGTAAAACTTGCGGAAAAGACCACTACCGAAATTAAAACTGCAGCAACTGAAACAAAGAAACCAGTAAGCTCCGGTTCAGAATTCATCTGGCCGGTGAATGGCAAGGTGATAAAAAGATTCGGCCAGCAGGGCGGAGAATATAATGATGGCATAAATATCTCCGCCAGCGCCGGTTCACAGGTGAAGGCATCGAACGCGGGCAGGGTGGTATATACCGGCAGCAGCCTGAAAAGTTATGGCAATCTTGTAATAATAAAACACGATAACGGCCTGCTTTCCGCCTATGCACATATGAGCGGCATCAATGTCAAGAAAGACCAGGAAATATCAAAAGGACAAACTATAGGCGCTGTAGGCTCCACCGGCAAGGTGACATCACCACAGCTTTACTTTGCCGTACGCAAAGGCAAAGACGCCAGAGACCCGATGAAATATTTGAAATAAGGGCTTTTCTTAATGAGCTTGCGAATTTAGAAAAACATTAACCAGTGCAGGCTGGTATCCAAAAAATAATATAGGTTAGGATAGATGAGACCGCGATGGCCGTCTGCAACGTAAATCGTCCTGAAGCATTTATGTTCAGGTGGGTGCCGGAAGTAACAAGACCAAAGCCCTGCCAGAGCCAACTCCCATGATAATATTCATCGCCCCGGAGATTATTGTGCAATAACAAACCGCGCAGCAACCTCATCTGAATATATTATAATAAATATTTTCCAGAAATTCAAGCCCCTTGCGTTTCAGCAATTAAAATAAACTGATACAGGATGTTAATAGTGTAAGAAGCGACAACGCGAATATAAATCTGAACATGAGACCCTCTTTTATATTAAGTATTAATTCTATCTAAATATTTTTTTACCCGCAATCTAAGTTTTATTTTTATATCTCATTTCATCAATGAATCCCTGCAGATGTATCTGGTCTATTTCCAGCGGTTCTGACATGTTCCAGATCGCCTCATGCTGTGATGACTGCATATTCACCAGTTCAGGGCTTTCAATTATGAACCCGAAACTTTCCGCGCGTGATGAAAGAAAGGCGATCTTGTTATGATATATCCAGTATCCCATGGTGAAATTCATACTCTCCGGTGCAAGGCGTATCTCCCTTTTAAAATCCGGGCCCATTCCAAGGAAGGGATTTTTCTTTATATCCACCATTTCACTCCTCGGCCATATGGCTTTGGTGTAGAGGTTACGGCGGATGCGCTCTTTATTATGATATCTGAAAAAATCTGCCGAAAGAATATCCACCATGCTTTTTATCGGCCAGTATGAGCGCGTTTCAATATCCCTGTATGAAAGCATATCATTAAGTATATGCTGTACGCCCTCAACCCCTTCATAAAGTTTGAAGCGCGGGCTTACCGTACCGAAATTAGCGCGCGTAAGAAGTTCCTGAAATATCTTATCGTAATCCTTCTCCAGATTTTCCAGCCCCTCTATCTTTTTGCGGAATAAATGTTTTATCTTCTCCGGATGCGCCGCCTGAAAAGACCGCACACCTTTTTTCAATGTTCTTTCAACTATCCCCTTATCGGTAAGCCTCTGCAATATCCCATATAAAGATGTGCGCGATATACCCGCCTTCTTAGAAAATTCCCCGGCCGTTACCGTACCGCTTTCCAGCAGCTCAACATATATCCGCGTTTCCTCATCACTGAGATCCAGCCCCTGTAAAACTTTATCCAACATCACCATAAAAATAACGCTTTTTCAATGAATTATAGCATAACTTTATGGTGTTGTCGAGCTCTGTCGACAGGTAAATATGGGGTAAAAATAGGTGGGCACATGTGATAAGATATATAAAATCTTAATAAAAATTAAGGAGTGATATGGGGCAGGACAAAAATTATACACCAGTTCGTCAGTTTATGAAACTGGATGATGTTTTTAACAAAGAAGATTGGAGATTTGTTAAGAAAACTAAGGAAGGTCAATATACGGGTGAGATTTTTCTTGTAGCTAGAAGGCCCGTGCAGGTTTCTAATGCTGAACTTCAAAATTTGCTCAATCAGCACAAGGATATGGGTGTAGCCACCACAGGTCTGCTAGTTGATACGCTGAGGCCGTTTGATAATACTGATAAAGTTTTTAAGCCCTATGAATATATATGGGGTAATAATAGGGATTTCAGCGATGCTAAAGAGCCATTTGTGTATCAGGGGGTTGGTAGAAATGGTTTTGTTGGTGTTGGTCCATCGAATTTTGGCGAAAATCTCTCGGATGATAAAAAAATTGGTGGCTTATGGGCTGTAACATCAGATGGAAATAGATTATTTGCACCTCATAATATTCACGGTGAAATATCATTAAAACAACTTTTGGAGTGTGATGTACTAGACGATAGTGGTGTAAGAGGTGAGCGTGGAGAGCGCGGCAATATATCTGGTATCAGAGGAGAAAGGGGTAAAAGAGGAGAAGCAATCGCCGGTGAAAGGGGCGTTAGAGGAGAACGAGGCGAGAGAGGTGATATAAAAACCGGAATAATAAGAGAAGCTGGATTATATGCAAACAATCCTAAAGAACTTGAGGGAAATGAAGGCTATATATTAATTAAAAAGCCAACAGAACAGGAGCTAGATTATTTTAACAAAGCTCTGGCAGCGATAGGAAACAGGCTTTCAGCAGATAATGGTATCACGGTTTTATGCCCCCCGAATTTTAAGAGTAAACAAGCGTTTTTTATTCCAGCAGGTGGTTGTGCAGAATGCTCAAATCAAAGAAGGGTAACAGCGGGAGAAGTTGGTAAAGCAGTATTGAACGCTACCGGTATAAATTTAGAACTACCAGAAGAAGTTCATAGATATATGGATATTATGGAGCAACGCCTAGCGTCAGGCATGCTTTCCTATAAGGCAAGACATGTGTTAGATACCGTTAAAAATGTTTATGATTATACCAAGGGAAATAAAGAAATAACATCTCAATTCTTTAAAGAGGCATTAAAGGAAGTTCCTCTTAAGGAAATAGAAAACTTTTTTGATAAGATGGCTCAGGCTTTTGGAGAAGAAACTACAAAAAGTCTGGCACACCCTGATCTCAGCAACATAACGAAAGCTGAAGTTATTGAAACCAAAAAGGAGATGGGAAAATGATCTCATTTGCACAAAAAATAAAACCAGAAACTGTTGATATAGCAGAAAAAAAAACAAAGGATAAAAATATTTGGTTGGTTAATTGCCTAGATGCAAATGGCATTCCAAGCCATTTTTATATTAAATGCAAAGATTATATTTTAAAAAAACTTATTAAAGACTCGGATAAGGCAGGTTGTAACCCGCTACAGTACGGAGATATAATCTCTGCGGGTTTTGGACATAAGGAAAAAGATTAAGCCGACATTTCCAGCATCCTATCCAGTGATCTTTTCGCTTGCAGGCGCAGAGTTTCATCCAGCGTTATTTCAGGTGATCTATTTACCATGCAGAGATATAATTTCTCCAGCGTGTTCAGTTTCATATATGGGCAGGCGTTGCAGAAGGCGCAGCCGGCTTCGTTGATGCTGGGTACATCGTAGAATTTGGCGTGGGGGGAGAATTTTTTCATCTGGTGGATGATGCCGGGTTCGGTGAGGACGATGAATTCGGCTTCCGGGTTTTTTATTGCGGCTTCTTTCGAGAAATTAAGTAATGCCGAGGTAGAGCCGATGAAATCGGCATGGTCGAGGAGATTTGCAGGGCATTCAGGATGTGCTATTACAGCGGCGGTCGGGTGCTTTGATTTCAGTGAGAAAAGTTCCTTCTCGGAGAATTGTTCATGCACCATACAGGTGCCATCCCATAATAACATATCGCGGCCGGTCTTTTTATTCAGGTAGGCGCCTAAATGTTTATCGGGTGCAAAAATTATTTTTTGGTCTTCGGGTAATTTACTTAATATTTTTTCTGCCGAGGAAGATGTAACGATGATATCCGAAAGCGCCTTTATCTCTGCCGAGCAGTTGATGTAAGTTATCGCAATATGTTCGGGGTGCTGTTCCCTGAATGCCTTGAATGATTTTGGCGGGCAGGAGGTCTCTAAACTGCAGCCGGCTTTCAGGTCGGGGATTATAACGGTTTTTTGCGGGGATAATATCTTTGCGACCTCGGCCATGAATTTCACTCCGCAGAAAATTATATAGTCGGCATCGGTAGCGGCGGCCTTGCGGGAAAGTTCAAGTGAATCACCAATGAAATCGGCAATATCCTGAATGTCATCATCCTGATAATAATGCGCGAGGATAACAGCGTTCATCTCTTTTTTTAAACGCAATATCTCGCCTTCTATATCCTTGATACCGGCGATGTCTTTTTCAGTTATTGCCATGATATTAATATAGGTAATATTTTACTAGAAAAAACCCCGCATTTGCGGGGCTTTTCCTTCAACTTATAATTAGTACTAATACTAGTTAATAGTTGTTATTTCAGAAGCTGTATCAACCTCTTCAACGGAACCGTTATCATTAGCGGTAGGGGAATTACCCGCACCGGCTACTGCCTGTTTCATTGAAAGTTTTATTTTGCCGGTCTTGTCGATGTTGGTGACTTTTACTTTAACATTATCACCAAGATTAATTACATCTTCAACTTTAGCAACTTTGGTCTCTGCAAGTTCGCTGATATGTATCAGGCCCTGCGCTTTACCCATGAACTGGGCAACTGCGCCGAAATCTAATATTTTCATGATCTTTGCATCATAGACCTGGCCGATAACCGGCATAGGAGCATCTGCAACTATCTCTTTTATCATTGCCATTGCTTTTTCGATCGCCTCTTCACCGCTCGCGGAAACTTTAACATCACCGCTATCCTGAATGTCGATCTTGGCACCGCTTACTTCACAGATATTTTTAATAACAGAGCCGCCTTTACCGATTACTTCGCGGATCTTGTTAGTAGGTATCTTGATGGATTTATATTTAGGCGCATTGCCGCTAAGCTCTTTACGAGGCTCAGTGATGGCTTTAGCCATTTCACCAAGGATATGTAAACGGCCAGTTTTAGCCTGATTAAGCGCAATTTTCATGATCTCGATAGTGATACCCTGAACTTTGATATCCATCTGAAGAGAAGTTACGCCGTCTGCAGAACCTGCAACTTTGAAATCCATATCACCAAGATGATCTTCATCGCCAAGTATATCTGAAAGAACAACGAAATCGTTGCCTTCAAGTATAAGACCCATTGCAATACCAGCGATAGGGCGAGGTAATGGAACGCCTGCCGCCATAAGCGCCAGAGATGTACCGCACACAGTTGCCATTGAAGATGAACCGTTAGATTCAGTTATCTCGGAAACAACACGGATAGTGTAAGGGAATTCCATTTTAGATGGAAGAAGCGGGTTGATAGAGCGCCACGCTAGCTTACCGTGACCGATCTCGCGACGGCCAGGGCCGCTCATCCTGCCTACTTCACCAACAGAGAATGGAGGGAAGTTATAATGCAGCATGAAATTCATTGTTGAATCACCATCAAGAGAGTCAAGGCGTTGTTCATCCTGGGTAGTGCCAAGAGTTGCAACAACTATAGCCTGTGTTTCACCACGTGTGAAAAGTGCAGAGCCGTGAGTTCTTGGAAGGAAATCAACTTCCGCAAGGATGTTACGGATATTTTCAGGACCGCGACCATCGATACGTTTCTTATCGCGAATGATGTCACCGCGAACGATATCTTTCTCAAGCTTTTTAAGCAGGCCATCAGCTTTGCGTTTGTTGAAAGCTTCACCTTGCTCAGCTGCGATCTTCTCAAGAGTATTTTTCTTGGCATCTTTAAGAAGTGTAACGCGCTGCTGTTTATCAGTGATAGCATAAGCTTTTTTAAGCGTGTCAGCAGTGTGAGATTTGATAGAGTTGTAAAGTGCAGAATGATCTTCTTTCTTAACTTCCCAGCGAGCTTTACCAGCTTCTTTGGCAAGTTCTTCGATCATGTCTAGGACAGGTTGCATGCTGTCATGGGCGAATTTAAGAGCGCCAAGCATTTCTTCTTCAGAAATCTCTTTCGCTTCAGATTCTACCATCATGATAGATTTGCGTGTGCCTGCAACAACAAGGTCAAGGCGTGTTTTAGATGCAAAACCGATTTCAGGGTTAAGCACATATTCACCATTTACCAGACCAACCCTTGCAGCTGCAAGAGGGCCTTCAAAAGGGATGCCGGAGATCGCAAGTGCAGCAGCTGCGCCAACCAGTGCAACTACATCGCTATCATTCTTGCCATCATATTCAAGAACCGTGCAGATTATCTGAACTTCATTGAAGAATTCTTCGCCGAATAGAGGGCGGATAGGTCTATCAATAAGGCGGGAAGTAAGAACTTCCTTCTCGGTAGGTTTACCTTCACGACGGAAGAAACCGCCTGGTATCTTACCAGCTGCGAAAGTTTTTTCCTGATATATACATGTAAGCGGGAAGAAATCCATATCAGGTTTTGCTTCCTTCTGTGCAACTGCAGTACATAGAACAGTTGTGCCACCATAACGCAGCATAACCGCGCCGTCAGCTTGTCTTGCTACCCTACCGGTTTCAAGTGATAATTCCTTACCACCCCAGTTGATAGATTTTTTTACTATTTTAAACATTTTATTTCCTTTGTTTTTATAAGATGCCGGAGCCCAGATTACAGATGCCAGAAAGCATTCACAGCAAGCAGGCTATAAAGATTCTGATATCTGAAATCCGATATCCGGCATTGGCTAGCAGATTACTTTCTTAAGTTTAATCGATTGATCAGCTGCTGGTAACGGTTGAAATTTTTACCTTTAAGATACTCAAGAAGACTTTTTCTTGTATTAACCATCTTTACCAAGCCCCTTCTGGAGTGAATATCGTTCTTGTTCACTTTGAAATGTTCGGTAAGGTTATTAATTCTTTCTGTTAAAACGGCACACTGAACTTCTACAGAGCCAGTATCGCCTTCTCCAGTTGCATATTCTTTGATAAGCTTAGATTTTTTTTCTGCTGTAATCGACATCGTTTTTCTCCTTAATATATTTATAAATTGAATACCTTAACAGGTATCACAAGGCCCTTTTCTATCCTTGCGAAGGCGATAAGCTGTTTATCGAGATATATCCTTACTATTCCTTTTGAATCATTATCGGTTGGAATCTTAAGGCCATTTCGAAGCTTAGAGCACGCTTGAATGTCCAGATGCAGAACAGGGATGTCGTCTAGCACTACATCTATAGGCTTAAGGTGGCTTCTAATCTCGTTTTCTGTTAATTGCAAGCCTTCATTTGTAATTTCTGCCTTTATGGCCCCGGCCACGTTAAACCCACCAACTGCTGTGCGCCGTAAAAACGTAATATAACCAATAGTTTGTACGGCCAGGGCAATATCAGCCCCCAATGTCCTTATATATGTGCCTTTGGAACATTCGCATTCGAAGGTCATCTCTGATAAGTTGGGTGACAGGTGAGAGGTGACAGGTGAGGAGGGGTCTTTAACCTCTGACCTGTAACCTGTCACCTTTAATCTGTAAATTTCCACCTCGCGTTCCTTCATCTCGAACTCTATCCCTTCACGCGCTAGGTCATATGCCCGCTTGCCATCTATCTTTATCGCCGAATAGGCCGGTGGAATTTGTTTTATCTTTCCGATGAAATCAGGAATTATCTTTTCGATCTCTTCTAACTTAGGGAAAATATCGTTCTTAGCTGTAATTTTACCCTCCCTGTCCAGAGTATCGGTAGTTTCTCCGAATTTTACGGTGAACTGGTAAGCCTTGCGGGCATCCTGCATGTAAGGGATGGTCTTGGTGGCCTCGCCGAGCGCGATCGGCAATATCCCGGATGCAGCCGGGTCCAGCGTTCCAGCATGGCCGATCTTTTTCGGGTTCAGGATTCGTTTTATCTTATTGGTAATGAAAGTGGAGGATACGCCAACCGGCTTATCAATGTTTAACCATCCGTTCAAAGAATTTTTTTGGTTTTTCGTTTGCATCTATTATCTTTAATTCCTCGATACCTTTGGTAATAACATCTTCGCAATGTTTGCTTAGGGATTTTCTATCACCAAAATCCTCATAGTAAAGCTCGCTGTGATACATAATTTTCACCCGCGCGCCTTTTGCCGCAAGTAAATTCCAGAAATGCGGCAGGAATTTCATATCGCCGTACCATGCCACCTTATCCATATTATGCACTGTGGCCGGTTCGCCATCTATATGTGTATATACTATAGATATAGGCTGTATCGCGATATGGTCATCCTTGTGGTCATGTTCTTCTGGCTCGGCGACGCTGAACAGGGAGCTTTTGAACGGCAATACATCCATGCCATCATTGGTGGTGGATTCAGGGAATATCAATATACTATCCCCTCCCTCAATTATTTTTTTGATATTCTGTTTTTGCTCTAAACTTTTGCTGGCATTACGGTGGATATAGACCGGCAGTGAAAGTTTCACTAAAAAATTCATTATCGGCCATTTAGATATTTCTATCTTAGGCGTAAAGCGTACTTTTATTTTTGAGCCAAGAACTAATATGTCTAAATATGAAGTATGGTTGGAAACGAACAATACCGAGTCTTTCGGGATATTATCAAAACCTTTCTCGCCGACCTTGACGCCCATTATCTTAAGTGCACCCTTGAAATAAAGCTTTACCAGTGTTTCGTGAGTTTCTTTATGTAGGTGATAGGTGAATATGGCCGGAAGCAGCAGGCCGAATGTCCACATTATAAGTAATACGAACCTTACCGCCGCGCGTGTCTGGAATATAGTTAGTTTTATTGGCATGAGGTGGGTTTTATCCCAAAAAAACGAAAAAGATAAGCTATTTCTTCTCAACGAAGTGTTCTGCGTACTTTTTTACCATCTTTGATGACTCTAAGATCATACATATATCAACGGTTTTGCAGAAATCATCGATTATGGCGCCGCTGCCGACCAGACAGCCAAGCCTCATATAACCTTTTATAAGCGCCGGCATTTTGGTCATTGCCTCTTTTTTATCTATCTTATCCGCCGGGATGATATCGAACTTCGCCGCAACTTCCGCTCTTGGGCTTGGGCGCAGGTTCTCCGGTGCGCGGTGATGGTGCCATAGATAAGAGATAGGAACCGCATGTTCCTGCGCATCAACCCCGAAGAAACTGGCGCAGCCAAATAAATAAACAATTTTGTGAAATGCTATATAAGCCCCAATACCGCTCCATAAAAGCTGTATCACCTTGCCATCCCTGAAATCTGGGTGGATGCAGGAACGCCCCAGTTCCATTATATTATGTCCCGAATCTTTGAGGCCGGAAATATCGAATTCCGTTTCGGTGTAGAATTTATTTACCGCCTTATCCGGCGTTCTGCGCAGCAACCTGTATGTTCCGACCACCTCTGGTTTATCCGGGTTAGCGCCGTTCATCACCAGCAGATGCTCGCAATTATCGTCAAATTCATCTTTGTCTATCTGTCCGGAGGGGGTGGTTATGCCTTTTGGCTCCTCAAAGAAAACAAAATGCCGCAATTTCTGCGCACTCACAAGCTCTTCCCTGTTTTCGGCAAGTTTAAGATATATATTCCCCATCCTGCACGAGGACAGGTCTGGTCTATTAGCACTGTTGAACATCAGGTAATTATAAAATTATAAAGGTATAATCAATATTTCGGGGCGTAAATCAACAGAATGTTTTAGATTTATTTCATAATATGTTTTGAGCGGGCAGTATGAGTTTATATTTACATTTCGCTGTCTGCTCTATATCATGGGCGATAAATGCACACATTAAAAAATAAAAGCGTATATCTATTCGCAATATGCCTCTCTGCTTTGGCGGGGTGTGTAGATGCGATCGGTTTTCTTAATCTTGGCGGGTATTTTATCTCATTCATGAGTGGTAATTCCACTCGTCTGGCGGTGAACCTGATAACGGGTAATATCCCCGGCATCATGCTTGTAGGAGCAATAATAGTGCTTTTTGTCACCGGCAGCATGCTTGGTGTATTAGTACGCCATTTTTTTAAAGCATCAGCTTTTATCAGTGTGCTTGGCTTCGTAACTGTTCTGCTTACCGCCGCTGCCATCAGCTGTGAGATAGGGTGGGACCTTATGGCCGTTACATTCATGACCTTGGCGATGGGTGCCGAAAATGCCATATTTTATCGTAATGGGGATGTGGTGGTCGGACTTACTTACATGACAGGTGCGCTTGTTAAGGTTGGTCAGCGTTTGGCCCATGCGGCGCTGGGAGGCTCAAGATTTACCTGGGTTCCTTATATGTTGCTATGGCTTGGTTTGATAGCAGGCGGTGCGGCTGGCACATTATTATTCTATTCTCTCGGCTTACGCAGCCTCTGGATAGCAGTTATCTGGTCAGGACTCCTAACCGTAATAGCGATATTATCGAAACACCGATTCAGCGAGTTGGGAAACTAAAAACTGGCGCTCCAACGCGGAGTAACCTCGAACCAAATAACAGAGTTTTTTGAATCAATCAACACTTTAGGAGAGGTGTTTTCCGCCCCTCCTACATTGACTGATAAGATATACGAATGGCAACCATTTTTGAGGGTGACATAACAAAACTGCAGCTCAGTAAAAACAGGAATAATTAGCATGATATTTTCTAAAAACTCGTTAAAAAAACATAAAAAGCGAGAGGTATTACCCACCCAAGCATCTGATATATATTACTTTGCAAAACCAAAAATCTTAAAAAACTTGCCACTCCTTAACGCTTTTTTAACCTTTTTGTGATATACTACGAATTATACAAACTTTTAAAATTCTTAGCTTAATTATATGATACAAAATGATGAAGATTTATTATTAAAACTTTTTATAGATATTGCCAAAGAGTATATAACAACAGGGCAAAGTTCAAATGATAAAATGTATGAGTTAAAATATGGTTTAGTTAAAGATTTATCCGACAGAGGTTATGATCAGAAAGAAGTCGAGGAGTTAGTTAGCAAAATTCATGAAAAAGCATTTGGTTTTGTATCCAGATTCGAGAAAAAAGCAAATACAGTTTATTCCGATTTTCTTAAAAATGAGGTGTTTCCTTTTCTCAAAGAAGTTGAGTCTGGAGATAAAGAATTAAAGAGTGGTGAAGTAGGTAAATTAGTAGAGGGACATCTGAAATCTTTACATCAGAATATGTTTGATAACGGGATTCCTGAGTATGTGCTTCAAAGTGATTTAGAAAGGCAGACCAACAACATAAAACTTGAATATTACATTACAATTGGTGACTTAGTAAAGAATGGCAAAATCAATCAAGATTTTGCCGCTAGTCTTATAGAGGAAGTCGATTTGGTAGTACGTGATAAGCCATATGAAGGGCTTGAATGTAAAAATATTAAGAACGGAATCGATAATGATCCTATAAGATTATTAATAGAAAATTTTGAGAAAGCTCAACAATCAGAACCAAAAGCAAAAGCAAAAGCTACAACACATATTGATTTCTTGCATGAAGCTGCAAATAAAGCCGCAACGCTTGATGGAAGATTCCCATCTTTAAAACTAAATGAAAGAGCTGAATATAATCTCTCTCAAAAATTCTATAATGCTGGAGGAGTTGAACAAGCAGCAGAATTAATAGAGTCTTATAGAAGGCTTGCCGAAGAAAGGCTATCGAAGCCTAATACAAGTATTGTGCAAAGAGTATGCGAAAAAGTGGGTTTAAGCCGCTTAGTTGGGCAAGATCCATTTTTAAGGTAAGGCTGTTAAAAAAACACTACAACGGACTCGAACCAAAAAATCTAGCAAAATCAACGTACCTCGAAAATTAGGATAGAAAAAGAAAACTCGCAAACCTAGAGAATCTATCGGTTTGACATTTTTGGTGCTCCAACGCGGAGTAACCTCGAACCAAATAACAGAGTTTTTTGAATCAATCAACACTTTAGGAGAGGTGTTTTCCGCCCCTCCTGCTTTAAATGATAAAATATTCGAATGGCAGCCGATTCTTCAGGCGGCATAACTTGTTAAAAATAAAAAAGCATTCAAACTAGCAAAAACTAAAAAACAATATTATTGTAACGGCATGACTCAAAAAATACATAACCTAGATGTTCAATTAGATTTCCTTGAAAAGCAAGCCAATGCAAAGCCATTGCCTGCACTTTGTGAATTTATATGGAACTCTCTTGATGCTAATGCCACCAAGGTCGAACTATTTGTTACAAAAGATAAATTAGGTTTAGATGGTGAAATTATAATTAGAGACAATGGTCATGGCATGAAACCTTCGGAAGCCGAAGATTGTTATAAGAAATTGGGTGGCTCTTGGAAAAAATCTGCTTTTATTTCTAAGATTGGCAATAGAAAATTGCATGGCAAGGAGGGGCAAGGAAGATTTAAGGGCTTTGCTTTGGGTAGTAATATAGATTGGAAGGTTGTTTTTTATAATGATTCTACAAAAAAGTTTGAAAAATTTACTATTTCAATTTCCAATAATAATTTGAAGCAAGTAACGATAACTGATCCAGTAGAGTCCCAAGATAAAAGCTCAGGGGTGGAAGTTAAAATTACTGGAATTCAGAAAGATCATAAAATTTTAAAAACTGAAAACGCAACACAGCCATTATCAGAAGTTTTAGCGTTATATCTCAAAAATTACTCTGGCATTTCAATTAGTTTTAATGGTGAAAGAATAGATCCATCACTTGCTATAAAAAACACAAAATCTTACGATTTAGATTTTATAGAATTTGAAGAAGAAAAATATCCTTTTTCTCTAGAAGTAATTGAATGGAAATCATCAACTGATAAAACACTTTATTTGTGTAATGAAGCTGGATTTCCTCTATCTCAAACAAGTCAAAATTTAAGGATAGGTAACTTTCCATTTTCTGGTTATCTAAAATCTTCATTTATAGAAAAGCTTCATAATGAAAATAGGCTGGAACTTGGAGAGATGGAGCCAATTTTAAAAGATAAAATTGAGCAGTCAAAAAACCTTATAAAGGAGTATTTTAGAGAAAGATCTGCCCAAGAAGCAAAAACACTTGTTGAACAATGGAAGGCAGAAGAAGTTTATCCTTATAAGGCTGAGCCTATTAGCACAATGCAAAATATTGAACAAAAAGTTTTTGATATTTTAGCTGTGAATATAAATGATTATTTGCCAGATTTCCAAACAACCCCTAAGAAACAGAAGGCATTGCATTTAAGGCTTTTGAAGCAAGCTATTGAGGAAAGTCCAGAAGAGTTGCAAACGATTCTTAATGAAGTTCTGGATTTACCAAAATCTAAGCAAAAAGAGTTGGCTGAGTTATTGCAGGAAACATCATTATCTGCATTTATAAGCGCTTCAAAAATGATAGCAGATAGACTTAGGTTTGTATCTAGTCTTGAAGCTATATTATATGAAAAAGATATAAAGAAAAATCTTAAAGAGCGTTCTCAGCTTCATAAAATGGTTGCTGACCATACTTGGATTTTTGGAGAAGAGTTTAATTTATCAGTAAGTGACCAAAGTCTAACTGAGGTTTTAAGAAAGCATCTACAAGCAAAAAATAGAGAAGATATAATAGTTGATGAAGCTGTAAAAAGAATTGATGGAAAAGTTGGTATAGTTGATTTAATGCTTACTAAATCAATCAAGACTACAAGATCAGAAGAGTTAGAGCACTTAATTGTAGAATTAAAAGCACCATCTGTTGTTATCGGTCAGACTGAAATTAATCAGCTTGAAAATTATGCTTTTGCTGTTGCAAGTGATGAGAGATTTAGGGATGTTGATACAAAATGGAATTTTTGGCTTATATCAAATGACCTAGATGAACATGCAGATAGGCGAGCTAAGCAATCAGGTTATCCAAAAGGTGTTGTTCATCGTTCTGATGATGGCAAAATTACATTGTGGGTAAAGCCTTGGAGCGAGATAATTAACTCAAATAAAGCAAAGCTTAAATTCATTCAGGAAGAGCTAGAGTATCAGGCTGATAAAGGTAATGCGCTAAAGCACCTTCAGGAAACATATAAGTCTATAATTGAAGGCACTAAGGTCGAAGAGCATATAGAAAAAGCTATAGAAAACTCATCCGTTAATTAATACTCATTAGCTAACATGATGGTTAAAACTCTGGTGGTAACTGATGGGTTGCTTGGGTCTTCAGAACCGAATTCCATTTTGTTATCGTAGTAGTCAATTTTCCAGAAGCACTTAGTGCCAGAAACAATAACCGTGCCGAAGTCATGCTCGCCGTGTGGGTCGTTGTCTGGTGTGAAGTTGTCATAATCACGAACTTTATTGAATATTGCTGCCTGTTTATCACATGGCAATGCTTGAACGCCGCTGGTTATCATAACCTTGCCTCCCCAATATGTTTGGCGGAAGCGGTCGTTTAGTTGCGTTATTTTGTTGGTTGTTATTTTGGTGTTTGTCATTGTTTATCCTTTTATTACAGTTGGTTAGTCTTAATCGGATAACATACTGCACCGTGCAATCAACGCTGTTTTATAATATTGTTTTATCAATATCTTGAATTGGTGTTGGTGTAATTGATACCACGCATAGAATGAGGTGAAGCCGCTATTCCTTTTTTTAGCATAGGCTTAGGGTAGTTCATCTCGGTATCGCACCTGCATTGGCGCAAAGTAGCGGTTTATGCCGCTCTGGCGCGCCAGCCTGCCATCATAACCTGATCAGTTGTGATGGTGGGTCCTTCCCCAGTTTTTTGTATACGGGGGCGCGTGGCGCACGATTTCGCTAGAGATGGAGTTCTGAAATTCATTTCGTTTCGTTTTTTTAATTAAAGGAGTTGTTATGAAAGTTGATTTAATCGACCTAGAAAAAGTTATCCCTTACGCTCGCAACCCAAGGATAACTGTGCATGCTGTAGATAAAGTTGCGGCATCAATTAAAGAGTTTGGGTTTCGTCAACCGATAGTGGTTGATAGCGAAATGGTGATTATTGCAGGGCATGTTCGCTATCTCGCTTCGCAAAAGCTGGGCTTAAAGAAAGTGCCAGTTCACATTGCGGAAAGCTTAACCGCACCGCAAGTTCAGGCTTACAGAATTGCTGATAACCGAACTGGCGAAGAGGCTCAGTGGGATAAGGAACTTTTGGCAATAGAACTTGGCGAACTAGAAAGCCTAGAGTTTGATAATAGCATTCTTGGTTTTGATTTATCTGAGCTTGAAGAGTTAAAGCGAGGATTAGATTCACTAGAAGATGGTGTTGATGATGGTGGCGAGAAACCAATTGATGAAGCAGATACGAAAGCAACCATTGGTCCGTATAGCTTCGTGATACCGAGGGAAGAATATCTGGAATGGATTGAAAACCTAAAACAAGAAGTTGGCTTTGATAAAGAAGCAGTAACAAACGAAATTAAAAACAGGCTGGGCTTATGAAACTTGTAGATATAGATAGCTTGAACCCATCAACATATAACCCAAGAAAAGCTGACCCGCGCAGATTAGATATTATTGAAATCTCGCTTAAGAAGCTGGGTTTTTTGTTGCCGATATATGCAACACCAGATGGCGAAATTATTTCTGGTCACCAAAGGCATCATGTTGCAAAACGAATTGGCGTTAAACAAGTTCCGGTGGTTTTTACTAAGCCGATGGATTTAGCAGAACGCAAAGCAGTGAATGTTGCATTCAATCGTGCAACAAACGACATGGAGCCAAAAGACACTCCAGAAAATATCACCGATGCTTTAAACCGCGTTGATATTGGTGCGCTTGCCGCCGCAATTCCTGATAAGAAAATTAACACGCAAGAATTTTATCCGTGTTTAAAAGCGCAGATGATGGCAACGGCTCCATTGTTAAAAGCAAATGCTGGCAGATGGATTCAATATGCGGCGAGTATTTCAAAAACGCTTTACCTTAAAGGCGT
>CAYRJW010000016.1:0-30276 GCA_964424715.1 uncultured Rickettsiales bacterium | reverse complement strand
AAGGCCGGTTGATATTGTAGTGATAAGTTGAGAATTCCTCACAGAAAGTTTTGCCGTATTCAACCCAACGACCACCGCCGCCGCAAGCGGTAGGAAAACTATTAATTTTATCAGTAATTCCATTAACTAACCTTTCAAACTATTAATATCCTCAACTTCAACCGAGGCCTTGTTACGATAATATATTACCAGTATTGCAAGCCCTATTGCCGCTTCTGCCGCCGCTACCGTCAGAATGAAGAAAGTGAATATCTGCCCTTTTATATCACCAAGATAAACCGAGAATGTCACAAAATTAATATTCACCGCCAACAACATTATCTCAATGGACATCATGATATTAATGATATTTTTGCGCCCCAGGAATATACCACACACGCCGATAGTGAACAACAGCGCCGCCAATATAAGGTAATGCTGCATGCCTACTTGCAACATATTTTCCATATTGATATTTTCAAGATTCAGTTTCATTCGATACCCTTGCCCGTTTCAACTTTCATGATGGTGATGGAATTGGTCCGCGAATTCTGCACCGCACTTTTCTGCCTGCGCACACCTTCACGATGGCGAAGAGTAAGCACAATCGCACCTATCATCGCAACTAATAATATCAAACCCGAAAGCTGGAAATATAACAGATATTCCGTATAAAGAACGCGCCCGATAGCTTCAGCATTGGTTATCTTCACCGGCTTTTCTATATTCTCCGGTGTTTCTTCCGCAGGCGTTTCGGCGACAGGTTTTTTAACTTCTTTTTCTTCTGACTTTGCTTTTACTTTAGTTTCTTTTTTCGTTTCCTTAACTATTTCAGCACTCTGAACAGGAACATATTTAGTGATATTTATTTTTTCTGCCGAGCCGGAAATTACCAGCGCAAGTTCAACAAATAATATCGCCGCCAGCAGCAGCCCCATCGGCAGATAAGCCTGAAAGCCCTTTTTGAGCGTTGAAGTTTTTATATTAAGCATCATCACCACGAACAGGAACAGCACCGCTACCGCGCCCACATATACTATCACAAGTAACATCGCCAGCATCTCAGCGCCAAGCAGAATAAATAATCCCGCCGCATTAAAGAACGCAAATATCAGGCACAGCACCGAATGCACCGGGTTGCGCGAAGCCACCACCGCAACCGCAGAGCCGGTCACGAACAGTGAAAAAACATAAAATAATATAGTAACAAGATCCATTATCTAAAATCCTTTTCTTCTTCTAATCTTTTTGCCAGCACATATTCCCACCTGTCGCCGTTGGAAAGTAGTTTTTGTTTATTATATAAAAGTTCCTCATGGCGCTCGGTGGCGAATTCGAAATTAGGGCCTTCAACTATTGCATCGACCGGGCAGGCTTCCTCGCACAGACCGCAATATATGCACTTGGTCATATCAATATCGTAACGCGTAGTGCGGCGTGAACCATCCTCGCGCTCCTCAGCTTCAATAGTGATGGCTTGCGCTGGGCAAACAGCCTCACATAATTTGCAGGCGATGCATCTTTCCTCGCCATTCGCATAACGGCGCAGCGCATGCTCCCCGCGGAACCGCGTAGAGATCGGGCCTTTCTCATAAGGATAATTTATTGTAACTTTAGGCTTGAACATATAGGAAAGCGTACGCAGCATCCCCACCGCAACTTCCTTTAACAAAAACCCATTTAATGTTTTAAACATAATTACCTTATGAACCTATCGGTATAAACCAAATATCCCGATATCATCACCACCCAAAGTAATGATAAAGGCAAAAACACTTTCCAGCCCAGTCTCATCAGCTGGTCATAACGATAACGCGGAAGCGCAGCGCGCACCCAGATAAAGCAGAATAGCAGGAAGCAGACCTTCAACGCGAACCAGATTATTCCCGGCACCATATTTAATATCTCAATATCAAACGGAGGCAGCCAGCCGCCGAGGAAAAGTATCGTGGTCATGCCGCACATCAATATCATGTTCGCATATTCACCCAGGAAGAATAACGCGAACGGCATCGAAGAATATTCCACGTTGAACCCGGCCACCAGCTCCGCTTCCGCCTCCGGCAGATCGAACGGGTGACGGTTGGTTTCGGCCAGTGTCGAGATAAAGAACATCACTGCCATCGGCACCAGAAATAAATGTTCATACCAGTATCTGTGCTGGTAACTTAACACAATATCACTCATATTCATCGAACCTGCAAAAAGCAGGATACATATAACAATAAGCCCGAGCGATACCTCATAAGAGACCATCTGCGCGCTAGAACGTATTGCACCTAAAAATGAATATTGCGAGTTAGATGCCCAGCCCGCAATTATAATTCCATAAACCCCAAGCGATGATATCGCGAATAAATATAATATCCCCACATTGATATCCGCCAGCACCCAGCCTGCATTGACCGGCACAACCGCCCAGCCTATCATCGCTAAAATAAATGTAAGCATAGGCGCGGCGATGAATAATTTCTTGTTAGAATTAGCCGGTATGATAGTTTCCTTGAACAGTAATTTCACCGCATCGAATATCGGCTGCAACAGCCCGAAAGGCCCGGCCACATTAGGCCCTTTGCGCAGCTGCATCGAAGCGATAACTTTCCTTTCCGCAAGCGTAAGATACGCAACCGAAAGCATGATAGGCACTAAGAATGCAATTATTTTCACCAGCACCCACAGCACCGGCTGGCATGTCGGCAGGGTCTGGATACATTCAAATATGTTGTTCGATATTTCCATATTATATTATGCCACCTCAGATTTTTTCCAGAAACCTTTCTGCTCGCCGAATTCTTTATTGCAGGCGTTCAGGGTCTTGCTCAGGCGCGAAATAGCATCAGTATAGTAAAAGTTGGACCATTCAGTTTCTATATTCTTACCAGTAATTTTCTGCGATAAATTCTCAGGATATTTTTCCTTACCGATAGAATCAATCTTCGTAAAAGATGGGTTTATCTGCGCCAGTTCCGCACGTATCTCGTCTATATTATTATATGTTCTTTTACCAAGTTGTGCAGCTATCTCATTTATTATCTTCCAGTCCTCTTTCGCTGCGCCAACCGGGAACACCGCCATATTGGCGCGTTGCGCGCGGCCTTCAAGGTTAACATATGTCGCATCTTTTTCAGTGTAGGCAGCAGCAGGCAAAATAATATCCGCCACATGCGCACCCGCATCGCCATGATGCCCCTGATATATCACGAATGGTTTTTCAAAACTCGGCACGTTTATCTCATCCGCACCAAGCAGGAATACAACCTCAACATCACCACTCGCACATGCCGCAACTATCTCGCTGGTAGCACGCCCGTTTTTCTGCGGCACAAAACCCATATCCAACCCACCCACGCGGGAAGCCGCTTTCTGCAAGGTGTTTAAGCCATTCCAGTCATCACGCACCGCATTATATTTCTGCGCAAGACGAAGTGCTGATGCATAAATTCCATAAGAATCTGCGCGTTTAAATATACTGTTACCAATAATTATCAGCGGATTTTTTGCTTTTTCTAAATTAGCCGCAAACGGATGTTTCCCCGCTATCAGATCTTCAATTATCTGCGCATCCGAACCTAAATATATTGTCGGATATGTCAGATCAACATCACTACCTATTATCGCAACCGGCATTTTATTCTGAAGCTGCGTTTTACGGATCCTTGTATTCACAAGCGATGCCTCGTAGCGCGGATTAGCGCCTATCATCAGCACCAGATCAGCCTTCTCGATATTAGCGATACCATTGCTGAATGTGTAAGATGCCCGCATGGAAGGATCATAATTAGTACCATCCTGCCTGCAATCATATGATCTTATATTAAGCGAATCCAAAAGATTTTTAAGCACCAGCATTGCTTCACTATCCACAAGATCACCGGTTATCGCCGCAACTTTCTCCGGGCTGGTTTTCGCCAAGGCGTCCGCCGCCGCAAAAATTGCCTCGCTCCACTCAACCGGCTGCAACTTTCCTTTCTTGCGCAGATAAGGCTTATCAAGCCTTTGCACTTTCAAACCTTCAAAACCATAACGCGTTTTGTCGGATATCCATTCCTCATTTATCTCTTCATTCAGCCGTGGCAGAACCCGCAGCACTTCATTGCCGCGCGCATCAATCCTTATATTACTGCCGACCGCATCAAGCACATCGATAGTTTCAGTTTTCTTTAATTCCCACGGACGCGCCTTATACGCATAAGGCTTAGATGTCAGCGCCCCGACCGGGCAGAGATCAATGATATTTCCCGAAAGTTCGGATGAAAGACCTTTCTCAATATAAGTGCCAACTTCCATATGCTCCCCGCGTGATGTCGCGCCAAGTTCCGGCACGCCCGCCACATCATCCATGAAGCGTATGCAGCGCGTGCATTGAATGCAGCGCGTCATCGCGGTCTTCACGATAGGCCCCATATATTTATCTTTCACGGTACGCTTATGTTCATCGAAACGGTTATTACCCTTTCCGTAAGCCATAGACTGATCTTGCAGATCGCACTCTCCCGCCTGATCGCAGATCGGGCAATCCAGCGGATGATTGATGAGCAGAAATTCCATCACCCCTTCGCGGGCTTTTTTTACCATCGGTGTATTGGTGAATATCTTCATGCCCTCGGCCGCAGGCATCGCGCAGGAGGCCGCAGGTTTAGGCGGTCCCGGCTGCACTTCAACCAGACACATCCGGCAATTACCGGCAATTTTTAATCTTTCATGGTAACAAAAACGCGGGATCTCTTCGCCAGCCTGCTCACAAGCCTGCAGAACTGTAGCCCCCGCCTGAATCTCGATCTCTTGGCCGTTTACGGTAACTTTAGGCATCTATGCTGGCATCCAATTGATAATTATTATTAATAACCCAAACCAAATACGCTTTAGCTTATAAGCATATAATATAAATTGGCAATTGTTTTGAGCTTGCAACCACCCATATATAAAAAATATTTTCACCCCGGTACTTCCGCACTCATTTTTCCCCCATTATACTAAACTCAATCGGCTTAAAATCGATATGTTGCGCAACATATCAGGCCCATTTGTAATAACCCCTTACGATCTCTTGGCGGATGGTCGGAAGGAACATTGCACATGGCCTGCGAATTCCTTTGGGTGAAATATAAGGTTGAGGAGTCTTATATTTAACCACAAACATCGGAATGCTGTCGGTTAACCACTATGGGCTAGCCCAACATTTAAGATTGAACTTAGGAACTGAAGAACTTACGAACTTAGGAATTATAGGTAAAAATTAAAAACACCCACATACCTTCCCTCTCCCTTGAGGGGAGAGGACATATGAGGGGAGAGGACATATTTTCTTAGCGAACGCAGAGAGCTTAGAAAATATTGGTGAGGGTGAAGCGGACGGGCATTATTAAAACTCCCGGCCCACAAACCCTGCTGCCCGGAATTTCAACAATTCCCGTCCATCACCCTCACCCTGGCCCTCTCCCCTCAAGGGAGAGGGAATTTAATAATGATTTTCGCTAAAAAAACCTCGTTTTTAACCCAAAAACGACCTATTTTTGCTACTGTTTTTGACAAAAAATCTGTATATTTCAATTACTTGGTGTCGGAAATAAAATATGTGCGATCACCATCTTAAAAACCCATTAAAGTTAATTCTTTATTAACCTTTAATGACAACTTTTTCTAAAATCCTGACCGCGAAAAAAACTCGCTAGAATTGAGTGGAAATTTTCAGTTTGCGAGGAGCGAAGGCGCGCATATTCTATATATGTAAGCCGAGGCACCGCAGCAAATTGGAAATTTACGCCAATTATAGCGAGTTTTCAGTTAAGCATCCAGATTAGAAACATTCAGCGCATTCTTTTGAATGAAATCTCTGCGCGGCTCAACCACATCTCCCATCAATGTCGAGAAAATCTGATCAGCACCTTCAGCCTGTTCCACTTTCACCTGAAGCAATGTGCGGGCGCTCGGATCAAGCGTGGTTTCCCATAATTGCTCGGCGTTCATTTCGCCAAGACCCTTGAATCGGCTGATAGTGCAGCCTTTTTTGCCGAACTCTATCACTTTATTATAAAGATCAAGCGCGCCGTTTATGGCGATGTTGTCATCTTTGTAGTTCAGGTTGTTCTCGCCTTGCAGCAGGTCTTTCAGGTCGATGGCTATTTCGGCGAGTTTCTTGCTTTCAGGGCTGATAAGTATGGAAAGCGGCAGGTGCAGTTTTTCTTTCACACCTTTTACCATTCTGGTGAAGCCGAGCGCGTTCGCATCGCTTTCGATCTCCCATTTCCTGTTATCGCCAAGATTGCGGTTCAGGTATTTCATCGTTTCTTTCGCAACATCTTCCGGCTTGGATTTTGCAAGCGCGCCAGATAATGCTAAGGCCTCGATAACCACAGAATCAGAGTGGCGTTTCAGGTTATTGATAAGGCTGTTGAACCTTATCACCTTGCGCACCATCTCAAGCAGATCAGTGCCTGCGACCTGTTCGCCGGAGGAAAGTTTCAGCACCGCGCCTTCAGATATATTTGAAAGCAGGAATTCATTTAACGCCTCATCATCCTTCAGATAAACTTCCGAGGAGCCTTTCTTCACTTTATAAAGTGGAGGTTGCGCTATATATAAGTATCCTTTCTCGATCAGGCTTGGCATCTGGCGGTAGAAGAAAGTGAGCAGCAATGTTCTGATGTGCGAGCCATCCACATCCGCATCCGTCATGATGATTATTTTATGGTAGCGCAGTTTATCAAGGTTGAATTCCTCACCGATGCTTGTGCCAAGCGCGGTGATAAGCGTGCCGACCTCCTGCGAACCAAGCATTTTATCGAAGCGGGCTTTTTCAACGTTAAGTATCTTACCTTTAAGCGGTAATACTGCCTGTGTTGTTCTTGTTCTGCCTTGCTTGGCGGAACCACCTGCCGAATCTCCCTCTACTATGAACAGCTCGGAAAGGGCCGGGTCTTTCTCCTGGCAATCCGCCAGTTTCCCTGGCAGGGATGAAATATCGAGCACGCCTTTTCTGCGCGTTAACTCGCGCGCTTTACGGGCAGCTTCACGGGCATTGGCAGCTTCCATCGCCTTGGCGATAACAAGCCTTGCTTCCTGCGGGTGTTCTTCAAACCATGTGCCGAGTCTTTCATTCACCACCTGCTCAACAGCCGGGCGAACTTCAGATGAAACGAGTTTTTCTTTTGTTTGTGATGAGAATTTAGGATCAGGAACTTTTACTGAAAGTACGCAAGTCAAACCTTCGCGCACATCTTCACCGGTAAGGGTAATTTTGCTTTTCTTGTTCATGCCGGTAGATTCCAGATAGTTATTTATCTGGCGTGTAAGTGCCGAACGGAAACCGATAAGATGCGTACCACCATCTTTCTGGCGGATATTGTTGGTGAAGCAAAGCATGTTCTCGTGGTATGAATCATTCCATTCCAGACCCACTTCAACCGTGATGCCGGCATTCTCGCCTATTACATATATGACCTCATGCACCGGCTTTTTAGATCTATCAAGATATTCAACGAAGCTTTTAACGCCGCCTTCATAATATAATTCCTCAACACGCGGCTCGCCATGTTCATTCAGGGCAGCAAGGCGTTTGTCGGTGATGATGATACGCACGCCGGAATTCAGGAACGCAAGTTCACGGATACGATGGACCAGAGTATCAAAATCAAATTCATTATTATGCACGAATGTTTCGCGCGAAGGCATGAAGGTAACTTTAGTGCCGCGATTCTCGCCGGCCTTGCCAATAGTTTTAAGCGGGGCGACAACATCGCCATGCGCAAATTCCATGAAATGCTCATTGCCATCGCGCCAGATATTAAGTTTTAGCCACACTGAAAGCGCGTTCACAACTGAAACACCAACACCGTGTAAGCCGCCGGAAACCTTATATGAATTCTGATCGAACTTACCACCAGCGTGAAGCTGGGTCATGATAACTTCGGCAGCAGAAACACCTTCACCGGCATGGATATCGACCGGGATACCACGGCCATTATCCTGAACCGAGCAGGAACCATCTTCATTTATTATAACATCCACCCTGTCGCAATAACCGGCAAGCGATTCATCGATAGCGTTATCAAGAACCTCATACACCATGTGGTGCAGGCCGGAACCATCATCAGTATCGCCGATATACATCCCCGGGCGTTTGCGCACAGCCTCAAGCCCTTTCAGGACCTTTATCGAGCTGGAATCATAGGCTGCCTGCTCAAAACTTTCAGTGTTCACATTTTCTTCAGAGGTAATTTCTTCGGTGATTATTTCTTTCTCTTTCATCTTTTTTACTGCCATGGTTTTAAAACCTTTTTATGCTGGTTTTTAATTAAAAATTGATCAGTTCGGACTATAAACTCTGCACAGATAAAAGCACCTGTTTTTTTATCTTTTTTTCACTTTTTTCTGTTGACATTACAAAGAGATATTCTGCACTTTTTCACCCATATCAGAAAAATCATGGTGATCTACGCCAGTGGCCCAGATCTGGGCGTTTATATCAAGCAGGAACTGCAATAGTTTCTTCACCTTTTCCGAGTCGAGATGGGCGATTATTTCATCCAGCAGCACAATGGGTGTTACACCGCTGAAATCCCGCTTCGCCACCACCGAGGCCAATGTGATGGAAAGCAGCATCGCCTTCTGCTCGCCAGTGGAGCATAATTCAGCGATCTGGTTCTTCTCCAGATGGGTAACTTTAAGCCTGGTACGATGCGGGCCGATATTGGTCTTGCCGGTATACGCATCCTGCATACGTGAGTTTTTGAGCAGGTATAGATATTCATTCTCCGCTTCCAGCGCTTTCTTTGTTTTGAGGATATTTTCTATCTCGCCTTCTATCTCAATAAGCGCCGCGGGGAAGGTTGAGTGTTTGGTAAGCGCCATTGCTTTATTTATCCTGTCCAGAACTTCTATGCGCGAATATGAAATGGACATGCCCTTCTGCGCCATCTGGCTTTCCAGAGCCGAGAGCCATTTATCATCATGACGGTTCTGCGCCAGCAGGCTTCTGCGTTGCGAGCGGGCGTTATTATATATTGCAAGATGCGAGATATAATCCGGATAGAATAATTCACATATACGATCAAGGAACTCGCGCGATACCGTGCCGGACTGAAATGTCTGGTCCTGCGAGGGCGTAAGCCACACCATAGATACATACTCCAGTAGCGAGTTCTGCCCCCGCCTTGTCTCGCCGTTTATGCGCACTATCCGTTTTTCCTTGCCGCTCTCGATGAATTTTTCTGGGTCGAATCCGGTGCCGATGTTTATTATCTCATCACCATTTTCTATCGTGGTGAACACGCTCCATGGCGCTTCCGAACCCTGTTTCTGCAACTCCGAAAGCTTTGCCCGGCGCAACCCCCTGCCCGGCAATAACAGCGACAGACCCTCCAGTATATTGGTTTTACCAACGCCATTATAACCGGTGATGGCTATGATATCCTTTTCCACATCAAGCTTAAGATCAGCGTGGTTCCTGAAATTGTTAAGATTTAATTTATTGATTTTCATTGATTATTAATTTATCAGTAGGACACTTATTATAATATTTAAACCAGAATGGCAAAAGTTAAAACAGCGATATTCCCAATAGGCGGTCTTGGTACAAGGTTCCTGCCTGCAACCAAGGCAATGCCAAAAGAGATGCTGCCTATTGTTGATAAGCCGCTTATCCAGTATGCGTTCGAGGAAGCAGTTGCTGCGGGCATAGAGAAATTCGTTTTCATCACCGGCAGGAACAAGAATATCATCGAGAATCATTTCGATCATGCTTTTGAATTGCAGAAAACTCTGGAAGAGAAACAGAAGAACAATATCCTCTCCCTCGCCAAAGACTGGCTGCCTGCCAATGTTACCATCGCCTTTATAAGACAGCGTGAAGCGCTTGGCTTAGGCCATGCGGTGCTGTGCGCCAGAAAATTTGTGAATGAACCTTTCGCAGTTTTATTGGCGGATGAATTATTCCTTTCCAAAAAAGCCGTACTTGCGAGCATGGTTGAGAACTACACTATAGGCAACATGGTAGGCGTGCAGGAAGTTGAGCGCGAAAAAGTAAAGAGCTATGGCGTGATAGAACCAGCCGAAACCCCAAGCGGCAATATCATAAAAGTAAGATCACTGGTAGAAAAGCCGGAACCTAAAGATGCCCCTTCCAACTACACCGTAAGCGGCAGATATATCCTTGAACCGGAAATATTCAGCTATCTTGAAAAACAAACTGCCGGCTCCGGCGGCGAGATACAGCTTACCGATTCATTGAATAAAATGGCGAAAGATAAAGGTACTACCACTGCTTTTGTCATTGATGCTAAAAGGTTCGATTGCGGCTCACGCAGGGGCTTCATTGAGGCTAATCTTGAATTCGCGATGAATATACCTGAAATGAAAAGCGATATACTGAAATTCAGCAAAAGAATAATAAAGGAATACGACGCTAACTAATTACCATTCTTAGAAAGCTTATCCATCACCACCAGCACCAGCAATCTGTACAGCACTATAGCATTAAGCAAATGCCACATGAAGTGAGTGCCGATGTGATGAGTGTATGAACATATCTGCATATCCACGGTGCGGAAGGCAAGTGAGAATGTCCAGATAACGGTGGTGTTTATTAAATGCAGATAAAGCGGGTTCTGTTTCATGAAACCCATCAGCAATATCATTATTATCATCATGAAGTAGGTGGGAACATACATTATGGTTCCGTTCAGCGTATCCGGTGAAATATTATTGCCGAAGAATACCGTACAGCCAAGGAATGCCAGCAATATAGCGCCAGCCACGATCTTGCGAACCTCTATCACCCTGATAAAGAACACCGCGATGAATATAAAAATGAACGCCTCAATAGGAATAACATCCAGCTTAACGGTAAGGGAATTCGGCATCGCGTGATATGCGCCGCTGCCGAAACCTATTATGGCAAGGAGTGCTGTAAGCAGGATTATATCCCAATTCTTAACCGTGATCTGCTTATAGAACCGAAGCATCCGGAAGACCAGTATCGCGCCGATGATGAATGCTATGTTGGTAACAAGATTAAGCGGCTCTGCCATTGCATCGGCATTACCGGCGCGCTCGCAATAGCCATCTATGTACGAAAGGGTTGTCTGGGACTGAACATCCTGAGAGGGCATGTTCTGTTCTGTCTGTTCCATAAGAACCTCGTTTCATAGAAATTATAAACCGTGTTCGGCGGCCATTCTCAGCATTCTTGCGCGGCGGTTAACGCTACGCAGCAATTGTTTCATCAGCATGAAAAGCAATATGGAATTACATGTATGCCATACAAAATGCGTACCGATCGCAAGCCTGCTGCATACTTCAATATCCACCACGCGGAAGAATAACGATACCATGCCAAGGATAGAGGCCAGCATGAAGGATGTCGCCGCCGCCCGCCTCTTGATGTTCAGGTAAAGCGCTATGAATATCAGCGCCGCCATCGAGGAAAGATAACCGATGGAATCGTTCAGGGCGTTAGGGAAATATTTCACCAGCGAGTTGGTAGTGAACAGGAACGCCATCATGGCGATAGCCACCTGGAACTTGGTAAGCCCCGCCACCCGGAACATCGCCGAGGTGAAATATACCATTATGAATATAATGATGAATGAAACATCTGCCAGCTCGGTATAAAAATTGGGAAGCATGTGAAATGATGTACTGGCAACGCCAATAAGCACCATGCAGAAATTAAGGAAATATACATCCCACATTTTTTTGCCATCGTAATCGGGGCTGTTCTTATACATTTTATAGATAAGGTAAGCGCCGATGAAAAAGCCAAGATTGGTAAGTGTGTTAAGAGGTTCCGCCCAAAGGCCAGGTACATGCCTTTCGCAAAGACCATACATGTTGGTTATAGGTGTTTGCATTATATCCGCGGGAACAGTCGTAAGCTGTTCAATTCCGATAGGGGTAGCGTTCTCGACCATGATATGTTTCTTTTTTTGCTGAATTTCGCAGAAATATAATTCCCTATCAAGAAGTTAGAAGAGATGCCGCCAAAAACCGCAGACTATGCCAGTCTTTGGGATATTTTTACAACATCACCTATATATATGACCGCCGGGTTGGCCCTGCCGCTTGCCTTTATTTCCTGTGCCAGCACCGCAAGTGTGGAATATATTATCCCCGATGACTCATAAGTAGCATTAAATACCGCACAGGCAGGGGTTTCTGGGTTCTTACCGCTTTCTATCAGTTTAGCGGTTATTATCCCTATATTCTTTATGCCCATATATATCACTATGGTATTATTGGTCTTCGCCAGATATTCGTAATCCAGAGCAGGTATCTCGTCCTTGCAATTATGGCCTGTTATGAGAATGGCGCCATCGGCCACACCCCTGTATGTAAGCGGGATAAGATATTCCGCTGCGCCTCCCATTGCTGCGGTTATGCCGGGAACTATCTCATGATCTATGTTGTTCTCTTTCAGATATTCCGCCTCTTCACCGCCGCGGCCGAAGATGAAAGGATCGCCACCCTTCAGGCGCACGACTTTTTTGCCCGCGCGGGCGTGGTTCACCAGTTCGATATTTATATCTTCCTGCTTCATATAATGCAGTTCCGGTTCCTTACCGGCGAATATCCTTTCAACATTTTTTGGGATGAGGTTCAATATCTCAGCAGAGATAAGCCTGTCATGCACCACCACCTCAGCATATTCCGTGAGGAGCTTTTTGGCCTTAACGGTCAGCAATTCCGGGTCGCCCGGGCCGGCGCCTATTATATAGACCTTGCGCATATCAGTTCTCATTATATTTCGGCGAAGGTGTACCGTTCAGCATTATCGGGATGGTGCCATCGCTGCAACGGCAGGAGCGTATATCGCGAAGTGGACAGTCTATCATGGCGGTTGGGATAATACACTGCATATATTCCGAAGGATTGCCGGTTATCATGAATTTCTGCGGCGTATCGCGCACCCATTCTTCCGGGTCGACACCCTGAGGCGCTTTTGCCGCCCAGCCCGGAACGCCCGGTATAAAAGGCTCAGCCTTGTTCACCTGCACCCTTCTTTTTATGCCGTTCCTGTCCTTCACTATCATGAATTTTTTGACGCTGGCAGGTTTTATATATTGATCCACCGGGCCAAGGCATATTTTGTAAACGCAGTTCCAGTATGACCTATAACTTTCATTGCATGATGATCTTGCCGCCGGGCAGCTTTCAAAAGTTGCGGCCTGATCACCGCAGGTGAGTTTCATGCAGTCATTGAATATCTTCTGCTGGTCGAAACACTGGTTACGGCCTTCTTCGCAATCGGGCTTTTCATTATGCGGGGTCTTGCAACTGTCGGTCATGCATTCCCAGTAATATTCCGGGTTGGAACTTAGGGAATCACATTTGCGCACACCGTATTCGCACGGCCTTGCCAGTTCCTCGGCCATTTTGCCGGTAGGGGCTTTTGAGATATTTGCTTCCTGCTCACCTACATATTCAAAATAGAATTTGGAAATATCTTTTTCCTTTTTATCCTTCTCGGAATAATATTCATAGCACATCAGGCGCATGCATTTGCTGTATTTCTGTGCATCAGTAACTAATGGCTGGCATTTGCCTATACCCTCCTCGCAAATTTTCAGCTCCTGAGAAAAAGATGGAGAAGAAACGAAAACCAGAAGCAAAAGCGCAAAAATGTTAAGCAGATATTTCATTTGATAATTATAGGCCCCTCTAAGTATTCATGCAATAAAGATAGATTGCAATAGGATAAATAAAAGGTAAAAATAACTTATGCTGAATAAACATAAAGCCTCCATATTGCAGATACTTCCGGAACTCAACACCGGCGGCGTTGAACGCGGTGCGTCCGATCTTGCGATATACGCGAAGAATAAAGGTTACAGGCTGATAACCGCCTCAAAGGGCGGCAGGATGGTAGAGCGGCTGGAACATGAGGGTTGCGAGCATATCGAACTTAACCTTAAAACCAAAAACCCGGTCAGGATAATCATCAATATCTTTAAAATTAGAAACATCTGCAGAAAGAATAATGTGAAGATGATACATGCCAGATCACGCGCACCGGCATGGAGCGGCTATTACGCCGCAAGATCGCTGAAACTGCCATTCATAACAACTTTCCACGGCTTTTATAAAAATAATTTCCCGCTCAAGAAATATTATAATGGCATCATGGCAAAGGGCGATAAGATAATCGCCGTTTCCGATTTTATCCGCCAGCATATCTTCGATACCTATGAGGTTGATGCGAAGAAGGTAACCGTTATCCACCGCGGCGTTGACCTGCATGAATTCAACCCGCAGAAGGTGAATGAGGAGCAGATAATAAATTTCAAGAATGAACATTTCATTCCGCTGAATATCCCGGTGATATTGCTACCGGGAAGGATAACCAGATGGAAAGGCCATGATGTTGCGATAAAGGCAATTGCGGAGCTGAAGGATATGGAATTCATCCTCGCCATCGCCGGCAAAGCAAGTGATGGCAGTGGCTTCATGAAGGAGATAATTGCCCTTATAAGCGAGCATAAATTAGAGAAAAAAGTTAAATTCCTAAGCGACGTCAAAAAAATGCCGGTGGCTTATGCGGCAAGTGATATCGTGCTTTCCACCTCGGTGGAACCGGAGACATTCGGCCGTGTCTCCGCCGAGGCCAACGCAATGGGCAAGCCGGTGATAGCCAGCCACCACGGCGGTTCTGCCGAGATAATAATTGAGAATAATACCGGCTTTCTGGTAAAGCCCGGTAGCCACAAAGAACTTGCCAGAAAGATAGAACATGTGCTGAAACTGGTAAGCAATGAAGTTACCCGCAGGGATATCGCCATTGATTGCAGGAATAATATAGAAGAAAATTTTTCTTTGACTAAAATGTGCGAGAATACCTTAAAAATATATAACCAGTTCTACCAGTTTTAAATATGAAGTTACCAATATCAGTTTTCATAATCACTAAAGATGAAGAGGAGCGTTTAAGCCTCGCCATCAACAGTGTGAGAAATTGGGTGGATGAGGTGATAGTGATAGATAGCGGCAGCACTGACCGTACTGTTGCAATTGCTGAAAGCCTTGGTGCAAGGGTAGTTCACAACCAGTGGCAGGGTTACGGTCAGCAAAAGATATTCGGCGAGAATTTGTGCAAAAATAAATGGATACTTAATATAGATGCTGATGAAGAAATTTCTGCTGAGGTAAAAAACAATATCATGAAACTTTTTGAGAGCGGCAAAGAACCGGAAGAGGCCTGCTTCAAAATGTTCTGGAAAATGCTTTTCCTCACGCAGGAAAAACCGCCGCTTGTTGGTGTCACCAGCAGTTTCATCAGGCTATACAACAAGGAAAAGGCCGGTTTCCGGGATAGTACGATACATGATTCGGTTGTGCTTAAAAATGGTGGAAATATCGGCGTGATAGAAGGTTATGTAAATCACAGATGTTTCAAAAGTTTAAAGCACTGGGCGGATAAGATAAATAATTATTCATCGATGCAGGCCGAGGAATGGTTCACCAAAGATCGCGGCAAACCATGCGCGCGGATAATATTTGAGCCGTTCTTCGCGTTCTTCAAATCCTTTTTCCTGCGAAAATATTTTCTCTACGGAATAGATGGTTTCATGGCAAGTTTAATGTATGCATATAGCAAAACATTGCGGCTAGCCAAGGTGCGTGAGCTTTATGAGATGAGGAAAAAATGAGCGGAAAAAGAATTCTTGTCATAAGATACAAACCACTTAAATATTTCATGAACTGCATCCCCGCATTCGCGGCCATCCGCAAGCGCCATGAGAATGACGAGGTGGTGATATTAACTGAAAGATCGTTGGTGGGTTTCTGCAAGCAGTCGCGCTTTTTCGATAAGGTCTGGCTTGATGTAAAACCGCAATGGTTCCAACCCTCCGGCATAAAAGACATAATGAGAAGGCTGAAGGCCGGCAGGTTCGATATGGTCTATGATCTGCAGAATGATAAGCGAAGCGCATGGTATTTCCGGCTGATGGGCTATCATAAACCGAGATGGAATTCTGCCGCGATAGACTGGTGTTCACATTATTATAATCCCGGCGATGAGGAATTGCATTTTCAGGATCATATCCTTAACCAGCTAAAAATTACTGGCATAAAAGCTGCTCCGCTGATCGATATATCATATATGGCAAATGATGAAGCCAACCAGCTTCCGGAAAGATTTGCGATGATATGTTCCGGCGGTGACCGCGATAAACTCGCCCATAAATGGAACCCAACCAAATATGCGGAAGTTATAGATCACCTTCATGAAAGGCATAGTATCACTTCCGTTCTGGTTGGTGATGGTGGGGATGATGTTCTGATAAATGCACTGGTGGCACAGCAATGCGTGAAAGCAAAACCGATAAATTTTTCCGGCAAGACCAGCATTAACGGAATTATTTCCGTGGCGAAAAAAGCGCTGTTCTGCATCGGCAATGAAACTGCTACAACCCATATCGCGGCATTCAGCGGATGCAATACCATCATGATGTGCTCACGCTTCTCACCTTCGGAACTTCTGGCACCGAGAGTGAAAAATCTTGTGGTGATAGAAGAGCCGACGCTTGAGAATGTTGAGGTGGAAAGGGCCATCATGGCGATAGAGGATTTTGCCCTGGTGGAGCAGCATCCTGACGAGTTCAAGGCCTTCCGGGCAACAGGCGATGGCAGCCTGCAAAAACCGGATATATTGACGAAAGCGGAAGAAGCTGAATAAAAACAGCATCTTACCTACCCCAAAACTGCCGAAGTATCCTAAATTACTGCGTGACTGAGGGGCAACAATAGGTTAGAAGTTCGCGTCCGAAATTAAATAATAGAATAGGATCCAAAATGGCTAACCACGCATCAGCTAAAAAAGCTCACAGACAATCTGTGAAAAGAAACGTAAGGAACTCCGCAAAAAGAAGCGCGATCAGAACTGCCGTTAAGGAAGTTCGCGTTGCCGTTTCCAAAGGCGATTCCAAAACTTCTCAGGAAGCCCTGAAGAAAGCTCAAAAAGCCCTTGCAAAAGGCGCTTCAAAAAATATCCTTAAACAGAAGACCGCATCCCGCATCACTTCAAGACTTAATGCCGCGGTTAAAAAAGTTGCGAAGAAAAAGTAATTTTTAAGAAATATTCTTATTCAAAAGGGTCGGTTCTTCCGGCCCTTTTTTATTTCTGCTACAACACTGCCCGCTTCAGAAAATTCCCTATTATCTTGTGACCATGCTCAGAGGCGATGGATTCCGGGTGGAACTGGACGCCGTGGATATTTTTGGTTTTGTGGGCGAGGGCCATTATGGTGCCATCCTGCGTGTGGGCGGTGACTTCAAGCTCAGCCGGGAGGGTTGAGTTCTCGACTATCAGGGAATGGTATCTGGTAGCTTTGAACGGGGTGTTTATATTTTCAAATAATCCTTTGCCTTTGTGATGTATCTCGGAAATTTTTCCGTGCATCGGTAATTCCGCGCGGATGACCTTTCCACCAAATGCCTGAGCTATAGCCTGATGGCCGAGGCACACACCAAGTAACGGGATATTGGCAGCAGAGGCTTTCTGTATCAGTTCCAGCGTTATGCCAGCCCTGTCCGGGTCGCAGGGGCCGGGGGATATTACTATCGCGGCAGGTCTTTTTGCGATGACCTCATCGGCGGTGATCTCGTTATTGCGCGCAACTTCCACCTGCTGTTTCAGTTCGCCGAGATAATGCACCAGATTATAGGTGAAACTATCGTAATTATCTAACAGGAATATTGTCATGAGGATCGCCTCTATTTATCATTATATATTGCATAATTCTTGATACGGCAGAAACCTTTATAGCAGTAGGTCCTTGGTATATCGCACTGCGCTTTTTCAAGCGAAGCGGCAAAAGTATCATATTCTTTTTTCTGCGCTGCATCATTATAAATGCAGTTAGTATTATATTCCTCTATCAGCCGGAGGTTAGAGATATTGTGGCTTTCATTGTGGATATTCACTATAGCCTTAACGCATTTATCCGGCTGCCACGGATAGCCGTAATCGAAATAGCCGCATTCATCATCATTGCTGCATTGCACATCTTTCTTAAGATCAGTGATGATCTTTTCTTTCTCGATCGCGCATTCATACGCGAAAGATGGCACACTGAATAACAATAAAAATGTTAAAATAAATATCCTCATATCAGCCTCCGCCGATGAAATGGATTATCTCTATCCTGTCGCCTTCGTTAAGTATCACCTCTTCAAAATTCGATTGCGGCACTATCTCAAGGTTACGCTCAACCGCGATCTTTCTTTTATCAAGGGAATATCTTTCCAGCAGGTTAGATATATTTATCTCCCTGTCAAAAATTATTTCTTCGCCGTTCAGGATTATTCTCATACTGTATTATACCACAGGTATATGTTCGCGCAAGCGGCCGCCGATGCGTATGTAATCCGCGGCTTTTGCGAGGCCGGTGGCCTCATCTACATCTACTACGAAACCGCATACCGTGCCTTCACCATCTGCCGTTCTCAGCTTTTCGCCGCGTATCTTATTCAAAAATTGTGGGATGGAAATTTCCTTCTGGAAGCCTATCACCGAATCATAATCGCCGCACATTCCGGCATCGGTCTGGTAGGCGGTGCCTTTCGGGAGCACCTGCACATCAGAGGTTGGCACGTGTGTATGGGTTCCCACAACTGCGGAAACTTTGCCATCGAGATACTGGCCCATCGCCATTTTCTCGGAGGTCGCCTCGCCGTGGAAATCGACGAAGATATAATCCACATCGCGGCCTATCTTGTGTTTTTCAAGGATATCCGTAACCGCCTGGAATGGGCAGTTCACCTGGAACTTAACGAATAGCTGCGCAAGTAAATGTATCACCAGGATCTTTTTGCCGCGCGGCAGTTCATATATATTATAGCCCTTACCCGGCAGCTGTGATGGGAAATTGGATGGGCGTAACATCTGCGGATAATTGCCGATAAAGAATTTGGTTTCGGTCTGGTCGAAGCAGTGATCACCGCAGGTTATTACATCCGCACCTGCCGCAATATATTGTTTTGCGATAGTTTCACTGATACCAAAACCATTGGCAGAATTCTCGCCGTTGACTATGGCAAAATCTATCGCTAGCCTTTTACGCAGTTCCGGCAGATGCTTCAAGACCGCGTCCCTGCCGCTTCTGCCGACCACATCGCCTAAAAATAATATTTTCATTTTTTATTCCTTTGTTCTGTATATCACGGCGCCAAGTGCCGCGAGTTTTTCCTCTATTCTTTCATAGCCGCGATCGAGGTGATACACGCGGGATATATTCGTAAGACCTTCCGCGTTAAGTGCCGCGAGTACCAGTGAAACCGAGGCCCGCAGGTCGGTCGCCATAACTTCAGCGGGTTTGAAATTGCCGTTGCCTTCGATGAAAAGTTTATTGCCATCAATGTTCATCTTCGCTCCCATTCTCTGCAATTCCGGAACATGCATGAAACGGTTCTCAAAAATATTTTCCTCCATCGATGATCTGCCATCGGCAATGCACATAAGCGCGGTTATCTGCGCCTGCATGTCGGTCGGGAAGCCGGGATGGGGTTCGGTCACAACATCAATTGCTTTAAGTTTTCTGCTTGCTACCGCTCGGATGGAATTAGTTTTCCGTTCGATATCTATCCCCATTCTTTCCAGAACTTTTAGGGTCGATTCCATAATTTCCGGCGCAATACCCATAACCTCAACATCGCCGCCGGTTATGGCCGCGGCAGCTAAATACGTGCCCGCCTCTATCCTGTCGGCTACAACTTTATGCGTGGTTCCGCCGAGTTTTTCTACGCCTTCTATCACAAGCCTATGAGTACCTATCCCGGTTATTTTTGCGCCCATTGAATTCAGCATGTTCGCAAGATCCACCACTTCCGGCTCACACGCGGCATTGTTCAGAATCGTTTTGCCATCTGCAAGCGCTGCGGCGATAAGGACATTTTCCGTTGCGCCTACTGAAACGGTAGGAAAATCTATTTCGGCACCTTTTAGTTTTCCATCGGTGCTGGTTTTTACATAGCCATCTTCCAGTGTTATCTTCGCGCCCATTTTCTCGAACGCCATCAGGTGATAATTTATCGGCCTTGCACCGATAGCGCAGCCACCCGGCAGTGATATCTCCGCCTTGCCGAACCGCGCAAGTAAAGGCCCAAGGACGATAACAGAGGCACGCATCCTGCGCACGATATCATAAGGCGCTTTCGCATCATCAACATTTTTTGCGTTGAAACATAATATACGGCCGGAGTGGAATTCCTCATGCTCTTTGTCAGATTCTATTGCCAGATCCACCCCCAGATGCATCAGCAGATTCGCCATAGTAGTGATATCGGAAAGATGGGGGATGTTTGATATCTTCACCGTTTCTTCCGTAGCAAGACACGCCGCCATCAATGGCAACGCAGCATTCTTGGCACCGGCGGTTATAACCCTGCCCGAAAGCCTTCTGCCACCTTCTATTACTAATTTATCCATATTTCCTTTAGACAAAAATTATATCTTCGGCAGTGTCACGCCCTTCTGGCCCATATATTTCCCGGCGCGGGATTTATAGGATATCTCGCACGGTTCGTTGCCTTTCAGGAACAGGAACTGGCAGGCGCCTTCGTTGGCATAAATTTTTGCAGGCAGTGGCGTGGTGTTGGAGAATTCCAGCGTAACATGGCCTTCCCAGCCTGGTTCGAGCGGAGTTACGTTAACGATTATGCCGCATCTGGCGTAGGTGGATTTGCCGACGCATATCACGAGAACATCTTCCGGGATGCGGAAATATTCAACCGTGCGGGCCAGTACGAAGCTATTTGGCGGCACAATGCAGACATCAGTTTTTCTGTCGACGAAACTTTTAGGTGAGAAATCTTTTGGGTCCACCGTGGCGGAATCAACATTGGTGAAAACCTTGAACTCATCGGATACGCGCGCATCATAACCATATGATGATACACCGAATGATATAAGCCCCTCACCCTTCTGGGTCTTTTTTGTCTGGGCATCTATGAATGGCTCTATCATACCGTGCTTTGTTGCCATTTCCCTAATCCATTTGTCAGACATTACCGACATAAATCTTTTCCTTGTTATTTTGCTCTAACCAACTAGAATGTAGCTAGAATGTAGTTGTTTTAGCTAATTTACCCTTAAAAGCAATAATATAATTTAACTGTTTTTCATATGGATAATCAACTTCGCACGCACACGGTCTCTTCCTTTGATAAGGAGCTGAAAAGCATTTCCACCTTTATCGAGGCAATGGGAGACCTGGTAACCGGGTCTATCAACACTTTTATCGCTAACCTGTCTAACCAGACCGGCGAAACGGCCCTGAAAGTGCGCGAGATAGACGATAAGGTGAACGAGCTTGAAAAGCAGGTGCAAATGCTTTCCACCAATCTAATAGCGCTGCGCAACCCGCTGGCGGTAGATCTGCGCTATCTTATCGGTGCTATCAAGATATCCACCATCATCGAAAGACAGGGCGACATGGTAGAAAGCGCTGTCAGGAAAGTTCTGAGGGTTAATATTAATGATCTTGGTTCATATAAAAAAGACCTTACCGAACTTGCCTCCACTGATATTGAAATGATGAAAATTGCTATCTCCGGCTTCAAGAATCAGGACCTTATGGAAGCCAATAAAGTATGGCGCATTGAAGATAAGGTTGATGACATGGCCGATAAATTATTTGAAAAGCTTAAAGCCGATATCAAAAAAAATCCCGACAATGTTGATGATTATGTATCACTGATGCTCGTCACCCGCAGCCTTGAAAGATTTGCCGATTACTGCACCAATATCACCAAAGCCGTGCATTATATCGCATCTGGCGAAAGGGTCTCAGAGGCCGATTTCTAATAGAGATGCCTTATCACCGCCATGAAGGTTCCGGCCAGAGATGCAAAGCATAGCAGGCCTTTCCACGCACCAACGCCGCGGTTTATTATGTTGGAAAGTTTCTCGATATTTATCTCTATCAGATCCAGCCTTCTTCTGATGTCAGAAAAGGCCTGATCGACCACCGCTATCTTTATCTCTATATCTTTAATTGTTGTCTTTGTTTTTTTCATAATCTAAGCTTTTTTATAATAAAATAAAATTATATCCAATTTCATAAAACCCCGGAAGATATGGAGCTGAAAAAAAATAATTATTTTTTACATACCATTTTTCTGTGCGGCATCCTTACGGCTGTAAAGGTACTATCTCTTTATTATATAAACATAAATCTATGGGTTGATGAGGCGCAATACTGGGCATGGAGCAAGGAACTGGCCTATGGCTATTACTCAAAACCACCGCTCATTGCGTGGATAATTCATTTCACCACCGGGCAGTTCGGCGATAACGAATTCGGTATCAGGGCCGCTTCTCCCATAATCCATTTCATCACGGCAATTTTCATTTATGGGCTTGCGAAGCATTTTTATGACCGCAGGACCGGCCTTGTTGCGGCACTTATATATATTACTCTTCCGGCGGTAACTTTATCTTCAGGTTTTATTTCCACCGATGCGCCATTACTTTTATTCTGGGCCGGGGCGTTATATTTTATGGTAAGCGCCACAAGGAACCCTTCAATAATGAACTGGCTAGGCTATGCTGTTTTCCTAGGGTTTGGGCTGCTCAGCAAATATACGGCCGGGGCTTTTATAATAATGAGTTTCGTTTATATTTTCACTAATCGCAGAGGTAAAGAGTTCTTTAAATTAGATTTCTGGATAGCAAATTTTTTTGCATTTTTAATTTTCCTGCCGAACCTTATCTGGAATTATGATAATCATTTCGTAAGCTTCCTGCATACCTCGGAAAATGTTGTTACGGGCGGCTCTTCAGGCGGAATTAAAATTGGCGACATGCTGGAATTCACCGCCAGCCAGTTAATAGTCTTCGGCCCGGCACTGGTGTTTTTTATCATCGCATTGCTCAGAGCAAGAACTTTGAATATACATAAAGATACCCTGCTTCTGTTCTCGCTGCCGCTTTTATTCATTGGTATCATTATAAGCTTATTTTCAGGCGCACAGGCCCACTGGGCGGCCCCTGCCTATGTTGCGGCAACGGTTTTTACGGCCGGCTTTCTGGTTAGTAACAACAATAACAAGGCGCTGAAAATAATTCTGATCACCAACATTATTATATTCGTCTTATGCCTGAACATCAGGATACCGGCCGGTATCGCAAGCATCAAAAAAGACCCGCTGCATCGCGTTAATATGTGGTATCAGCCGAAAGATATCATAAATGAGCTTCTATTGAAAAATCCCGATGCGCTGATAGTTTCCAACGAACGCAAGATAATCGCACCACTTATGTTTGCACTACGCGATAGTGAAGGAAATCCGGAAACAATATATAAATGGAACCCCGGCAATCAGGTGAAAGACCATTTTGACCTTACCAAGACATTTACCGATACATCAGAACGCCCGGTGATATTCATCAGCCGTGGGGACTCTACGGAAATGCTTTCCGATATATATTTCAACGTTGAAACAATAAGATCGCCGGATGAAAGCTTTAATTTCTACCTTTATTTATTAAAAGGTAGAAGAGATAAGAATTAAATAATAATTACAATTATTTAATATAAGTTTTTATCAGTTCTTCAGCTATCTGCACGGCGTTAAGCGCGGCACCTTTACGAAGGTTATCTGCAACTATCCACATATTAAGTGCATTCGGGTTTGTTACATCCTTACGCAGGCGGGAAACGTAAGTTACATCAGAGCCTTGAGTTTCGTATGGAGTAGCATAGCCGCCATCTTTCATTTCATCATAAACTTCAATACCTTCACCGGCAACAAGCGCCGCGCGGGCATCCTTAACGGAAACCGGTTTATCGAATTCAACATTCACTGATTCAGAATGGCCGATGAAGACCGGAACGCGGACGCAGGTTGCGCTCACACCGATATCTTCACCCATTATCTTTTTGGTCTCGACGGTCATTTTCCATTCTTCCTTGGTATAGCCTTCAAACTCGCCCTCTAGCAGGAATTTATCGATATGAGGGATAACGTTGAACGCGATACGCTTAGTGAATTTCTCAGGGTCTTTGAAGTTGGAAACGTAAACGCCTTTGGTCTGGTTATAAAGTTCATCCATGCCTTCTTTGCCGGCACCGGAAACAGACTGGTAAGTTGAAACGATCACCCTTTTTATCTTCGCGCATGAGCGAAGTGCCTTAAGCGCCACTACCATTTGAATGGTGGAACAGTTAGGATTGGCGATTATATTGGTTTTTTTGTAATTTTTAAGCGCATCCGCGTTCACTTCAGGAACTACCAGCGCAATATCCTTATCCATGCGGAACTGCGAAGTGTTATCAATAACAACGCAACCGGCCTTAGCGGCGCGTGGCGCGTGTATCTTGGAAACCGCAGCACCCGGAGAGAAAAGCGCGATATCAACACCATTGAAATCAAAATATTCAAGATCAGTTACTTTTATAAGCTGCTCATCGCCATAAGATACTTCTCTGCCCGCTGAACGGGATGAGGCAAGCGCATAAATATTCTGCACCGGAAATTTCCTCTGATAAAGGGTTTCCAGTATCTCCCTGCCAACATTTCCTGTTGCACCAACAACCGCGATATTGTATTTTCTAGCCATATAAAATTTCTTGATTTAGTTTATGAATTTGAATGGTTTATAGTATCTTTTTTTATGTTGGCAATAGGAAATTATGATTGGCTTATCCAGATCATGCTGATGATATTCAGCGCGATACCGGTGATATTTTTCATAGGCAAGATATTCACCCGCCACGGCTGGGAGACCCTCGCCGCCAACCCACTGATGTTCATCTATTTTATAATATTCTTCGCCTACGCCTATTTCTTCTGGATGTACCCGGAAGCGATATTAGATTATCTGGGACTTGGACTTGTTTCCCAAAAACTCATATATGGCGCACTCGCCATTGTACCTTTCTTTGAGCGGGATATAGTGAACTAACCCTAGTATATCCCTTTCATTTTATCAGTAGTCTTTTTAATCTCGGCAGGGGTTTTATCCTTGCCATATATCTTGCATGATTCTTCAAAAGCTGTTGCCAGAAGCTCTACGGCCTTTTTATATTCATCTGAATCCAGCTGGTCCCCATCTTTTGAAAATATATCCGCCACAGCCGTAAGATTACCCATTAATGCAAAATCATAGCCGTTATTATTCTCTGCGGCCAGTCGTGAGAGCTGTGAGAATTTATTCTGTTCAGCCTTCGTAGCTTTTTCCATGTCGGCGAACTGGATCGCGCGGTTTAGATAGACATTCAGAGAAAAATCATCCTTGCCGGAGAATTCTCTCAGATCCCAGTTATCGCAGACTTTTGGTATAATGGAATTTTTAGCCACGAAATCCATACATTTATAATTAATACCATTATTTTTTATAAATCTTTCAACTTCAGGTAATATATAAATAACCTTGTGAGTATCACCACATATGGCTTTCTGTGGGTCAGGAACGATATTACCATCTGATCTGATGATCTCATCCATATCTGCACCCATTAATGAAATTACATGAACCATTCCATTCATGGCGATGAAATGGTCTTTCTTTTTATTATAATTTGGTACTATTTCCTTGTCTCTTAATTTTACAATTTCTGGTGACGAAATATCTTGTTCTGATATTTCGGGATGCCGCTCCCAATAAGGGTCGCCTGCAGTTGTTTTGAGGCCATATTTTTTAGCATATCCTACAAGCTCTTCCTGGTGCTCACCTATTAACAACTCCCTTTTTTTGAACATGTCTTCCACTGTTTTTATATTCGTCGTGGGCCATTCCAGTAAAAAATCATCACTGCCGGTTATCTTATGAAAAGCGTTAAGCGCCATTACCTGAACGACCTTGTACAAATTTTCATCTGACTCTATGGTCATGTGAGATAAAATACCTTCCTCATATTCATTATTATGCTTGTCCGGCAGAACCACGGCTAGTTTTTTTCCGGTTCTTTGTGATTCTAAATAAGCATCTTCAATAATTTTATATATTTCTTTATATAACTTGATCAGATCATCATCCGGGCTGGGAGATGTAGTCATTGGAATATTAGGAGGAAGATACCCTATCTCTTTCTTTACATCATTTAACCCCTTGACGAAGTTATCACTCAACTCGATCGAGTTGAAAACACTATTTACAAAAATATCTTTGGGATTGAGTTTTATTCCATATATTGCGCCATCATCGGTCTTCATGAATTCAAACGATAATATCTCTTCGCCTTTAGCATTCTTTGTATAGACCGCTAAACCATTTTTATCTGTTCTGGAAATTTTATAATTTTTCTTGTCCTCACCTCGCAAACCAGTTTTCACTGAGTTGATAAAGGTATCTGATATATTTTTTGCCTGCGCCTCGGATATTGTCGCTACAAATATTATCTCGGTAAGATCCTGATCATTTTCCATAGGCTACTCTTTTGATTTCTCATCCAAGGCTTATTATACCACAAAAAGGTTAACAAATCGTTAATGGGGGCCCTTTAATAACAGCCTGTAAACTAAAGATAATAGATTGGGCATTGAGGTTATCCCTCTAACTGACTGAAACTTCCATCTGGTGATCGAAGAAGTTTTTGAGCAATGATCTTACTTTTTCAGGTTCGCTTTCTTTCATTATTTTGTCGCGGAATTCGGCGGAGGATTGTTTTCCGGCGGAGTACCAGCCCAAATGTTTTTTTGCCATGCGGCCGCCGACCTCCTGGCCGTAATGTTCTATCATGGAATCGTAATGTTCTATTACCGTTTCATATTGTTCCTGATAGCTAGGTTCCGGGGTGATGGTTTTGTTTTGCAGATATTGGGCGACCTGATTCACGAACCATGGGCGACCATATGCACCGCGGCCGATCATTACGCCATCGGCGCCGGATTCATCGAGGGCTTTGCGCGCATCTTCAAAGGTTTTTATATCACCGTTGACTATCACAGGAATTTTAACTGCATCTTTCACGCTCCGGACAAAGCCCCAATTCGCCTTGCCTTCATAGAACTGGCAGCGGGTGCGGCCGTGGATGGTTATCATTTTTATGCCGAGATCTTCAGCTATCTTCGCGAGTTTGGGGGCGTTGAGGCTGCTATGGTCCCAGCCCATGCGCATTTTTAATGTTACGGGAATTTTTACTGCGTTAACGGTGGCTTCCAGAACTTCCGCGGCGAGTTTTTCATCTTTCATCATCGCGCTGCCGGAGAACTGGCCGTTGGTAACTTTTTTTACCGGGCAGCCGTAATTTATATCTATTATATGCGCGCCCCTGTCTTCGTTCAGTTTTGCGGCTTCGGCCATTATATCGGCCTCGCAGCCCGCAAGTTGTACTGATAGCGGGTAAGTTTCAGTGGCATCTTCAACCCCGGCTTTCTTAAAATTCTCTTTTTCCTTCAGCACCATGGCTTTGCTGGCTATCATCTCGCTCACCACCAGCGCCGCGCCATATTTCTTTTTGACCAGCCTGCGGAATGGCGGATCGGTGACGCCGCTCATCGGTGCAAGAATAACATTGTTATCCAGCTCAATATTTCCTATTTTAATTTTCACTTAAGTTTATTATTTAAAATAATAATTATTTATTGCAGGCTTATACCAAAATGAACGGAAAAAACAACAGAACAGTTAAGATATCTGCGCTTATCGTAGCCGGCGGCAATGGCAGCAGGATAGGCGGAGATATACCTAAGCAATATCAGAAGATAGGCAGCGAAACTATATTGGAAAAAACCATAAAAGCCTTTTATAACAGCGAGTTGGTTGACAAGGTATGCGTTGTCATCTCAAGGGAGCATGAGGCGCTTTTTAAGGAATTCTCAGGCAAATATGAAGAACTGGTCTATTGCTTCGGCGGCAAGCTCAGGCAGGATTCGGTGCATCTGGGGCTGGAAAAATTATCGGAACTGAACCCGGAATTCGTGCTTATACATGATGGCGCGCGGCCCTTTGTTTCAGGGAACATAATAAATAACGTAATAAATGAACTGAAAAATTCCGATGCAGTACTGCCGGCAGTGAAAGTAAAGGACACTATAAAATCATCCGATGATATGATAGTAACCCAGACCCTGAGTCGTGAAAAATTATATGCGGCACAGACACCGCAGGGTTTTAAATTTGACATCATCTCAAATCTTCACCGTAAATATAAGGATGCTGAATTCACCGACGATGCAGCACTGGCCGAAAAAGCTGGCATTAAAGTAAAAATCGTTGAAGGTGAATATAATAATTATAAGATAACCACCGAAGAAGACCTAAAGATCGCCAGAATGCAGCAGCAGAAAAATACCAGAGTAGGAACCGGCTTTGATGTACACCAGTTTGAACCGGGTGATGGCGTTATATTATGTGGCATCAAGATCCCCTATTCCAGAAAATTAAAAGGCCATTCCGATGCGGATTGTGCGTGGCATGCGCTTACTGATGCTATCTTAGGCGCTGCAGGCCTTGGTGATATCGGCGAACATTTTCCCGATAGCGACATGAAATGGAAGAACGCGGACTCGGCAATTTTTCTTGAACATAGCGTGAATGAGATAAGGAAGCGCGGCGGCGAGATAGGTAATGTGGATATAACCATAATATGCGAAGAACCGAAAATGAAGATACATAAGGATAAAATGAAGATATCCACCGCCAAAGTTCTGGGTATAGATAAAAGCCTTATAAATATAAAAGCCACCACTACCGAGAATCTAGGGTTTCTAGGTCGCAAGGAAGGGTTGGCAGTTACCGCCACGGCAACCATTTATATTTAAATCATTTACTTTTTTATTTATGATTTTATTAGTTATATTTGCAAATCAATCTTAAGGGGTACGGCTCAAATGAAAAATTTTCTGGGAATATCAATAATAATTCTTGTTCTGGCGGGTTTGACCTCATGCTCGGATAAGATCCAGCGTAAGGCCGATAGCATGTATCTGGAAACCAGCGATAATCCGGCGCTGGGCAGCCCTTCATCAATGGGGGCGATTACTCCGCCTATTTCCGATAATATAGGAACCTCTGCCCATCTGTTCAAAAAAACACATGAGGAAACAACCGAGACCAACCCGATAGCCATCACACAGGAAGTAGAAGAAAAAGAAGTGCCGAAGCTATCCGCTTCTCCCGAGATCGTTGCGGAAGAACCTGAACTGGTGAGGGCACCGAGGATACCTGCAGATAAAATATATATCGATGAACCGGCAGAAGAAAAAGCCGCACCCGAAAAGGAAATAACAGAACTTCCTAAACTTCATAAGCCGGCATCTCTGGTATATAAAATGAATAAGGAGATGTATGTAAAAGACGTGCCTGCTGAAGCTGAAACTGATGTTGCAGCAGAAGAAACGGCACCGGCTGAGACCACAGAAGCAAGCGATGAGCTACCGCCGGTGGACTCTGCGATGGTTGGCCAGTGCGTGGCAAAAGCAACCGTTTTTGGCGAATATAAAGAGGTGGAAGAAAATATATTAGTGAAAGAGGCCAGCCACAAGACCATACAGGTTCCTGCGGAATATAAAGATGTTGAAGAGGAAATTGTCATAAAAGAATCCTCAACCAAACTTGTTGAGATACCGGCCACTTATAAAACAATTGAAGAGATAGTGGTGATAACCCCGGAAACGACCGAGGAAGTTATTATATCTCCAGCAAAATATGATGAGGTAACTGAAAAGATACTGGTACATCCTGCCAGAAAGGTCTGGAAGGAAGTGGGAAAGAATGGCGTGATGAAGCTGGTTGAAGAGCCGGAAGAATACAGGAACGAAACAAAACAGGTTCTTATTGAGGAAGAAAAGCGCGAGACAAGGACCATCCCGGCAGTGACAAAAACAGTAACAAAACAGGTGGTAGATACCGAAGCGCGCGTTGAACAACAAGTGATACCTGCCAAGACTAAAAAGATAAAGAAACAGATACTTGTTAATGATGCCACCAGCAAAACCATAGAGATTCCGGCTGAATACAGGGTTGAAAAGAAAAAGATTGCAGTAACTCCTGATAAGCAGCAATGGATGCCTGTTGTGTGCGGTGATGAGTTAGGAAAAGATACCGTTAAACGCCTTCAGGGCGCGCTGGTTGCCAAAGGTTATGATCTTAGCTCGGTTGATGGGGTGATAGGCAACAATACGCAGAAAGCGGTTGATGAATTTCAGGCAACCCTTGGTTTCAGCGTTAAGGGCGTATCATTACAAACTCTTGGTTCGCTTGGTATAGAAAAATAACCAACTGGAATTTATGGCTATCTCTGTAAACCCGGCTAATTCAAAGATAATAAAAGAATACCGGGAATATTCCGACAGGGAAGTTGATAAGAAACTTAAAGAAGCCGAAAATTCCTTTCAGGCATGGCAAAGAATTCCCAT
>CAYRJW010000015.1:5103-30749 GCA_964424715.1 uncultured Rickettsiales bacterium | reverse complement strand
TTGGAATGCGTTGACGCTTGAAGGCAAAGCAAAACCAGCCGGTCTTGGTTGCCGTGATTCATTGCGTCTTGAAATGGGCTATCCGCTTTACGGGCATGATATTGATGATAAGACATCGCCGGTTGAAGCTGGTCTTGGCTGGGTGATAACCAAGGAACATAAAGGATTTATCGGTTCGCCGGTTATCCTAGGGCAGAAAACTGCCGGCGCGGCGCGTAAACGTATCGGCCTTGTAATAAATGAAAAAATAGTTGCACGCGAGGGTGCGGAAATTTATAAGAATGGTAGCAAAGTCGGAACTATCACAAGCGGTGGTTTTTCACCTTCACTGAATCTGCCTATCGCGATGGGCTATGTAGCCAAGGAATTCGGCACTGAGGGCGAGAGCCTTTCAGTAATGGTACGCGGCAAGGAATATCCGGCGCAGGTAAAGAAATTCCCGCTCGTTGCAGCGAAAACTAAGAAAATGAATTAATAAACTTAAGAAAGGAAAAGAACATGGCTGAAATAAAATACACAAAAGAACATGAAAGTATCAAAGTTGAAGGCAATGTAATAACCATTGGCATCACTGATTACGCGAAGGATGCGCTGGGCGATCTGGTGTTCATCCAACTGCCGGAAAAAGGCATGAAGCTTGCGAAAGGCAAGGATTTTGCGGTTGTTGAATCCGTGAAGATAGCATCGGAAATCTATACGCCTATCGCTGGTGAGGTTGTTGATGTTAACACCGCGCTTGGTGATAATGTCGACCAGCTGAAAGAACCGCTTGAAAAAGGCTGGATCGCAAAAATTAAAGTTGATGATACCGCAGAACTCGCAGAACTGATGAGCGAAAGCGAGTATCAGGATTATTTGAAAACATTACATTAGGATAATGAACTGACGAAATCTACGAATTTATCTTTTCGTAAATTCTAACTAGGGACTAAACTATGCGCTACCTACCACTGACAAAACAAGACCGTGAGGAAATGCTTTCCTCTATCGGTGTAAAAAATGTTAATGAGCTTTATTCCGGGATTCCGGCGGAGATAATGAAGAAGTCGGAGAAGGTGAATCTGCCGCAGCATGCGGGTGAGCTGGAGGTGGAAAGGCGTCTGAAGAATTATGCCGATAAAAATCTTTCGGCTTCTAAAACGGCGTTCTTCCTTGGTGGCGGGTGCTATAACCATTATATCCCTTCCACGGTTGATTACATCATTCAGCGTTCGGAATTTTTGACTTCCTATACGCCATACCAGCCGGAGATATCGCAGGGTAATCTGAATGTTATATTTGAATTCCAGACCTACATCGCGCGCTTAACGGGCATGGATGTTGCCAATGCTTCAATGTATGATGGTGCGACAGCCGCTGCGGAGGCCGCGCTTATGGCGCTACGTGTGAAGAATGGCCGCAATAAGGTGCGCGTGCTTACCTGCGTTAACCCGGAATATAAGGAAGTTATCGCAACGAACCTGCGCTATCACGATCATATCGAATATATCGAAAGCAACGATGAACCTTGCGAGGATACTGCCTGCGTTATCGTGCAGACACCGAATTTTTACGGTACCATAATCCAACTGGAAAAGATAAGAAAACTCTGCACCGAAAAAGGCGCGTTACTTGTTGTTGTAGTTTCAGAGATACTTTCGCTAGGCTTAATGAACCCGCCAGTTCAGGCTGATATAGTCTGCGGCGAAGCGCAATCCATCGGCGTTAACATGAGCTATGGCGGCCCTCACTTGGGTTTCTTCGCCTGCAAAAAAGAATTCATCCGCCAGATGCCGGGCCGTTTATGCGGTATGACGGAAGATGCTGACGGCAAGCGCAGCTTTTGCTTAACGTTGAGTACACGTGAACAACATATCCGCCGCGAGAAAGCGACCTCTAACATCTGCTCGAACCAGGGTTTGATGGCGCTTGCGTTCACGGTTCATCTTTCTCTTCTTGGTGAAGTTGGCTTCAAACAACTCGCGAAAATAAACCACGACAAAGCCTGCAAACTGGCCGATGCGCTGGCGAAAATAAAAGGCATAAAATTGCTGAATAAAACATTCTTCAATGAATTCACTATTGAGGTTCCGGGAGATTCCAAAGCGCTGGTTGAAAAACTGACCACGAAAAATATCATCGCGGGTTATGCGGTGGATAAGAATAAAATAATAATGGCGGTTACGGAATTGACCACGGATGAGCATATTGAAAGGCTTGTTACGGAATTAGGGAATGAATTGAAATAGGGCATAAAATATCATGACAGCGACAGCATTAAAAATAAAAAATGAAGAGAGCAGCAAAATGAAAGATGAGAATCTGGATGCGATAATTGGTGGTTCGCGGGGGTTGAAGTATGAGGAGAAATTATTGCTGGAGCAATCGGTTGAAGGCGCTTGTGGGGTTGATCTGCCTTCGGTGGAGAATTTCAAGAATCGTACCGGTGAGCCGGAGAGGGCATCTATAGGGCTTCCACAGGCTTCGGAGCCGGATGTTATGAGGCATTTTGTTCGCCTTTCTACGCTGAATTATTCTATTGATTCGGGCATTTTTCCGCTTGGTTCATGCACGATGAAACATAACCCGCGCATAAATGAGAAGAATGCGCGTATGGATGGGTTTGCGAACCTTCACCCGCTACAGCCGGCATCTACCACACAGGGCGCGTTTGCGCTGATGTGGGAATTGCAGGAATGGCTGAAGGAAGTTTCCGGACTGCATTCGGTAACGCTTAACCCGGCTGCGGGTGCGCATGGTGAATTTGCCGGTGTCATGGCTATCCGCCGCGCTCACGAGGCGCTTGGAAGGCATCATAAAAAGATAATGTTAATTCCTGATTCCGCACACGGCACTAACCCGGCAACGGCTGCGGCCTGCGGGTTTGAGATAGTGACCCTGCCAACCGGTAAGGATGGATTGGTGGATTTTGAGATTTTTAAAACAAAACTTAACGATAATGTTGCGGGGATGATGCTTACAAACCCTAACACTTGCGGTCTTTACGAGACCAACGCGCATAAGCTTGCGGAAGAGCTGCACAAGATAAATGCATATTTCTATTGCGACGGCGCGAACTTCAATGCGATCGTGGGCAAGGTAAAGCCTGCGCATTTCGGCGTGGATGTGATGCATTTCAATTTACATAAAACATTCTCAACCCCGCATGGCGGCGGCGGTCCGGGCTGCGGCCCTATCGCGGTGTGCGAGGAGCTTTCGCCATATCTGCCGGTTCCTATCCTTCGGAAGGATGGCGAGAAATTCTATCTTGAACAGCATAACGAGAACAGCTTTGGCCGCTTGAAAGGTTTTCAGGGCCAGTTCGGAATGTTCGTCCGCGCGCTTTCATACATGCTTTCCCACGGCGGCGATGGCCTTCGTCAGGTGGCGGAAGATGCGGTGCTTAACGCGAATTATGTTAAATCGCAGCTGGATGATCTTTATAACATCTCATTCCCGCAGCATCACTGCATGCATGAATTCATAATGAACGACAAATTCCAGAAGGAACACGGCGTTACCACGATGGATATTGCGAAAACCATGGTAGAATACGGCATCCACCCGATGACCGTTTACTTCCCGCTGGTAGTTCAGGCCGCCATGCTGGTTGAACCCACCGAGACCGAAAGCAAAGCCTCGCTTGACCGTTTGGTAGCCGTTCTGCGCAAAATAGCGCTGGAAGCCAAAGCCGGGAAGGGCGCTGAACTGCACAACAACCCGATATCCACGCCTCGCAGGCGCTCGGACGAGGTTAAGGCCGCCAAGGAATTAAGGTTGACATTCTAGAGTGTAAATAGTACACTGAACGCTATCTGGTGGGGTTTAATCATTCTATATCAATAGATTGTTGGATCGTATAAATCTGGTCTCCATTAATGGTTTATTAACCTTTTTGTGATATAATCAAATAAAACATATTGGAATATGGTAGGAAAAATTGAATTACAGGCTTGTGTAAGGGATTATCACCAGTCTAACGAGGGTTTTGCAGAGCTGGATAGGCGGACTCTGGAAAAATACGGCACATTGAAACCGCTCTATATTGAGGCCGGGTTTTCCGGTATCGAGAATTTCGGCGGTAACCAGACTGTTGCATATTCCAAGCAACGCCATGACCCATTCTATTTTGGAAGAAAATCATTCAAGAACCTTGGTAAGCCCACTGCAGAGAAATTTGTGGTACATGGTCTTATAAGAGAAGAATCCCTGAACGGATATTCTGCCTGCGATAATGATATCGCAAAATTATTCTTTGAGAAGATACCTGCCATTGGTAATTCGGTGCGTATATTTTCCGGCGCAAATAATTTTGAGGTCGTTAAAAGGCAGATAGAGCTTGCAAAGGAGCAGGGCCTTCATGTGCAGGTTGATATTTCCATTCAGGGTATGGGATATAATGTGGATAAACTTAAGGAGTATGCGTGCCTTGCAGTAGATTATGGCGCCGACCAGATAAATTATAAAAGTCATTCCGGCAGTGCTAATTTAGAAGTTCTAAAAGAATTAACGCAATGGATGGATGAGACCCTGCCGAAAAAGATAAAATTTGGATATCATACGCATTGTACTTACGGAAATGCTTATAAGGAAATTGAAACTTTTATTGGTGCCATAGATTCTAGTAGGGATGCTATAATTCATACCGGTCTTGGTAAAGGACTTTCCGATGGCATGGCGCAGCCTGACCCTAATGAGATAATAAGAATGTTCCCTGATAAGGTTGTATATAATAAAGAGGGGATGGATAAGGTTAATCAGGCAACTAAAAAGCTATCGGCGGAACTTTCTAAAAGCTGGATAGGCGTAAAAGACCTTCAGACAAAACTACTATAAGTATATTCACATAAATATTCAGGGGCTGAGCTTAACAAACATATAAAAAAGGTTGTGGATCTTTTTGAAAAGGCCGATATTCCCGGTGGCGGTGCACTTTATACTGTAAATGACCTACTCAGCAACAAGGTCGTGGGCGCTAATGCAAAAGGCCGTTATGCTGAAAGGGATTATCTGGTAGATTATCTGGAGTGTGAAAAGAAATTCAAGGAATTTGATGGTGCTCCTGATGATGTCACCCCGTTCTATTTCCTACGCGAACAAAATACGAAATTATTCCTTAATAAATTCTATACTTCAAAAAATTATAGTGCTGATGCGGATATAGTAAGTCTGCTGACCCCGGAAACGGTTTCTCTTAATCCAAAGGACAGACATCTTCAGAAGCAGGTTCTGGGAGAGTATGGCAGGATGCCGAAAAAACCTGACGCAATACTTACCAGAAGATGCCTTGAAGAAAGAATGAGTGAAGTGGCTGCTTCCCATAACCTTAAATTATCTGCAGAAGAAATGAACAGGTATATTCATGTTGGGGAAGAGATAAATAAAGTTTATTATGCAAACAAGCGTATTCAGGGAATAACTGAATCTGCCGATAAAGCTGCTGCAAGATTCGGTAAAAGCGATATCCCGGATGAGCAGAATTATTATCATATAAGATTTACCCACCTTCAAGAAAGACTGGAAAGGCATCAGGAAAGCCATAATATCTCAATGCGGGATGACAGCTATAAGGCATTTATGCAGGAAGGAAGCCTTGATCCGTTTTCAAAATCTATTCTTAAGAAAAGGCTATCTGAGGAATATCATGATATACTTGGTCCTGATATGGGCGGTACAGATCCGGTAATAAAAGCCTTAAGGAAAGCAGCAACAGTGCAGATATGTAACCCATCGCTACTGCTAGAAGGGCAGGTTGAAAAGGCAAAAGAAAGGATAGCAAAGGCCTGCAGTGATTTTATCAGTGTTACTGAGAAGCTTACCGGAAAAAAATTACCTAAACTGCTTATTGAAACATTGGAAAAAGCTGAAGGCGGTCAGGGTAATCAGGTCATAGCGCAGTTTTTAAGACCGACAGAGGATGCTGCAAAAATCATTCCTCCAATGGTTTTAATGAAAGTGGTTCCATTAGCATATAGTAATTTCATGAATGGTTATACTAAGGAAGCATTAAAACTTCCTGTGGTTGAGGTTAAAGAAGGAACTCAATGGTATCAGAGAGAAACTTCAAAAAGTAAAGTTGCTACTGAAATAGTGTAAATAACCTTTACTTCCCAACCGGCCCCAATGTCATAACCAGCTGATTCCCTTCCATTCTTGGGTAGCTTTCTATCTTGGTCACTTCTTTTAACTCTTCAATTATACTAGCAAACTTCGCGCGGGCTATATCGGCGTGGGCTTGTTCGCGGCCGCGGAATTTTAGGCTGAATTTTACTTTGTCGCCGTCTTTTATCCAGGCGTGGCATTGTTTCAGGCGGTATTCAAGATCGTGCGGATCAGTAGTTATACGCATTTTAATTTCTTTGATGTGAACGACCTTCTGGTGTTTTTTGGCTTCCTTCTTTTTCTTCTGTTCTTCGTAGAGGAATTTGCCGTAATTCATTATTTTGCACACTGGCGGTGCGGCATTCGGGGAAACTTCGACAAGATCGAAACCGGCATCCTGCGCTTTGGAAAGTGCTTCCCGGAGGGAGATGACACCAAGCATTTCGCCATTCTGGTCGATAACGCGGATAGGGTCTGCTTTGATATTATTGTTGGCGCGTGGGCCTTTTGGAGCATTTCTCTGCTGGCCATATTTGCTGCCAGAGCTAGCGGGTTTTTTCAGGTCGGTTATAGTAGTTCTCCTTAGGTTGGTAACTGGTAACTGGAATCTGGTAACTGGAATTTAAGATTCCAGCACTGCTTACAATCACCGTTTTGAGTCTATTTCTTCTCTTAATTTAGTCAGTGCGATGGATAAATCAAGCGTTTCCTGCTTTTCGCTGCCGAGGCGGCGGATATTTACCTGGTTGGTCTCAACTTCTTTGGCGCCGACGGTGAATACTACCGGAATTTTATCGACCATGTGTTCGCGTATCTTGTAGCTGATCTTTTCGTTGCGGAGATCGATAAGGGTGCGGATATTCAGGGCTTCGAGCTGTTGTTTTATTTGTTTGGCGTAATCATTCTGGGCCTCGGTTATGGTGCATATCACCACTTGTTCAGGGGCGAGCCAGAGGGGGAATTTGCCGGCATATTGTTCTATCAATATTCCGATGAAACGCTCAAAGCTGCCGAGGATGGCGCGGTGTAGCATTACCGGGCGGTGCTTTTTGTCATCGCTGCCGATATAGTTGGCATCGAGGCGTTCTGGCAATACAAAATCTACCTGTAAGGTGCCGCATTGCCAGTCGCGGCCGATGGCATCAGTTAGTACGAATTCCAGCTTAGGGCCGTAGAAGGCGCCTTCGCCGGGGTTTAGGGTATATTCCAGGTTGGTGGCTTTAACGGCCTGTGTGAGTGCGCCTTCGGCTTTATCCCATGTGGCATCAGTGCCGGCGCGGGTTGCGGGGCGGTCGGAGAATTTTACTTTTACTTTTTCAAAGCCGAGCTCTTTGTAAACTTCTTTTAGGAGGTCGCAGAATTTTACAACTTCTTCCTCGATCTGTTCTTCGGTGCAGAAGATGTGCGCATCATCCTGAGTGAAGCCGCGGACGCGCATAAGGCCGTGTAAACCACCGCTTGGCTCGTTCCTGTGGCACATGCCGAATTCGGCCATGCGGATAGGGAGTTGTTTGTAGCTTACATGATCCTGTTTAAAAATTTGTACGTGGCATGGGCAGTTCATTGGTTTTATGGCAAGAACTTTATCTTCCGATTCAGAGGTAAACATATTCTCACGGAATTTTTCCCAGTGGCCGGATTCTTCCCAGAGTTTTCTATCGACCAGTATCGGGGTTTTAACTTCGACATAACCGTTATCACGGATTTTTTTGCCGATGTAATTCTGTAATGTCTGGTAAAGGCTCCAGCCGGCAGGGTGCCAGAATACCTGGCCTACGGCTTCTTCCTGAATGTGGAATAATTTTAACTCGCGGCCAATTTTTCTGTGATCGCGTTTTTCGGCTTCATCGATCATCATTAAATAGGCATCGAGCTGTTTCTTGTCGGCGAAAGCAGCGCCGTAAATTCTTTGTAGCTGTTCGTTATTCGCATCGGCGCGCCAATAGGCTCCGCTTACTTTTGTCAGTTTGAATGCGAGTGGAATTTTATTTAAATTGGAAAGGTGAGGGCCGCGGCAGAGATCGACGAAATTCTTGTCATCGCCTTGCCAGTAGATGGAAATTTTGCCGGCTTCGGTAGTGTCATCTTCTTTCGCGTTCTCGATAATATCAACTTTGAAACTTTCGCCCCTGTCTTTAAAAAGCTTTATGGCATCGGCCTTTGCGAGCATTTCGCGTTTTACGGTTTTGGCCTCGGCGATTATTTCCAACATTTTATTTTCTATCTTCGGAAAATCATCGGTAGAGATTTTATGCGGGGAAGAAATATCGTAATAAAAACCACTTTCGATAGTTGGGCCTATCGCGAGTTTTACATCGGGGAATAATTCTTTTAATGCGCGTGCAAGGACCTGTGCCGTTAGAGTGTGGCGCATTATATCGAGGCCTTCGGGATTTTTCAGAGTAAGAATTTCGAGGGCGGAATCTTTTTCGATCGGTAGGTAAATATCGCGCTGGATACCATCCACTTTCGCGGCGATGGCGGCTTTAGCAAGGCCTGCGCCGATGCTTTCGGCTACTTCATAGGCGGAAACTGGTTTCTCGAAGGGTCTTTTTGAACCGTCTGGTAATGTGATAACTGGCATGTAACAATAATTTAAACGAAATTAATTTGAAGATTTAATAATACAATCTTTTCCACTTTCAAAGATAAATGTATATAGTTAAGATGTTTTAATTTGAGATTCTGAAATAATTTTGTAGAATGGCTCCTTATGACAGATTCGCAGGATATAGAAAATAATTTTCCACAAAACGGTAATCCTAATGGTGTTTACTCGCCGAAACGGCCGGTAAAGAGCAGGAATATCGACCCGAACGAGGAAGGTTATTTAGGGCTTGAGGTGAAAAACCTGGGCAAAACCTATGGCAATAAACCGGCAGTGCGGGATATATCATTCACGCTTACACCGGGTGAGGCGATCGGTATTTTAGGGCCGAACGGCGCAGGCAAAACAACCACATTCTATATGGTGATGGGCCTGATAAAGCCGGATTACGGCCAAATATTGCTGAAAGGTAAAGATATAACATTTCTGCCAATGTATCAGCGCGCGCGTATGGGGCTTGGCTATCTGCCGCAGGAAACCTCGATATTCAGGGGTATGACGGTGGAGCAGAATATAATGTCGATACTGGAAATTACCGAACCGATTGCCATAAATCGGCACAAAAAGCTGGAAGACCTGCTGGCGGAATTTTCTATATCGCATCTGCGCAATGTCTCAGCAGTGGCGCTTTCCGGCGGTGAACGGAGAAGGGCGGAGATAGCCCGCGCGCTTGCTTCTGACCCTCTATTCATGCTGCTTGATGAACCGCTGGCCGGTATCGACCCCATTGCAGTGGCGGAAGTGCGCAATTTAATAGCGAAACTGAAGGACAGAGGCATAGGCGTTCTCATAACGGATCACAATGTTCGCGAAACACTTGCAATTGTAGACCGTGCCTATATAATACACGACGGAATGGTGCTGGAAGAAGGTTCGCCTGAAAAAATAATCCGCTCCAAAGCCGTTAAAGATGTATATCTGGGGGATCAGTTTAAACTCTAAGTTTAATATCGCCGATACTAAGAAACCCTAGGTTATCTCTATAAAAAATAATGATTAATTAAAACGTTTTTACTTGATTATTGTTGATGCTATCTTTAATTATTTGTTCTAAAATAGTACATTAATTTAAAGGTTTTATATAGATGAGCGAAAATAATATAGACGTACAGATAGGGAAGAAACTCCGTCAGCTTCGTAACATGAAGGGTTTGAGCCAGAATTCGCTTGCCCAGGAATCCGGTATAACCTTTCAGCAAGTGCAGAAATATGAGAAAGGTGTGAACCGCATCTCCGCCGCAAGATTGTATGATTTTGCGAAGATACTTGGCACAGACATCGTATTCTTCTTCAAGGACCTTGATGAAAAACCATCAGACAAAAAATATGCCTTCGCTGAGGACGCCACCGGCGCTTTCGCCAAAGCCGATGTTTTTGAATCGAAAGAAACGATAATATTAGTGCGTGAGTTCTATAAAATAAAAGAACCTTCCAAGCGCAAGCACATCATTGAGATAATCAAGGCTATGAGCCACGAATAGGTTGATTGCGGTTTTGTTGGCGTAAATTATATACGCATGCGAAAAGGCCGCTTGCTTATAATAATAAAAATCATTGAAATAAAGAAAGGCTCCGCGGAAGATATTATCTTTTCTTGGATGTATTTGCTTCTGAACCATGCTCATGGCTTAGCACAAGATTGGCGATGTTATTTTCTATATCGGAAAATTGCTTATCCAGTTTCTTGGTATTATTAGTTATGAATTGCGCTATTGCTGCTTGTTGTGACATGTAAACCCCCGGTTAGTTGATCTTACTTAAAAATTGTTGAATGGCTATTCTAGTTGTTTTTACAGAATTTTCAATCTTTAATTTCTCTATTCCTGATAAAGCTTTGCCGCTTTCCATGTACTTAAAGAAGTTGTTTATCATGATCTCATTGTTCTTTTCAATGGTATCTATCAGTTTTTGAAGGTTTTTTATGTATGGATCGGCAACATTACCATATTTTTCAAGGCCGGCAAGCATATCATCGACGGTATCATAGGTATCCATCATGCTTTTATAGGTCTTGTTCTGTAATTCTGAAGGCATAGTTCCATTTTCCCCAATCTGGCCCAGTATTTGAGCTATATTGTTCATATTATATCATAAAAAGGTTAATAAATCGTTAACAATATATGTTTTTAAAAAACCATATAAATCAATCGATTAAGGTCGGTCCCGGAGCCATTGCTGATTTCTCGGGGCAGGAGTTAAGTATAACACTGTTTTATAAGATTAAAACAGAAATCTTTATGGGATTTTTATATTCATTAAAAATTCTTAATCGGGAGGTAACCATTAAGCCCTTTCCATGTGGCTGGCCTTTGCTATCTGTTCCTGCGAGGGGACATTTAGTTTTGTATATTCTTCTATTAAGTGGTCGTAAAAGGTTTTGCGGATAGAATCTGCATTTTGGCTGACATATTGTACCAGACGGTCATATGTGCCAGTGCCTGCTTTTATATAACCAGGCAGGTTTTTAATGTAGTCCTGCGATATTTTTTCGATCTTCTTAATGGTCATTGGCGGTGTAATGTCTGATAAGATATGAAATGCCAGAGATTCATTCAGGATATCCGGAACCTCATGCATGATTATCCGCATCTGTTTGATCAGAGCATCGAAATTATCACCTGTGAGGCCATGTTTATTTATTTCTTCCTGAGAGGGGCCACCGAGTTGTGTGTATTTTTTTGTCAGAGTATCTACTAAATTCTTTTGATAATGTTCAGCCTTGGCGGTATCTTCCGGCATATCCAGAAGGTCGGCCATATCTTCTCCAAATTCCCGGCCCATTTTTTCAATTTTGTAGGGTGTCATTGGTGGAGTTGCATGATCCCTTAATAGCGAATATATCTCAAGCTCCAGAAATTTAGTATTAGGGAGCCGCATGGCTTTATAAAATTCCTCGCTGCCGTCTCCTTTTGAAAGGTAGTTTTTTACCTCAGTTATGAATTTATCGTATTTGGGGCCTGTGAGGCCGAAGCTTAAAGATTGATCGATCTGTTTCTGCTGAGGCTGCAGATCTTTGAAATTACGATTCAGGAAATCCATGAAGCGGGGTTTTTCATTCTTAAAAATTATCTCATCATCGATCGCATACCTGATATTTTCATCAAGCTTCTGGATATCGATGGAGGTCTCACATTCTTTAAATACGGCTTCATAGACCGCTACGGAGTTATCCACAGCTTTTAAAAGCTCTTCCGTCTTCTCCTCTTCAAGCTCATGGCCTTTAAAGGCGACCTTTATATAATTTTCGGCTTTTTCATCGAGGATATCCGGGGTCAGCAGGGTTGTTTTCTGATCAAAGCCAGCCAACATAACATTTATAGTAGGCCATGCTACATGCTCAACATTTCTAAGGCAGTGTACCAGAAATTTATTTTTGAATTCTGCAATAAGCCCCGGATCGGTTATTTCGGTAACTTTTTTTAAGATGTGATCTATCATCAGATTCCCCCATGAATGAGCGCTTATCATATAGATAAACGTCAATAAATCAAGGGCTAAACCTTGGCAAGTTTAAGTTTTCTGCCCGATATCTCGCCGGGAACGCCGAAATGGACGGCGTAGTTGCGGCTGGTGTGGCCGATTCCGGTGGTGCGGTAGACGGGGATATTGGTGTTATTAGCGAATTTTTGCAGGACCTTTTCGATCAATGGCATATCCATTTCTATCTCGCCGCCTTCGAAATCGCCGAAGACTATGGCGCTGGCGCCGTTCAGGAGGTTGCTTTGCAGGATATGTACTAATATCCTATCGAGTTGATAGGGTTTTTCATTTATGTCTTCGAACAGTAGAATTTTATTTTTGGCTTTTATCTGCCAGATAGTGCCGATGGAGCATTGCACCAGCTTAAGGTTTCCGCCTATCATGGCGGTGGCGGATATTTTTTTATTTTGTTTTGCTGGTTTATTTACCGGGGTGAGTTTGAATTCGCGCACGTAATTTTTACCGAACAGGATATTTTCCATCTGTTTGATACTTTCAGCATCGATGCGCTTTCTGGCTATCTGCCAGAGGATAGGGCCGTGAACGGTCTGCCAGCCCCAGTTCTGGTTCAGGAAAAAATGGATGGAAGTGATATCGGAAAATGCGATGAATAATTTTTGCTTCGCAGGTTTTTTTAATTTTGCGAGTAACGGTATAAGTTCCGGGCTGCCGGAGCCGCCTTTTATCGCCCAGATGGCTTTGGATTCGGTGTTATAGAGTGCATCCTTTAAATGTTTGAAACGAACGGCAAGCGGGGCGGAGGTGATGATATCGCCTTTTAGCAGGTCTTTCGGAACGCGCGGTTTAAGGCCGAGAGAGATGAGATATTGTTTTATGCGTTCAACCTCTTGCGGTTTTATGCCGTATGCGGGGGCGATGATATCGACAGTGTCGCCCTTTTTGAGGGGGGTGTATTTTTTCGCAGGTTTTTGGGTCATGGGGTTTTATAAAAATAAAAATTGGGTTTGGCAATCCATAAATAAATTCCCTCTCCCTTGAGGGGAGAGGGTGGGGTGAGGGTGAAGGGTGGATATTATTAAATCTCCAGACCAATAAATTTTATCACTAAATAATATATTCTAATTAATTTCCAACTGCCTCACCCTCACCAATATTTTCTAAGCAACAAGTTGCTAAGAAAATATGTCCTCTCCCCTCGAGGGAGAGGGAAGGTAAGTGTTGACGAAGAGGTGGAAGCGGTTCACGAAACTAGAATGGGCTTAGAACATCTAGCATCTGGTTGCCGATCCTTGGTTGCTGGATGTCGCTTATTACGCCTTTGCCGCCGTAGGAGATGCGGGCTTCGGCGATCTGGCTGTATTGGATCTCATTCTTAGGGGAGATATCCTGCGGGCGGATGACGCCTTGTACGGTGAGCTCGCGTTGCTCGAAGTTCACATTCACCTGCTGGCTGCCGTATATCACCATGTTGCCGTTGTTGAGTATGTTGGTGACTACTGCGGCTACGTCGGTGTTGATTATCTCTTTTCTATCGATCTTGCCTTCGCCTTTGTTGTTGACGTTGGTGGAGGTGTCTATCAGGCTTGAAGGGTCATAATCGCCGGGAAGAGCGCCGAATAGTTTCCGCTCAAGGCCGAAAACGCTTGGGGCGCTGGTAGTATCAGATTCCTGACGTTTGCCTTCGGTCTTGTTATCAAGTTTGGCCTGATCGTTTATGGCTATGTTAACGGTTAATATATCACCGACCTTTGCGGCGCGCTGGTCTTTGAAGAATGCTTTGGACTGGCTATCTACCAGTGAGGCGGCGGATGAATAGCTTACCCTTTCTTCAGCCACGGCAGGCCACATGATCGGTTCGGTCTGGGTTTGCGGTTGTACCGGGGCAAGGGGCGGCTGTTTGCCGAGCCAGCCGAGCCTGTCCACCTGCGAGTGGGTGCAGGAGGTGGTGAGCATAAGGGCTGCCAGGGCCAGTATTATTTCTTTACGGGAGGTTTTCATAATAACACTCTGTTTTAATTAACATTATTAATTTCAGGAGCTGCATTTGAGCTAACATTGATATCGCCGCTTGCAGCGCTTACCAGTACATTGCCATCCGCCTGAACAACGGCCTTGAATATCTTGCCGCTATCGAAATTCTTGAGCCTGATGATATCGCCTTCACCGCCATCATCTAGCGCAACGGCAAGGGCCTTTATCTCGATGGTCTTGGTTTTATAAAGAGCGGAAACGGTGCTGTTCTTGGCAACTAATATCGGGCTTCTTATATCATCCTCGAACACCATTTTGCCTTCGGAAAGAGGCTTGGTGGTGGTTTTACCGATGATGGTGCTGATATCGGTGACATCGCCGCCGGAAATTTGATCTTTAGGGAAGTATTTCAGCTCGATATCATCCTGTGATATCTGCACGCCTTTGCCCAGGCTGCGGGTAAGTACCGGGACCTTTACGGAGGAGGAATAATTGCCGCTGACCTCGATAAAGAAGCTGCCGATAACTGGTTTTAACGTGGCGGTGAATTTCTGTTCGTTATTGTTTATATCTATCTCCTGAACGGAAAAACTGGTGTTCAGTTTTACGCTCTTTACCTGTTTATCAGTAAAGCTTTTAGCGCCGCCGGTGCGTTTGTAAACGGCATCGGAAACGGTGATGTTCTTTTCGCCGGTATGTTCGGATATCTTATTTGAAAGAGCGGTGCCGGAATCAGCAAGGGAGAATTTTTTCTCCTGAATATTACTTTCCGCCAGAGGCTGGGTATCGAATGGCAGGGAATCATCCTTCGCATTATTCTGCTGGTTCATACCTTTTAGCGAATTTTCCATCTCGGCATTTACCAGGGCCTCTTCATCGCTGTCGTCGGTATAGACGGGGTCGTTCATGGCGAGGAACTGCTGGGCGTTCGCAGACGGGCTTAAAGCTGAGAGCTGAGGGCTAAGAGCTAAGACGATAAAAAATATTTTATTTATTTTCATAAATTACCTTTCAATTATCTTATCTGGTTAACTGCATTCATCATATCATCGGCGGTGGAGATGACCTTGGAGTTAAGTTCATAGGCGCGCTGGGCGGTTATAAGGGTGGTTATCTCGAACACGGCATCGACGTTGGAGTTTTCCACGAAGCCCTGTTGTAATGTACCGAAACCTACTTCGCCTGGGTTGGAGGCGATGGGGGTGCCGGAGGAATCGGTCTCGGAACTGAGGTTGTTACCTTCGGGCCTTAAGCCACCTTCATTGATGAAATTCACCAGTGATATCCTGCCCACATTGGTAGGCGTGGTGCTGGATGTAACGGTTGCAAGAACCTCGCCCTGCGCGTTGATGGTAACGGCGGTGGCATCCTGCGGAATGGTAAGGGTGGGATCAAGCGTGTAGCCCTGCGCGTTCACTAATATGCCGGTGGCATCCGGGCTGAAGCGGCCATCTCTGGTGTAGTATATATTACCGTTGGCATCTGTTACCTGGAAGAAACCGCGGCCCTGTATGGCGATATCATAAGTGCTGCCGGTCTGAATTAATGTTCCCTGACTGTTATTGGAGAATATGCCCGATGTTTTAACACCAAGTCCCACAAGATTACCGACCGGGGCGATATTACCGCCGACAGTGGTTTGCGTGCCGACATCGCGGCCCATTGATTGATATAGGAGATCCTGGAACGCGGCTATCCTTCTTTTGTAACCGGTGGAATTAAGGTTGGCGATGTTGTTCGATATAACTTCCACATTGAGCTGCTGTGCGCTCATTCCGGTTGCTGCTATCTGTGCTGCTCTCATCATAAAAGGTTACTCCATTTTAAATTCATTATTTAGGCTTTGGCCGTAATTCTTTGTACTGCGCTTCTTATTAGTGAATGCTGGTCCTGTATTATCTTTGCTAGATTCTGTACGCTGCGGCTTATATCTATTATCTCGGTCATTGAGGCGACGCCGTTCACGTTGGAATCTTCAACCATGCCCTGCGCCATTTTGTAATCAACGCCTACTTCGGCAGTGTCTGGGGTGGCATCGGTCTTGAAGAAAGTGTTGCCGACCTTTTCAAGGGCGGAATTATCGCTGAATTTGAACACGCCTATCGCGCCGCGCGGTTCCTGACCGTTTGGGGTAAGGGCGACTATGGTGCCATCTTCGCCTATTTTAACTTCGTAATCCTCAGCCTGAAGGTTTATCGGGCCGCCATTGCCTATTACCGCATAACCTTCTGCGGTTACCAGCGCGCCTTCAGCATTGGTGAAGAACGAACCGGCGCGGGTGAATCTTGTGCCAAGCGGGGTATCGACCTGGAAAAAGCCGTTGCCTTGTATCGCGACATCAAGCTGGCGCTCGGTCGAGCGCAGGCCGGCCTGTGAAAGATCGGTAGCGGATTTAAGTGTAGGGAGTGGGTTAGGAGCGCCGTTTATCTTACCGGCAGGTTGCAGGTATACCGCCAGTTCACGCTTGAAACCGGATGTATTGCTGTTCGCCACATCGTTAGAGACCATCTCAAGCCTGTCGAACAGACTTTTCTGGGCTGAATATGCTATGATACTTGCGTCCATGACTTCAAATATAAAATAATAACAGCTTATCTAAGCATATCCCGTGCCAGAATTTTATATTTGATTTAAATTTGAAATATCAGGGAGTTATGGAGCAAGAAGTTTTGCGATAAAACGAATCGGCAAATTTTGCATAGTGGAAAATGTGCAGAATTTGCATGTTGTAAGAGGAATGAAAGAAGAAACGGAAAGAATTAATTGTTCCCCAGATCCATGCCACCGGACCTGCCCATTGCAGAAACTGCTGAACCGGGATCAGCCCTGTAGCCGATCTCATCCATTGAAACGGAGCCTTTGAAGTTTACGCCCTGTTCATACAGGCTGCCTTTGCCGTGCATAAGTGTAGTAACGAATTCATCGCCACGGTTGAATATGGTAAGGTCTATCTTGGGACCACCGCCACCTTTGCCATGGTTCATGGCCTGTTGCTGGGCTGCTAAATTTGGGCCTTCTGACATGATAAATCCTTGTGTTTATGCTCGATTATACCTTGAATTTAGCTAAAAGGCAATAGAAGTTTTGGGTTAAATTGCCCGGATTTGCGGGGTTTTACCATGGCTCCCTCTCCCTTGAGGGGAGAGGGTTGGGGTGAGGGTGATCGTGAGATATTCGCTGTCCGCTTCACCCTCACCAATATTTTCTAAGCAATAAATTGCTAAGAAAATATGTCCTCTCCCCTCTAGGGAGAGGGAAGTATAAGGGGTTACTGGTCGGATTTCTTATAATTTTCGGCCATTTCGTTGTAGTAATCCTGTAATGTTCCGGCTTCTATGGCGGTTCTTATTTCTCTCATCATATTCAGATAAAAATGCAGGTTGGCTTGGGTGCAGAGCATGCAGCCTAGTATCTCGCCGGCTTTCATTAAATGGTGGAGGTAGGCTTTGCTGTAGATTCGGCAGGCATCGCTGGTGGAGTTGGCATCTATCGGGGTGGGGTCGGTGGCGTATTTAGCGTTGGTGATGTTTATGGCGCCTTGTTTTGTGAATATCTGGCCGTTGCGGGCGTTACGGGTGGGGAGGACGCAATCGAACATATCTACGCCGCGCAGTACCGCGCCGACTATATCGAGCGGCTTGCCGACGCCCATTAAATAGCGTGGTTTGGTTTCTGATATGGCGGGGATGGTGAAATCGAGCGTGCTGAACATGGCTTCCTGTCCTTCACCGACAGCGAGGCCGCCTATTGCCATGCCATCAAAATCCATTTTGCCGAGTTCTTCGGCGGACTTTATCCGCAGGTCTTCGTAGATGCCGCCTTGTACTATTCCGAATAATCCATAACCTTTGCGGGGCTGGAAGGCTTTTTTGCTGCGTTCGGCCCAGCGGAGAGAGAGTTCCATGGAATCTTTCGCCTGCTGGTGGGTGGCAGGGAAAGGGGTGCATTCATCGAATATCATGGTTATGGTGGCGCCGAGAAGATGCTGAATTTCGATGGAGCGTTCCGGGGAAAGCATATATTCGGTGCCATCCAGATGGCTTTGGAATTTTACGCCTTCTTCTTTTATTTTGCGTATCTTGCTAAGGGACATAACCTGAAATCCGCCGGAATCGGTGAGGATTGGCTTATCCCAGTTCATGAATTTATGTAAGCCACCAAGCTCTGCGATAATTTCGGCAGAGGGGCGGAGCATAAGGTGATAGGTATTGCCTAAAATTATTTCCGCGCCGAGTTTGTTGAGGTCATCAACGGTCATTGCTTTTACGGTTGCCGCGGTGCCAACGGGCATGAATATAGGTGTCTGGATGTTGCCGTGGGCGGTTTCTATCGTACCTGTACGGGCATGGCCTGATCTGTGTTTTATTTTAAAGTTCATAATTGGTTTTCAAGTTTTCTAGTTTTCAGGTTTTCCAGTTAGATTGACAACTTGAAAACTAGAAAACTTGAAGACTAACTCCCTGCTACCGTCATTCCTTCTATCAGTAATGTCGGTGCATTTTTGGAATATCTTAAATTAAGGTCGTTGGCCGGAGTCAGGTTCATGAACATATCCTGCAGGTTTCCGGCGATGGTTATTTCGGAGACGGGGTAGGTTATTTCACCATTTTCTATCCAGAAACCGCTGGCACCCTGGCTGTAATCGCCGGTCATGTTGTTTACGCCCATGCCGAATATATCCATTAAATAAAGGCCCTGTTTAACGCCTTTTATCATATCGGTGGGAGAGATATTTCCAGCTTCCATAGTGACGTTGGTGCTGGCCGGGCTTGGGTTGGAAGAGATGCCACGGGAGGCGCGGCCATTGGTTTTAAGGCCGAGTTTTGCGGCGGCGCGCATATCTAATATCCAGTTCTGGAGGACGCCATCTTTCACTAAATACATTTTTTCGCCGAGTATGCCTTCAGCATCGAAAGGCTCGCTGGAAAGGCCTTTCAGTAGGGTAGGATCATCGGTGATGTTGATGTTGCCGGGGAATATCTTCTGGCCCATTTTATCATGCAGGAAGCTGGAGCGTTTTATTATTGAAGAACCATTGATGGCGCTGCACAGGCTGGAGAGCATGCCTTTGGAAACGCGGGGATCGAGGATGATGGGAACTTTGCAGCTGTTTATTTTGCGTGGGTTTAATTTTCTTGCGGTTATCTCTCCGGCATTTTTGCCCACAAGAGCAGGGTCGCCGAGATCTTTTTTGAAGCGTGCATAGGTGTAATCATAATCGGTTTCCATAAAAGTATCCTGTCCCGCTATTACGGAAACGGAAACGGTGAAACCGGAATTCTTATATGAGCCGCTGAAACCTTTGGAGGTGACCATTACAGTTTCGGCGGTGGAGAAGGAGGCATCAGCCCCTTCGGAATTGGTTATGCCTTTTACGGAGAGGGCGGCATCTTCAGCGGCAAGGCTCCAGCTTTTCAGTTCATCGTTGCTGGCCTCGGCGCTGTCGAAGGTTTCAAGGTCGGCGATGATACCGGCGAATTCTCTTTCTTCGGCAAGGCGTGAATATTCATCGGCAGGGGCGAGTTTTGCAATATCCACCGCGCGGGCGATGGTTTCGGTGACATTCTTTTTCAGCAGATTATTGGTGGAGATAACGGAAGTTTTATAACCGTTCTTATCCTGCAGGAAAACGCGGATGCCAAGATCGCGCGATTCTGATCTTTCGATATTCTCAAAATTCTTGAGGCGGGTGCGGAAGGAGGTGTCGGCAGTTTCAACTATTATCGCATCAGCCTCGCTCGCGCCGAGGCGCTTGGCTTCTTCAACGGCGTAGGAGGCGATGTCGAGGTTGGAGTTCATAGAGGTTTTCAAGTTTTCAGGTTGTCAGTTTTCAAGTTATTTTGCTCGAAAACTAGAAGACTAGAAAACTTGACAACTAAATTATTTACTTCCGGCAGCAGGAGCGGCTTTTGCAGGAGCCTGTGCGGCAGCAGCAGCTTTATCTTGCGGGCGAGGTTCAGGTTTTTTAACCACCTCGATCTTAAGATCTTTGGAGATGCTATCAACATATGCTCTTACCGCATCGGAACCAAGTTGTTTTTCGATGCGTGGTTTAGCCTGGTCGAAAGGTACGATCTGGGCTGGTTTGCTGTCTTCAACTTTAATAAGGTGATAGCCGAACTCTGTTTTTACTGGCTGGCTGATCTCGCCTCTTTCAGCAGTTTTTACTGCGAAAGCGAATTCTTTTACGAATTCATCAGGGAAGATATAACCAAGATCACCGCCTTTAGCGGCAGAAAGTTTATCAGCAGAGCTTTGTTTCGCAACTTCTTCAAGTGTTGCAGAACCATCAATGATCTTAGCTCTTGCGGCTTTGGCTTCATCTTCAGATTTGAAGAGGGCATGCCTTACTTTATATTGCTTGGAGTTCTTTGCTTTTGATACAAGTTCATCGTAGGTTGTTTTGATGTTCTTGTCGTTGATGCCTTTTTTGGCAACATTCTCAAGGAATTTTTCCTTGTAAACGGTTTGTACAAGACCAGCTACTTTGTTCTTGAATTCTTTATCCTTCATGATGTCGCTATCAAGGGCTTCATCAAGTACAAGTCTTTGTACATAAACTTCCTTGGCGATGGCTTTAAGGCCTTCATTGTCGATATTAGCAAGATTGATGCTTGCGCCTTTGCCGCCGGTGATGAAATCAAGTCTTTCGCGGATCTCTTCCTCGCGGATATCCTTGCCGTTAACTTCAGCGATAACATCGCCACCATACTTCCTTTCAAAGGCCGGAAGGCTTGAAGACCTGCCAAGTAATGAATATACGATAAATATCGCAACGACAGCCAATATAATTTTGATCTTTGTTGATTTATGTGTGTTTGACATGGAATTTCCTTGTATTATTAGTTGGAGTGCTTATAAACAGCGTCCTATATAATGTATTAAAAAACTCTCTTCAAGATAAATTTAACTAATTAAATTTTTTTACGAGCATGGAAGATTTATTTTCTCTTTTAGATACTGAAAAATCAAAGGAATCAAAAAGCGTAAAAAATAAGAAGGCGCCAGATACCAGCTATTCCGCCAAAGACATTGAGGTGCTTGAGGGGTTAGAGGCGGTTCGCAAGCGTCCGGGGATGTATATCGGCGGCACGGATATTTCGGCTTATCACCATCTGGTCGGTGAGGTTCTTGATAATTCGATGGATGAAGCCGTTGCAGGCCACGCTACCGAAATAGTTATACATCTAATAGATTCAAAAACACTGATGATAGCCGATAATGGTCGTGGTATCCCGGTTGATAAACACCCGAAATATCCTGATAAATCGGCGCTGGAAGTTATATTGACCATGCTGCATTCGGGCGGTAAGTTCTCTAACAAGGCATATGCTACATCTGGCGGTTTGCATGGTGTTGGGATATCGGTGGTGAATGCGCTTTCATCTGTTTTTACTGTGGAAGTTCTGCGCGAGGGTAAATTATATACGCAGGAATATTCACGCGGTAAACCTATATCGAAATTAACTTCAAAACCTTCAACCTCTAAGGGTTCCGGCACTAAGGTGACGTTCCATCCGGATGAGGAGATATTCGGTGAGAAGATACATTTTTCTCCGGAAAGGATATATCAGCACGCAAAATCCAAGGCATATCTGTATTCCGGGATGCGGATGAAATGGGAATGTAACCCTGATCTGCTTGAGGAAGGCTCTGAGGTTCCTGCGAAAGGCGTTATATTCTTCCAGAATGGTATATCGGATTTCCTAGCAGACCAGACCAAAGGCAACCATATAATGGGCAAGGGGCCTTATAATGGTGAGGCCAAGCTTGCTGGTGATAAAGGTAAGGTGGAGTGGGTTGTTGGTTTTTCTCCGGATTGTGATCCGAAGATATTTTCATATTGTAATACCATCCCGACCATTGAAGGCGGCACGCATGAGGCGGGCTTCCGGGCGGCTATTACGAAATCGCTGCGGGATTATGGCGATAAGCTCGGCAATAAACGGGCGGAAAAAATTACTGCGGATGATGTGCTGGATTCAGGTGTGTTCATACTTTCACTATTCTACCGCGACCCGCATTTTCAGGGCCAGACCAAGGAAAAACTTGTATCACAGGAAGTAACAAGGCTGGTTGAGAACGCGGTGAAAGATAATTTTGATCACCTGCTTGTGGCAGATACCGCTTCGGCGAATTCTATTTTAGATCTGGTGATAACCCGTGCGGAAGAAAGATTGAATCGCAAAAAGCTGCTTGAGACATCGCGAAAAACATTAACTTCAAAACTGCGACTGCCGGGGAAGTTGGCGGATTGTTCTTCTACTAATATTGATGATACGGAAATTTTCATCGTGGAAGGTGATTCCGCGGGCGGATCGGCCAAACAGGCGCGTGACAGGAACACGCAGGCGATACTTCCTATCCGCGGTAAAATATTGAACGTGGCCTCTTCCGGCGATGATAAGATAACCAACAGCCAGGAGATAAAAGACCTCTCCACGGCGCTAGGTGTTTATCCAGGCACTTCATTCGATATTACAAAACTGCGCTACGGCAAAGTAATAATAATGACCGATGCCGACGTGGATGGCGCGCACATTGCATCTCTGCTGATGACATTCTTCTATCGCCAGATGCGTCCATTAATAGATGCTGGCCATTTATATCTGGCGCAACCGCCGCTATACCGAGTTTCCAACGGTAAGGAAACATTCTATGCCAGCACCGAAAAACAGCGCGACAAGCTTATCGATGAAGTTTCCAACGGCGGCAAAAAGAAGATAGAGATCGGCCGTTTCAAAGGTCTTGGCGAAATGACACCGCCACAACTGAAAGAGACCACGATGGACCGCAAAAAGCGCATATTACTGAAAGTGGAAATAAGCGACGCGAACCTGCGTGATGCGAACGACCAGCCAACCCAGCCGGAAGGCTCATCCGCCGCCCTTAAAACAGCCGAACTGGTAGAACACCTGATGGGCCGTAACCCGGCTCTACGCTTCAAGTTCATACAGGAACAGAGCGCCATTCTGGGGAATGTTTACGATAAGATAGATGTTTAGCGGTCGTTGCCTTGACCCATCCCCAAATCCGTGCTATAACAAGCTTTCAACGCTAATTTGAGGGCTATCATGAAAACCGGGATATTTACATTCATTGCTGTTACTTTGCTGCTTCTCTCTCAGGCGGTTCTGGCCGAGGAGAATATGGATAATAATTACATCGAACCGCCAATGGCAAAATCTATCCCTTACACAAAATCCGAACCGATGATACGCGATCCGTTCCAGCTTCCGCGTATGGCGCGTATGAATAAGGCGCTGGCATCGGAGCTTAATGCAATAGAGCCGGCTGCGGGGAAGTAAATGAAAACCTGATTACAAAGAAATGGTAACTATATTAGTAGTTCGGGCAGCATAGCTATGAAAACACAAGCCGTCTTATGCTATCAAATAGCTGGTCGGCAACTTGATTCCCTTCAACTCTAACGAAGATAGTTAGTAAGCATGGGGGTGTTTAATAGGGCGAGTTTCTAAGATGGGGTACATAGGAGGGCGGGTTGTTATACTTTGTTCTATCAGACCTTGAAACTAGCTCAGAAGTTTGTATAAACTACTGCAAAAAAATGAGCTTTTATTTATATTAGCTGTTGAAAATGCATGGCAATTAGTGTAGTATGGCGGGAAATCAAAACTATAACGGGGGGTTCTAGTGTCTGCTAATGCTATTGAAATGAATGAAACTATCCAAGAACTGCGGAAAGCAAAAGCAAATGCCGCAGAAACTCTTAAGATGACCAAAGTGGCTCTTTTTAATGAGGTTAACGATTTTCTTGGTATTCCTGTCACGGACAATCCAAACTATAAGGAACCTATAGATTTTCTTGAAAAGGCAAGAGAGATTCTAAGGGCCTTCAGTATAACATCCGTAAAGCAAGGGGTTATAAAAGAAATGCAGCGCTTTTTGCCCAAGGAAATAAGTCTTGATATAAAAGAGCTGAATCTTGAAGAGGCAAAAAAGCTAACAACCAGCCTGATCAGGGTATTATCAGAAATCAAAGAAGGTGGTTTTCCCAAAAAAGTGGATCAAGATACGATTGAGAGGAACCTGTTGGAATCTGACCCGACAACAGGCGATTTCTCTACAGCGCTGAAATTTATTGCTGTAGTTAGCAATGTTGAAGCCAAAAATAAAAATACTGCCCTTGGGGATCTTAGTCATTTTCATAAAATAGATTCCTATGGGGACCTACTGCAAAGAGTAGTTGATGGGGTAAGTACATATAATGAACAGAACAAGGAATTCCAAAGTTTAGAAACACGGCTTTCAAGAGAGGAAAGGAAGCTGCGCGACAGGCGACAACGGGGAAAAATAGATAAGCTAGCTCTTGAAATCAATGGAAATACAATAACTCCCAGCAACGGCTCTAACGGCCACAGCGTAGCTAATGGTTTAAAAAGCAATAAATACATTGAAATATTGCCGCTTAATCTAAATGTAGAAGCCAAAATAGGTAAAATCTCAGGGGTAGATAGCGATAACGATAATTATAAACTATTAAATAATTCCGTCTCTATGCTGGCTGCAAAGATAGACCGCGCCTCACCATGGCAGAATGATTTTTCTGAAATTGTTTTTAATGAAAAAACACTAAGCCTTGCAAAGGTAGCCCTTTTCCCAAAAGACAATGAAAAGCCTTTTATCAGGTATGTTGACGTAGTATTAAAACTACAGAAAGTGGATAAAGTAGCTGAAAATAATGGTCTTTATAAAAAGAATGATACTTCGTCACTCGAAATGCTAAAGTTCATTGCTCTGTATGAACGGCAGATAAGGGCGGCGATTAGGTCTGGTGGTATAAAAGAAGACACAAAGTTCCATATCAATATAAAAGAAATGCCAACCTTTAATAAAGGACTGCCAGTTCTTAATAATTTTAAAAGATTATTGGAAGCAAAACCAGAATACAATAAGGCATTTCTTAACCTGACCGAAGAAAAACTCAATCATAGTTTGAAACTTCTAAATCATATAAAGAATGAAAACACCCTGTTGACAGCGCTTGCATTTGGCTCAAAAGGACAGAAAAAACAGATTGAAGCTCATATAATCAGCAGGATAGCAAACAATGAGCCTTTGGGTGGGCATTCTTTTTCTACCATAGTACCAGAGATGTTCACAACTGGTCAGTCTAGAGGGCGCAGTTAATTCCAGCCTAAACATCTAAAGGATTTAGAGTATTAGAGATAATAGTACCTATGTTCTTAGGCTCATGTGTATCCTCACGGTGTACTAAAATTAGTAAATGTGAAGCGCCTAAAACCCTAAGTTTTTGATAATTAGTGAAACTGTTTGGAAGTGGTGCCGCCTGAGGGATTTGAACCCCCGACCCGCTGATTACAAATCAGCCGCTCTGGCCTCTGAGCTAAGGCGGCAATAGAGACAGGTTCACTTTCTAAACAAAAAAAAATCAATGTAAAGTTATTTTATTTGTCAGGGTATTATATCTGGTCATTACATCTACTTGTGTCATTCCCGCGGAGGCGGGAATCCAAGGTCTGCTCTTAATGTTGGGTTTTTACTTTGTAAAAACGAATTTCTT